>NZ_JAWIIV010000033.1:0-57997 GCF_035916955.1 Noviherbaspirillum album | reverse complement strand
ATCCGGCGAAGTACCTGCCCGAACTGCAGAAGATCAACTACAAGGGCGTGACCGGCAACATCGTGTTCGACCCGAAGGGTGACATCAAGGACGGCACGCTGACGCTCTACACCTACAAGGGTGGCAAGCGTGAACAGCTTGCTGTCGTCAAGTAAGTCGTAGTTCGCTTGCGGCCGGCGTTGCGCCGGCCGCAATGATCCCCTATTCATTGGCAACCTGCTCCGTGACCGCAGGGCGGGGCGGCAAAGCGACTTCATGCCGTGTCGTCGCATCCGGCGTGAAAGAACCCGCCATGCATACCACATCCCATCGCAAGAGAATCGGCATCATCACCGGCTCGGGGCCGGAGGCTGGCATCGACCTCTGGAGCAAGCTCCTGCAGGCTAGCCGCGAGCTGCAGGGTAAGGCATTCCGCGGCGACCTCGATGCGCCCGCCGTGACCGTGCATTCCGAACCGTCGCTCGGCCTGTCGATGGAGCTGGACCGCAATGACGAGCCGGTCTGGAACTGCCTGCGCGACACGGCCATCGCCATCGCCTCGCGCGTCGATTATTACGCGATTGCCTGCAATACCCTCAATGTCTATCAGCCCCGGCTCGATGCGCTCGGCCTGCCGGCCAGGTTCGTCTCGTTTGCCGATGTGGCCGCAGACTTCCTCAAGGAGAACGGCATCGACAAGGTGGCCCTGCTGGGCGCGCGCCCGGTGATCGAGTTCGGCGAGTGGTCGCATTACCGCAGGCTGGCGGAACACGTGGAGGTCGAACTCCCGCGCGGCGCGAGCGCCGAACGCCTGCACCAGCTGATCTATGACGTGAAGGCCCTGGGCGGCGGTGCGCCGCAACTGCGTCCGCAATTTCATGCCCTGCTTTCCGAACTCGAAGCGCCGGCGGTGCTCCTGGCCTGCACCGAACTGCCGCTGATCCCCATCGGCGGACTCGATGTGGCCGGCAAGCAGATCATTGATGTCACCGCCCTCGTCGCCCGCCGGCTGGCGCAGCTGGCGAATGGAAGCGAAGGCATGGCTTCCGGCACTTGAGTATCTGAGTATCTGAGTATCTGGGTATTCCCGCACCTTTCCTCTTCATAGACCATGAGCAGAAAACATATCGGCGTAATCTACACCGGCGGCACGGTGGGCATGGCAATGACTCCGCAAGGCTACGCGCCGATGCCCGACTTCGCCGACGTCCTGTCGCGCCTGCTCGGCAGCCATGGCGAAATGCTGCCGGGTCACGCGCTATATGCCTACGGTGATCCGATCGACAGCACCAATGCCACGCCGCAGGACTGGCAACGGATAGGACGCGATATCGCGGCACGCTACGATGACCATGACGGCTTTATCGTCCTGCACGGCACCGATACCATGGCCTATACCGCATCGGCGCTGTCCTTCATGCTGCAGGGCTTGCGCAAGCCCGTGATCGTCACGGGGTCCCAGGTGCCGCTGGGCGCGGCGCGTTCGGATGCGGCGCAGAACCTGATCACGGCGTTGCAGCTGGCCGCCAGCGATGCGATCAATGAAGTCGCGATCTGTTTCCACGGCCGGCTGCTGCGCGGCAATCGCGCCACCAAGGTCAGCGCCTCGCGCATGGCCGCTTTCGACAGCCCTAACTATCCGCACTTGGCGGAAATCGGCATCGAGCCGCGCCTGAATGTGCCGGCCTTGCTGCCAAGGCCGGCACAAGAAAATTTCCAGCTGCCGGACTATGCCGATGCGCTGATCATGCCGCTGCGCTTCGTGCCCGGCCTGCCGCTGCGCGCGGTCGAGGCGATGCTGGCGCTCAAGCCGCGCGCGGTCATCCTGGAATGCTACGGTTCCGGCAATGCGCCCGACCGCGATCCGGCGCTGTTGCGCATGCTTGAGCGCGCCAGCGCCGACGGCACCGTGCTGGTCGCCCGCAGCCAATGCCTGCACGGCGAGGTGCATATCGGCACCTATGCGGCCGGCGCCGGCATGACCGCTGCCGGCGTGGTCGGGGCGCGCGACATGAGTTTCGAAGCGGTGTTTGCGAAGCTGCATCATCTGTTTGCGCGCGGGATGACGGCGGAGGAGGTGAGGGGGGAGTTGATTCGCGATTTGTGTGGTGAGGTAAGTTAGCGTGCTCGAACTTGCTCCCTTCTCCCGCAGGCGGGAGAAGGCAGGGAGTCGCAAATCATGGTTTGCGCTGCTGTAGTCGAACTGGCTTGCAGGCCAGTTCGTGTAGAAGGGCTGGGGATGGGGGGTAGCAAGAGATCCTGCGGTCTTGGCGATTCCCCTCACCCCCGCCCCTCTCCCGCCTGCGGGAGAGGCGAGCTTTTCTCCGCTATCGAACGACTTCCTTCGGCCAGCCTTAAACTTCCCGATTACACTAATCCCCGTGCGGCGCCGCGCCTACATCCATGCAACAATGCCGGCTTGCCCAACAGCATCCGGCCTGCCCATGTCATTCTTCAAGGACTTCTCCCTCTCCGCGCTAGCCGCCGGTTTCGTCACCGTGCTGGTCGGCTTCACCAGTTCGGCCGTGATCGTGTTCCAGGGCGCCACCGCGCTGGGTGCCGGGCCGGCCGAGATCGCTTCCTGGATGTGGGCGCTCGGCCTGGGCATGGGCCTGACCTGCATCCTGCTGTCGCTGCGCTACCGGATGCCGGTGGTGATCGCCTGGTCCACGCCCGGCGCCGCCATGCTGATCACCGGCGCGGCCGGGGTGCCCCTCGAAGAAGCCACCGGCGCCTTCCTGCTGTCGGCGGCAATGATCACCGTGTGCGGCTTTTCCGGATTCTTCGAGCGCATGATCAGCCGCATCCCGGTCTCGATCGCTTCCGGCATGCTGGCCGGCGTGCTGCTGCGCTTCGGCATGGATACCTTCATCGCGATGAAGACGCAGTTCGGCATGGCCTTCGCGATGTTCATGATCTACCTGATCGGCCGCCGGCTGTTTCCGCGCTATGCGGTCATCGCGACGCTGGCCGTCGGCATTGCCATCGCCGCCGCCGGCGGGCTGCTGCAGCTGGAGGGCATACGCTTCGAGCTGGCGCAGCCGAAATGGATCACGCCCAGCTTTTCCGTTGCAGCCATCGTCGGCGTGGCGCTGCCCCTGTTCGTGGTGACCATGGCCTCGCAGAACGTGCCCGGCGTGGCGGTGATCCGCGCATCCGGCTATGCGGTGCCGATCTCGCCGGTGGTGGGCTGGACCGGCGTCGCCAATCTGCTGCTGGCGCCCTTCGGCGGCTTCGCGCTGAATCTTGCGGCGATCACCGCCGCCATTTGCATGGGGCGCGAGGCGCACGAGGATCCGAAGCGGCGCTATGTCGCGGCGGTGGCGGCCGGGGTGTTCTACCTGCTGGTCGGCATTTTCGGCGCCACGGTGGGCGCGGTGTTCGCAGCCTTCCCCAAGGAACTGGTGCTGGCGATCGCCGGCCTCGCCCTGTTCGGCACCATCGGCAATGGCCTGGCATCGGCGCTGGCCAACGAGCAGGAAAGGGAGCCGGCACTCGTCACCTTTCTCGTGACGGCCTCCGGCGTGTCACTCGCAGGTGTCGGTTCGGCATTCTGGGGACTGGTCGGCGGCGTCATCGCGCTGCTGGTGCTGCGCGCCCGCAAGCCCTGATCAAATCTGCAATCAGATCTTCACCACGCGGCTTTCCATCACCGCCGCCTGCCCGCCGGCCATCAGGCCGGTGATGCGGCCATCCGCCTTGTTCAGCTTCACGGTGATCACGCTCGGCGACGGCTGCGGCATCAGGTAGCCTTGCTCGATCAGCAGGGTGTCGGCATCGACATGCAGCCGGTCGTGCAGAAAGCAGGCAAGCGGGCCGGCCGCCATGCCGGTCGCGGCTTCCTCTGCGATACCGTAGCGCGGCGCGAACATGCGCGTGCCGGCATGGCGGCCTGGCACTCTAGTCTCGGGCGAGAACAGGTAGTAGCCGATCAGGTCAAGCTGTTCGCTCACCGCTTCCAGCGCGCCCATCTGCGGCTGGGCGCGCAGCAGGGCCGCTTCGTTTTTCAAGGGCACGACCAGGAAGGCATTGCCGGTGTGGACCACGGCCGGCGCCTGGCCTTCGATCAGGTCATCGCGGTTAAGCGCCAGCGAAGCGAGCACGCTGTCGATATCGATGCCAGGCGTGGCTCCGCCGAGTTCGGTGTAGCGCGGCGCGAGCTGCTCCATGAAGGCCATGCCGTCCTGCAGCCGTATTGTGCGGGTGCCGTCGATGGTTTCCTTCGAACTGTCGGCGCGGCTGATCCGGCGCAGCTGCTGCAGGTAGCCGAAGGTGGCAATCGTCGCATGGCCGCAATGGGCGATCTGGCGCGACGGCGTGAAAAATTCCAGCTTGAAGTCGGCCTCCCGCGACGGCGACACGAAGGCCGTTTCCGACAGGCCGACGCTGGCAGCGATGGCTTGCTTCTGCTCGCGGCTGAAACGTTCCGCATCGAGCACCACCCCGGCCGGATTGCCGCCACGCTCGCCGTCGATGAAAGCGTTGACGATCCGTACTTCCACTTGCATCTGCGCCGCCATCACACGCTTCCTTCCTTCTCGATCACCAGAATGCGCGCCGCGCCGCGCGGATGGGCCACATGCTCGCATCCTATGCCGGCGAAGAAGACATCGCCGGTCTGCAGCACGGCGGATTTCTCGAGCCCCTGCTCGCGATAATGCATCTCGACCACGCCATCGAGCACGGCGAATACCTCCTCGCCGTCGTTGACATGCCATTTGTACGGCTGGTCGGTCCAGTGCAAACGGGTGGTGACGCCGCCCATGTTGGCGATGTCGAGCGCACCCCAGGCGCGTTCGGCGGTGAACTCCTTGCTGCGGATGACTTTCATGCTGGGCTCCCTGAAATGGTGATGGCTTGTTCTGCTTGTTCCATTAGCTCTATCGCCTGCACCGCGCTGGGCGGGTGGATCACGTTGGCGAATGAGAACGCGAATTCGGTTTCGCCGTACAGGCGAAGGTAGGCAAGTCGCTCCTTCGCCTCGGCGATGGTCGGCGCATGGCCGGGCGCGATCCACCACAGCGCCATATGGGACTCGCGCATGCGCTCGAACCACTGCCTGCGTAACTTCATCGCCTCGGCATGCGCGCTGCGGTAGACGAAATGCTTCAGATGTTCGACCGATTCCCAGACCGACAGGTTGACGATGATGAGTTCATCGTCATAGGCGCTGATCGAAGTCGCGTCGCCTGCGTCGGTCTTGAGCCGCCAGATGAAGCCGGGGCTGTTCTCGGCCAACGCATTGACGGCATCGAGCCGTGCCGCGAAGCCGGCCATGGAGGGATGGTCAATCGGCGCGCGAGCGCGGGCAATATTGACCTGTGCGAGTTGGCATTTCATGTGGCTCCCCATGAATGATGGAATCGGATTGAAACGGGACTCCGTGTTTCAGTCGATGGTGAGCACCACGTTGCCGGTCGCCTTGCCGCTCTCGACCAGTTCATGGGCGTCGGCGATGCGCTCCAGCGGCAGGCGCGCGGCGATGTTGTGCATGAGGGCTCCCTGCCGCAGCAGGTCGGTGAGACCGTCGACCGCGCGCTTGCGATCGGACGTGGTGAGGTTGTAGGCGATGAAGAAGCGCAGCCGCACGTTCTTGACGATCATTGGGAAGAACGGCACGGCGAACTCGGGCATGCCGCTGCCGTAGCCGATGATGTCGCCCTCGGCGGCGATCAGTTCGGTATCGAGCGCCATGTTGGCGCCGATGTCGACTTCGATGATGCGGTCGATGTTTTCGCCCTCGGTCAGCTGCTGCACCTGCGCGGCAACGTCGCCGGCCTTGTAATTGACGGCGGCATCGGCGCCGGCCGCCAGGGCCAGCGCAGCCTTGTCATCATTGCTGACGGTGGCGATGACCTGCTTCGCACCGGCAAGCCTCGCCATCTGGACCGCATAGTTGCCGACCGCGCCGGCGCCGCCGGCCACCAGCACCCGCTTGCCGGCCACGCCGCCATCCATGGCCACCGCATGAAACGCGGTCAGCGCCGGGATGCCCATGCAGGCGCCGATATCGCCGGCAATGCCGTCCGGCAGGCGCACCGCCTGTTCCGACGGCAGGCAGATGTATTGCGCGGCGGTGCCGTCGGCGCGGCCCCAGGCCGCATTCCAGCTCCAGACAGGCTCGCCGATGCGCGAAGCGTCCACGCCCGTGCCGACCGCCTCAATCACGCCGGCCCCGTCGCTGTGGGGAATGATGCGTTCGAAGGGCAGTACCTTGGTGCGCAGGCCGGCCCGGGTCTTCACGTCGGACGGGTTGACGCCGGAGAACTGCAGCCTGACCCGGACTTGCCCGGGACCGGGCTCCGGCGTGGAAATGTCTTCTATCGCCAGGACTTCCCTGGCCGGACCGGTCCGTCGGTACACCGCAGCACGCATGCGCTTCTCCTTGAAGTGATCAGATAATCAGGTAATCAGCAGGGGCTGTTGCAGCCGCGATTGCGCTTGAGGCTGACGGTGTCGTGGCCGAACAGGCGCTGCGACAGGCCCACCAGCCATGCGCCGACATTCGCCACGGCCTGGCGCGCGCCGGCGCGGCGGGTGTCGATGCTGCTTGCGCTGTCTGCTTCGATGACGATCAGTTTGCCAGGAATTGCGGTGAAGCTGTCGCCGGCGCACAGCCAGTAATCATGCTTGATGCCTTCCACCGTCAGCCAGACATTGCCGCGTGTTACACGCAGGGTCTGGGCACGCGGCGCGATGCCGGAAATGGTTTCGCCGGGGGCGATCGAAAGTAATTGGTTTGTGAAAAGTCCTCTCATGGCAGTACACTCCTGAAAGCGCGGAAAGGTGCCGCTGCAGGCTTGCATTGACAGGCAATCCCCAACCACGTGAAGCCATTGTAGTTCTGGCCTGCGCCTTGTCTAAACGATATATTTTGGCTTCCTTTGTTAGGAAAATTCACAAAGATGGCGGATCTCAGACGTCTTCCCAACCTGGCCGCGCTGCGTGCTTTCGAAGCCGCCGCGCGTCATCAGAACTTTTCCCGCGCCGCCGAGGAGATCCATGTCACCCATGGTGCGATCAGCCACCAGATCCGCGCGCTGGAGGAGGAGCTGGGCATTGCGCTGTTCGTGCGCCACGGCAAGCGCATCGCGATCACGCCGGACGGCGAACGCTTCGCGGAAACCCTGCGCAGGGCGCTCGGCGATATCGCGGCGGCGGCGGCCGAGCTCAGGGCGGAAGGCAAGCAAAAGCGCCTGACGGTGACCGCACTGCCTTCGTTCGCGGCGCGCTGGTTGTCGCCGCGACTGGGGCGCTTCATCGAACGCTATCCGGACCTGGAAGTCATGCTGCAGTCGAGCGGGCACCTGACCGACTTCGTGCGGGAATCGGTCGACATCGGCATCCGTTTCGGCGGCGGCAACTATCCCGGACTGGCGGTGGAAAAACTGCTGGACGATTTCTACTACCCGGTGGTCAGCCCGCGCTTCAACGGCGGCAATCTGCCGAAAACGCCGCGTGAGATGGTGAAGCATCCGCTGCTGCGCTGCGAGGGCGAACCCTGGACGCCGTGGTTCCGCGCGGCCGGCCTCGACCTGCTGGAGCCGACCGGCGGGCTGGTGTTCCAGGATTCCTCGATGCTCGTGCGGGCCGCAGCCGAAGGGCACGGCATCGCGCTGGCCCGCCATGCGGTGGCGATGACCGATATCGCGTCCGGCGACGTGGTGCGGCTGTTCGATGTGGCGGCGAAATGCACGCTGTCGTATTACCTGGTCTGCCCCGAGGAATCGCTGCGCAAGCCGCAGGTACAGGCTTTCCGCCAGTGGCTGCTGGAGGAAGTGGCCAAGTCACAGTGATGGCCGCCGCAGCGGCATCACAACCTACAGCACGACCTTGACCATCGGGTGCGAGGACAGCTCGCGGTACAGGTTGTCGAGCTGTTCGCGGCTGGTCGCGCGCACCGTCACGGTCAGCGCGAGATAGGTGCCCTTGGACGAGGGGCGCATTTCCATCTTCCCGGCATGGAAAGTCGGATCATGGCGCACCACGACATCGACCATGGTCTGCGCGAAGGCATCCTGCATGACGCCCATGATCTTGATCGGGAAGTCGCTGGGATATTCGATGAGGCTTTCGGTGGGCTGCGTGGGCTGTGTAGGCTGGGACATGATGAGTTTCCGGCTGCGGCTGCTTGCCATCCTGAAAGTGGAAGCAGGCCATGTGGCAAGACCTTGGACAGGTCGGCGATGCCGGTATTTTACGCCGTTGCCTCGTAACTGATCAGGGTTACGTCGGCCCCGGCGTCGCGCAGCGGAATCAATGCCTGGTATTCGGGCGAGGCATGCCAGCCCAGCACCGCCGCCTTGTCCGGAAAACGCGCCACCACTGTATCGGTCTGCGGATGCTCGCCATTGAACACCTCGATCTTTTCCCCCCGGAATACCAGCTCCCCGCCCCAGGCGGCGATGGTCGCGCCGACCTGCGCGCGGTAGGCATCCCATTGTTGCGGGTTCTTGATGGCGATGTGGCCGATGATGTAGGCGGGCATGGACACTCCTGGGCTCTGGCGGATGACGGACGACGGACGACGGACGACGGACGACGGACGACGCTTGCGAGTGTAACCCGGCAGGAAGCTTGTTCTGTGTTTGCCGGACCGTCCGGAAGAGCAAAAACAAAAAGGCGGGTAGTTACACCCGCCTTGGCAGAACATCGGCAGCATGGTCGAACAGGCCTGTCGTCCGCTGCCCGCAGCGGGTCACTTCATCATCAGGCGCATGGAATCCCAGGCGCGGCCGAAGATGCCGGCTTCATTCACCTGTTCCAGCGCGGTTACCGGCAATTCGGTCAGCGGCTTGCCGTCGACCATCATCTTCAGCGTGCCAACCCTGCTGTGCTGCGCCACCGGCGCCACCAGCGGGTCCTTGCGCTCGAGCACGGGCTTCATCTTGTCGGCCACGCCTTTCGGCACGGTCACGTAGACATCGTAATTGAAGCCGATCTTGACCTGGTTTTGCGTGCCTTTCCAGACTGCCGGCGTCGCCACCGGCTGGCCCTTGGCATACAGCTTGACGGTATCGAAATTCTGGAAGCCCCAGTTCAGCAACTTCAGGCTTTCCTGCGTGCGCACCTGGTCGGACACGGTGCCGAGGATGACCGAAATCAGGCGGCGCTCGCTGGTGCCGTTGGTGCGCTTGGCCGTGGAGATCAGGCAGTAGCCTGCGCCGGAAGTGTGGCCGGTTTTCATGCCGTCGACTGTCGGATCGAGCCAGAGCAGGCGGTTGCGGTTAGCCTGCTTGATCTTGTTGTACGTGAATGCCCGGGTCGAATAGATCTTGTAGTGATCCGGATGGTCGGCGATCATGCGCCCGGCCAGCGTCGCGAGGTCCTGCGCGGTCGAAAAGTTGTCCGGGCTGGGCAATCCATGCGGATTGGCGAAGCGGGTGTTTTTCAGACCCATGCGTTCGGCTTCGCGGTTCATCAGCGTCACAAACGCGTCTTCGCTGCCGGAGATCGCTTCCGCCAGGGCGACGGCGGCGTCGTTGCCGGACTGCACGATGAGGCCGTACAGCAGGTCGTTGACCTTCACCGGCCTGGCCGGATCGATGAACATCTTCGAACTGCCGGCATCGACCTTCCAGGCGCGCACCGACACGTTGATCAACTGCTCGGGATCGAGACGCTTTTCCTTGATGGCCGAGAAAGCCAGGTAGGCAGTCATGATCTTGACCAGCGATGCCGGTTCGATGCGGGCGGCAGCTTCCTGCGAGGCAAGCACCTGGCCGCTGGTGGCGTCGAGCAGGAGCCAGGACTTGGCGGCGACAGTGGGTGGAGGAAGGGCCTGCGCGATTGCCGCAGACCAGGAAAAGACAGTGGCAGCCAGGGCTGCAAGGATTTTTTTCATTGGTCGCAAGAAAGATTGGCCCGCGGGAAGCAGCGGGATGACAACAGGAAACCACGTGAGAATTATAGCCCTGCGGATTGCGCCAGCCTGGAAAGCGGGTAGTCCCTCAGGGAGCGTCCGCATATTTCCAATGTGTAATCAGCGGTGCCACATTTCGACCACGAAATTCTTTATGTGTTGCAACTTGCGGTGAAAAAAATGATCGGCACCGGGAATGACGATCACCGGCAGATCTTGCGGGCGCGCCCAGTCGAGCACGTCGGAAAGGGGAATGGTGTCATCGTGCTCGCCATGGATGACGATGGTATTGGCAGGCACCTCCGGCATCGCCCACTTGCCTGCGGCGCTGCCGACCAGTACCAGCCGTTCGGCCGGCGTTCCCTCGGCAATCAACCGCTGCTGCAGCTGCGACTGCACGAAGGTACCGAAAGAAAAGCCTCCCAGTGCGACCGGCAGGTCCGGATACTGCTGCTTCATGTGCGCCAGCAGCATGGCCATGTCGTCGGTTTCGCCGCGTCCGGCGTCATGCACGCCCTCGGACTTGCCGACGCCGCGGAAATTCATGCGCACCGTCGCATAGCCGATGGCTACGAAGGCGCGGGCCAGCGTCTGCGCCACCTTGTTGTCCATCGTTCCGCCGTAGAGCGGATGCGGATGGGCAACGAGTGCCAGGCCGCGCGGCGCGGCTTCGGGCAGGTCCAGTGCGCATTCGAGCGCGCCGGCGCCGCCGTTGATGCTGAAGCGTTGAGTTTGTGCGTTCATGAGTTTGATGTGCGTCCCGTTGCTGGGGGCGCCTGAAACGGTAAGGTTGGCGACAGGCTTGGCGGCGAATGCCGCAGCGGCGCAGATTGGCGCGGGGCAGTATCGGAAGCCAGGCTCAGATCTTCAGCCGGTCCACCACCTTGCCGCCGACCAGGTGCGTGTCGATGATTTCATCGATGTCTTCATTGTCGACATAGGTGTACCAAGTGCCTTCCGGATAAACCACCAGCACCGGGCCTTCTTCGCAGCGGTCCAGGCAGCCCGCCTTGTTGATGCGCACCTTGCCCTGGCCGCTCTGGCCAAGCTGCTTGATGCGCTTCTTCGCATGTTCCTGCGCACTCTGCGCGCCGCGGTCGGCGCAGCAGGGGCGGCCTTCGTCGCGCTGGTTCATGCAGAAGAAAACATGATGCTGGTAATACGGCTTGTCGGACATGTCGCTCTCGTCGAGTCGGGATGAAGCGGCAATCATACTATTTCTTCATGCGATGCATCGGGTGCAGCAGGAACCACAGCGCGAACAGCGGCCATACGACCGAGAGGAAGTGGGCGGCGCCGTTGAAATTGAGAAAGCGGCCCTGCACCCAGGTCTGCAGGGTGGCAACGAAATACGGGTTGGCCGGCACCATGTTGATGGCGACCAGGCTGACCATCAGGCTGACGATGGCCAGCCGGCGCTGGGCGGCTGGCGGCGCGAAGGCCAGGCCGCCGACCATCATGGCGCCGATCAGGATGCCGCCTTCGGCGCCGGGTGTCAGCCAGGCCAGCGCATTGGCCGGAGTGAACAGCAGCGCATTGGCCAGCAGTTTCACCGCAGCGGTGCCGAAGGCCAGCAGGATCAGCAGCAGCGTCCGCGGCGCCTGCTTGCGCAGCACGCACGACAGCATCAGCAGCGCGCTGGTCATGCCGCAGGCGGTGATGAGTGTTTCCGCAAGCCAGAACTCCTGCACGGTCAGATGGATGTGGCTGCGCACCATGGCCAACAGGTCGACCGGCTGTTCCAGCCAGTCGGACAGCCAGTGGGAAAGGATGGGCAGGAACTGCCCGTGGCCGAAAAGATAGGCTTGCGGATAGATCTGCGCCAGCGGCCACAGGCCGATGACGATCAAGCCGCGCCCCGCGTCGGGAATCACCCAGGACCGGCGGATCATCCGCAGCAGCCGGTTGTGCTCGAGGAAGTAGGGACTGAGCAGCACGCCCGCCACCGCGCCCAGGCCGCTGCCGGTGATGTTGGTCAGAAAATCCAGATTGGAGGACACCCGGTTGGGAAGCAGCGTCTGGATCGCCTCCATGGCGCCGGACAGCAGCATGCCGCAGAAGATCGCGACGATGGCCGCCGACGCTCCCTTGAGGTGAGGGTGCAGCGCGAACACCACCAGCGCGCCGAACGGCAGGTAGCCGATGATGTTGGTGATGACATCGAAGCCGGTCCAGTAATGCGGCATCGGCATGAACAGGAAGCCCAACAGCGGCAAGCCCTTGCTCTGCCAGCTGGAAAGCGGATACAGGCTGGCGTACGCAATCAGGAAGGTGTACATCAGCAGGCCGACGCGGGAGAAGGTCGATGCGCTGGCCGACATTGAAGCGGAGGCGGCGGCGTCCGCCTGGTGTTCCTCGTTTGGCAACATGGCAATCCGGTTATCGGTCTGATACCAATCTCATGCCATGGCATGGCGCGGGATCGGCATTGCGCATTCGACGGAATGCATGGTCTCGTATTCTGGCCAGAGGCAACCGGCCCGGCAAGCAGATTATTTCAGGTTGAGGGTGGCCAGCCACGCGATCATATCGCCGAGTGCGGCATCGCTGGCGCCGGCCAGCGCGCGCACGCCGCCGCCGGCATCGGCTGCAGGCGCCGGCGCCTGACGCACGAAGCTGCGCTGGGCGATCAGCGTGCGCTCCCTGAACACCGACGCCCGCAGGCTGACCTGCCCGGTGCTTTGCGTCGGGCTGGAAAAAATCTGGGTGAAGTCGTCCGCCTCGATGCGCAGCACCGGCACATTGGCCGCGGCGGCCGACGGCGACAGGACCGCGCCTCCGGCGGCGGCGAGCCGCGACTTCAGGTGTTGCTGCAGCAGTTGTCCGGGCGGCATGCTCCAGCGCGCCTGCGCATAGGGCCGGGGCTGCTGTTCATTGGCATAGTTGAGGCGGTAGAAAATCAGGGAGCTGTCGAGCCAGGCCGGCACCTGGACGTCGGCGATGCTGAGCGGCGGCAGCGAGGTCGGCGGCTGCGATGTCTGCGTCGATGAAGAGGCTTGCGTGCGCAGCGGCCCGAGGTCGTAGAGCATGGCCGCGTCGGGCCGGCTCACGACCGAACAGGCGGACAGGATGGCCAGGGCGGAGAGGCCGGCGACCAGGCGGGCACGTCGCGGGGCATCGGTTCGGCGAGCTTGCAGTGTGTTCATTTTTTCATGTTCCCTATTGAGCCTGCGTTGGCGCCGGCGGCGCGGCGAATCCGCTTTCCCCCGGTCCCGGCGCGATCACCGACGAACCGAACAGGACGCTTTGCGGACGCTCGTTGAGGTTATCCAGCGTACGGTTCAGCGTACGAAGCGAGGCGCGCGCATCGTTGATCAGCGGCAGGGTCTCGAACTCGATCTTTCCAGCCACCGCACCGAGCTGCTCCATGCTGCTCGAGAAACGGGTGATGGGGCCGTCCGGCGCCTGCAGTCCGGTCACCAGGCCATTCAGGCTGCGGGTCAGCTCGCCGGCATCGGCCGACAGCCTGTTGACGTTGCCCAGCGTCTGCTGCGCCTGCGCCGTCACGGCTGGCAGGCGGTCCAGCGTCGGCTGCAGCCGGGCCGGAATCGCTTCCAGCGCGACGGCGGCGCGGCTCACGTTGTTGACCGCGCCGATGATGGCTTCCTGGTTCTCCGGCGTGAGAATGCCGTTGATGCGCTTGGCCACTTCCTCGGTCTGCTCCAGGATGGCCAGGCCGCGCGTCTGCAGCTGGTCGAACAGGCTGGGCCGCATTTCGATGCGGGCGATCCTTTCCGGGCCGCTGGGCAGGCGCACCGGGCGGCTGCCGTCATCGTCGAGCTGCACGTAAGCGATGCCGGTCACGCCCTGGTAGCCCAGCGTGGCGAACGTCGATTCGGTGATCGGCGCATCCGGCTGCACGCTGATGCTGACCAGGATCTGGCCAACCACCTGGGGATCGAAGGCGATACTGTCCACCTTGCCGATATCCAGTCCGCGATAACGCACTGCGGCCTGCGGATTGAGCCCGGGAATCGAGAGCTTGGTTGCGATCTGGTAGGGCACCCACTGCACCCGGTCGCGGTTGAACCAGATGCCGCCGAGGATGGCGCCGGCCAGCAGCAACAGTGTGAAGAGGCCGGCCATCAATGCATGCGACTTGTTTTCCATAAGGTCTTCCTAATGCTTTTCGCGCAAGACTTCCAGAGCGCGCTGACCGCGCTCGCCAAGGAAGAATTGCTGGATGAAGGGATGCGGCAGCGCGATCACTTCCTCGGGCGTGCCCATGGCGATCACCCGCTTTTCCGCCAGCACCGCGATCTTGCTCGACAGCGCGAACAGCGTGTCGAGGTCGTGAGTGACCATCACCACCGTCAGGCGCATCTGCTGGTGCAGGCCGCGGATCAGCGACACGAAGCTTTCCGACAGGTCCGGGTCGAGCCCGGCGGTCGGCTCGTCGAGGAACAGCAGTTCCGGCTCCAGCGCCAGCGCCCGCGCCAGCGCGACGCGCTTGACCATGCCGCCGGAGAGGTCGGCCGGCATCTTCAGCGCATCCTTCGGCGTCAGGCCGACCATCGCCAGTTTCAGCAGCGCCGCATCGCGGATCAGGTCTTCCGGCAGCCCGCGCAGCTCACGCATCGGCTGCGCCACGTTGTCGAGCGCGGTCAGCGCGGAGAACAGGGCGCCGTGCTGGAACAGCATGCCCCAGCGGTTGCGCAATTGCTGGCGCCGCACGCTGCCGCAGCCGTTGATGTCCTCGCCCAGCACCCTGACGCAGCCGCGCGCCGGATGCTCCAGCCCCAGCATCTGCCGCAGCAGCGTGGTCTTGCCCGAGCCGGAACCGCCCACCAGCGACACGATGTCGCCGGGCTGCACCTCGAGGTTCAGATCCTCGTGAACCACGACCGGGCCGAACTTCGTCCACAGGCCCTGGATCTGGATGATCGGCGCCGCCATCAGTAGAACCCCACGCCCTTGAACAGAATGGCAAACACGGCATCGGCCAGAATCACCACCGTGATCGATGTCACCACCGATAGCGTGGTGCCCTGGCCGAGGCTTTCGGTATTGGGCTTGATGCGCAGGCCGAAATGGCAGGCCACCAGCGCGATCAGCGCGCCGAAGACAATACCCTTGCCGATGCCGATCCAGTAATTTGCCAGCGGCACGGCATCCGGCAGGGCTTGCAGAAAGTAGCTGACGGAGAGACCGAGTTCCACCTTGGCCGCCACCATGCCGCCGGCCAGCGCCACCGCATCGGTCCAGACCACCAGCAGCGGCATCGAGATCGATAACGCCAGCACCTTCGGCATGATCAGGCGAAAGCCGTGCGACATGCCCATGACGAGCATCGCATCCAGCTCCTCGGTCACGCGCATGACGCCCAGCTGAGCGGTGATCGCCGAACCCGAGCGGCCGGCGACGAGAATGGCCGCCAGCAGCGGGCCGAGTTCGCGGATCACGCTCATGCCGAGGATGTTGACGAGATAAATGTCGCCGCCGAAGGTATGCAGCTGCTGCGCTGAAAGGAAGGACAGCACCACGCCGATCAAAAAACCGACCAGCGCGGTGATGCCCAGCGCCTGGTAGCCAATGTGGTAAATGTTCGAAGAAATTTCCTTCCACGGACCGCGCAGCGGCCAGCGTGCAAAGCGGCCAAAGTCGAGCACCAGCTGGCCGATCAGCATCACGAAGGAGAGCAGGTGGCCGGCGATATCGCGCTGGACGCGCAGCAGGGTGGCGGGCGAAAACCAGTGCGGCCGGGACCTCACGGGCAGGGTCAGCATGCCCGCCTGCTCGATGCGGACGAATGTATCTTCATGCTGGGGCGCCAGGACCAGATGGCGCGGACGGCGCCTGCCCCACGCGTTCCAGAGAATCTGCGCGCCGAAATGGTCGAGTGCATCGATGCCGGACAGATCCCACTGCATGTCGGCATCCTTCGCCGCATTGCGCAGCTGCCTGTTCAGCGCGGCAATCGCATTGTCCGCAGCCAGCGCATGCACCTGCCACTGGCCGACGGCGGCCAGGCGCGACGGGCGTTCGCCGGTGAAATTGAGTGCGGGGGCTTGCTGTTCAGACATCCCGTTAGTGTAAGGGAGAAATCGGATGGGAGTCCAAATTCGAATCGGGTAATCGCGTCAGCAGGGTAGCTGTAATAAAGCTTGCAATGTGTCTCATTCCTTCTATATCAGGAGATGAGCTATCCATGCGTAATCAGCGGCTGCCGTTTTTCTTTACCCAAGTCCCTAAATAACTTTGCAAAGTCATTTGAAGACCCAGTAAGCTAGTAGTGAGAGGGCTGCAATAACGGCAACGATAAGGTTAATCAAGTTAAACAAGAATGTGCCGGAGTCGAGATCACAGCCACGTAGATTCTTAAAGGTTCTTTTCAGGTCTTTCAAATTCATGCTCTACTCCGAACAGAAAATACAAGAGGAGAGAGAAGCTTGCGGTTTTCCTCTTTTCTATATATTTCAAGTTGCCAGTTATTCCAGCTATTGCTGAGACAGATTTCGTAGTGGTAAAGGGGTATATACGCAGAAGTCTGGTAAGCACCCCATGCAAATAAAGTAACTCCAGGCGCATAGTATAGATGGACCCACAGCCACGCTCTCTGCGTATCTCTCATTTTTTGTGTTGACAACGCAGCGATCTGCATTGTCCATTAGGAAGCATCGGCCTGTCACCAAATTCGCAACTCAAAAATAAATCATCGATGCCATAGATATTTTTGTGAGTATCTAAACAAGCTATAGAAATAAATATTAGATACCAAATAAACAATTTGTAAAAAGTGGTTTCCTGATCTTAATTTCATAATTTAATGTTGCGTCAAAGATAACATTGAAAGCCGCGTAATGTCGTTAAGAGTATGTGTCGGTGTTTTACTTTGCATGGCTGCTTTTGTGGCTCATGCCGAGCTGCCAATGCAGATTGAGGATCTTATTACGGAGAGAGGTAAGTTCAAATTTGAAGGAGGGATTTCCTATGCAAATAACGACCGACAGGAAATACTCACGGGTCGACCATTAAGCATTCAGATAGGCCCGGCCTCCTTCGTTTCGCTGCCCTTTTCTGTAATGGAAAGCAAAGGCAATAGTGACATTGTCGTAGGAACACTTGGCCTGCGATACGGGCTATATGCAAAAACCGAGTTGTGCTCTCGTATCAGTTACCTTTACAGCAGCCATCGCAACATTGAAGCTTCAAATATGAGTTATTCCAGTGATCAGAAATTGGCTGACGCTTGGGTAGGTGTGAATTACAAATTCAAGGAAGATGACGATACTCCAGCACTGATAAGTTTTGTCGAAGTTGCCCTGTATGAAAAACACAGGATAAGTAATGCATATGCTAAATCTGCTCTTCTTGGGCTTACAGCTTTTAAGGCAATTGACCCGATAGTCCTATCATTAACTGCCGCCTATCGCGCTAATTTTAAGCGTAGGGATGATCATGCCGCCTATGACCCGGGTAATACCCTGTTGCTTAATCCATCAATTGCATTTGCGGTCAATGATCGAATAACACTTTCTGCCGGTGTGCAATGGATGAACGCGCAGGCAGACACTGTTGAGGGAAAGCCTCAAGGATTTAGAAGAACCAGTACAGATTTACTTGTCGGTATGGCTTACGGATTTTCAAGAGGGCATACACTTTCTCTTTCGTTAAAACAGAATGCGTCGGGTCGCGATGGGGCCGACCTGCGAGCGAACTGGTTATACACATTTTAAAATATATGTATTGCTAGTTTTTAAATGCCCTATTCAATTAACCAATCGAGGTACACGTACATGTCCTTAAAAAATTTATTAGTAGCATGTTCTTTGGTCGTCTCTGCACTTCCGGTCTTCGCACATGAAGCCGATGCAAATTTAATATTTGACGGTGAGCCGGTTCAGGTCGCAGTATTATCGCAACAGGAAATGAAGGAGACCGAGGGAGCGTGGTGGGTAGCGCCTTTAATAGGTGGTATTGGAAATGGCATTGGATACTCATATGGCAATCCGAATTGGAACTTGCCCGGCTTTACAACTGCTGTTGGAACCGGCGCGCTTGGAGGGCTTGCAGGCGGAGTTGGGGGGTGGGGAATTGGGTTGGCCGGTAGTTTGTACAGCACGCACGTAACAAGTTGGTATTAATTTCGAATTAGTATCACAAGTCTCTCTTATTCAGAGGGACTCTTAAGGACTATCGTTAAATGGGATAAGGCATGGATTTCAGAGAAATCGTTTTTCATGGAATTATGTGGGCGTTGATGATGGTATCGTGGAAGGTGGCGAGGCAAGGCAGAGTTTTAACGTCAATATGTCTTGGTGCCTTGGCTTGGTGCTCGCTCTTTCTGCCTCGTATGCTGATTTGGCCCAATCCAGAACAAAAAAATACTGAATGGTGGTGGTTGTTGATTGGAGCCGTAGTATTTATTGGTGGTCCTTTACTGGTTCTTGCGGAAAGCAAAAGAAAGAAGAATTCTGACAGCAATGCAAAATAAGTTTTGGACCTTAAGAATTGCAGTTGCGATGGCCGCACTGTATTACGGTTCGATTGCGCAAGCCGAGCATGCCGTGGTCATCGCGCCAACGCTGGCAGGTCACGTCCCTGTAAAGTCCTGGAAAACTTTGCGTGATAAGCAGGTCATAAAACAGGACAAGGACTTTTCCTGTGGTGCTGCTTCGCTTGCTACCATTCTGAAAGAATTTTATGGAGTGCCGGTAACCGAGCAAGATTTGCTTCTGGCATTGGATAATGGAGAGATGCGTTCCTCATTTGAAGACATGCAACGTATCATGCCTCAGTTCGGATTTCGCGCTCACGGCTACGCAGCGACATACGAACAACTTGCGAGACTCAAGATTCCTGTCATTGTGTACCTCAAACATAGAAAAGATGAGCATTTTTCTGTACTGAGAGGTATTAGTGAAGACACGGTATGGCTTGCAGATCCCTCCCTTGGAAATCGAACTTATAGCAAAGCTCAATTTCTGGAAATATGGGAAACAAGGGGAAATTCCAATTTGAAAGGTAAATTCCTTGCAGTTTTGCCAGAAGGGCCTAGTTTTATTCGCGAGCATATATTCTTTACTAGAACCCCCAAACGTCAAACCGCGCAGGCCATCCGACAATTGGTATTACGGCCGCAATAAAAGCATTTTTGTGACATACAACTACGCTCTGCTCTAGCGCGCGGCGTTTCTGCAAACCACCGATCTTGACGATCCAAGCCGCTTGCAGCCGCATGCTCTGTAACGGCTTGGCCAAGCACGCTGTTAAAGACTGCCAAATAATACAAGAGCGTTGTTGCCAGACTGCATCACGCCCCGCAGGCATGCCGCTACAATGTCGGCATGACTGAAATTCTCGCTTCCGAACGGATTGCCGCGCTTCTCCGGCCCGCCGCCCAGCATGTGACGGTGCGCGTCGTGGAGGAAACCGGCTCCACCAATGCCGACCTGCTGGCTGCGTTGCCGACTTTGCATGGTCCGGTGCTGCTGCAGGCCAAGCGCCAGACCGCCGGACGCGGCAGGGCGGGGCGCAGCTGGCATTCGGCGGAAGGCAAATCGCTGACTTTTTCCCTGGCATGGAAATTCGATCTGCCGGTACACGCGCTGGTTGGGCTGCCGCTGGCCGTGGGAGTGGCCCTGGCCGAGGCGCTGGCGATGTTCAGCATCGATGCCAGGCTGAAGTGGCCGAACGACGTGCTGGTCCAGGGGCGCAAGCTGGCCGGCATCCTGATCGAATCGGCCGGCGCCGGCAGCGTGCCGCATGACGCCAGCTGGGCGGTGATCGGCATCGGCCTCAATATCGCCGTCGACGACAGCATGGCGGCCGCCATCGGCAGGGCGGCGACCGGAGTCCCCTGGCTGGCCGACCTCGACCCGAACATGCTGATGGCGACCCTGCTCAGCAGCCTGGCGGAAGCGCTGGTGCAGTTCGAGCATGAGGGGCTCGCCGCATTCATCGGGCGCTGGAACGCCCTGCATGCGTATGCAGGCCAGGCCGTCGTCATTCTCGACAACGGTCGGGTGCTGCATGAAGGCATCGGGCGCGGCATCGATGCCGGCGGCCGCTTCCTGATCGAGTCCGCGTCGGGGCAGGTCGCCGTCATGGCGGGCGATGTGTCGCTGCGGCCGAAGGAGGTCTGAGCATGCTGCTGCTGATCGATGCAGGCAATACCCGGGTGAAATGGGCGCTGGTGCCGCGCGGCGCGCGCAATGCGTCTGCGCTCGGCCAATGGATGGCATCGGGCATGGTCGACCATGCGCAGATCGGCACGCTGGGTGATGCCTGGCGCGGACACAAGATCGCGCATGTGCTGATCTCCAACGTCGCCGGGCAGGCGATGCGGGAGAAGCTGGAGCAGGCGCTCTCGCATGTGCTCGGGTTGCAGCCGGTGCCGCTGGAATGGTTCGCTTCCTGCGCCAGCCTGGCCGGGGTGCGCAACCATTACCGCAATCCGGCGCAGCTTGGCTGCGACCGCTTCGCATCGGTCATCGGCGCCCATGCCCTTCATCCCGGGAAAGCGCTTGTCGTGGCCACTTGCGGAACGGCGACGACGGTCGATGCCGTGACCCCGGACGGCATCTTCCAGGGCGGCATGATCCTGCCGGGCCTGGGATTGATGGCCGCTTCGCTGGCGCGCAATACCGCGCAATTGCCCGAAGTCGCCGAAACGACGGGCATCACCGAACCATTCGCCGACCATACCGATGCGGCCATCATCAGCGGCTGCATCGCGGCGCAGACCGGCGCCATCGAACGCGCGGTGCGGGCGCATCGGCAGCACCATGGCGAGGTGCAATGCGTGCTGTCCGGCGGCGCCGCGCCATTGATCGCGCCGCACCTGGGCTTTGCGCCTCTGCGCGTGGATAATCTTGTGCTGATCGGCCTGCATCACGTCGCCATGAATACATCATGCTGAAATTCTTCTTTTTCATTCTGCTGCTGGCAAACGGCGGCTTGCTGGCCTACCAGCAGGGTTATTTCGAGACGCTGTTTCCGAGCGGCCGCGAACCGGCGCGCATCAAGAACCAGATCAATGCCGACAAGCTGAAGCTGGAAAAGCCGCCCGAAGCGGAACCGGCGCAGACCGAAGCCGCCACGCCACCCGCTTCAGGTGCGCCAGTGGTCCCGGCGACGCCTGAGGCTGCCCCGGCAGCACCGGTCGCACCGAAGCCAACGCCGGCTGCGCCACCCGTGCCGGCCCCGCCGGCTGCACCAGTCGCACCCGCTACACCAAGCACACCAGAACCCGCACCGGCCAGCGCCGCGCCGGTACAGGGCGCAAGGACGGTCGCACTCGATACCATGACGCCGCCAGCCAGGCCCGTCGTGCTGGTCTGCGCGGAGATCGGCAATTTCACTGCGGCGGAGGCGAAGCGGTTCAGCGCGCGGCTTGCACCGCTGTCGCTCGGCCCGAAGGTCACGCAGCGGCAGGTGCAGGAAGTCGCAACGCACATGGTGTACATCCCGCCGCAGGGCGACAAGGAAACCGCTGAGAAGAAGGCCGCGGAGCTGCGGCACCTCGGCGTCGAGGACTTCTTCATCATCCAGGACAATTCCTCCCTGCGCTGGGGCATATCGCTCGGCGTGTTCAAGATGGAGGAAGCGGCGCGCGCGCATCTTGCCAATCTGAACCAGAAGGGCGTGCGAAGCGCGCGTATCGGCCAGCGCAGTGTGAATACCAACCTGGTGGCTTTCCGCCTGCGCGACCTCGATGCGGAAAGCCGGGATGCGCTGCAGAGAATCAGGGCAAGTTTCGCCCGGCAGGAAATGCGCAACTGCGAAGGAGCATAGAGCGCATTGCGCCAATCGGCTCGTGCTGATTCAGGAAATTATCCGCCGCCTGCAGCGTGGTCCCGGGCGCGGCCGATCAGTGCCCGCAGGCAGTCCGGGCAGAAACAGCTGGCGCTCTCGCTGCTTGCGCTGCCGGTTTTTTTCCGGGCATCGGATAGATAGGATTCCGGCAGCGGCGGCAGGCCGGTGCACCAGCAGGGCGTGTCCTGCGGGCCGTCCGCCATCCCGCATTCGAATGCCGCGCCGCACGTGGAACAGATGCTCATTCGGATTCATCCTTGTCGTTGCCGCCGCGCCCGGATAGCCGTTGCATGGCCTTGTGCAGCAATCGCGTCTGTTCGGTGAAGATGCGGCAGGGCTGGCAGGTCAGCAGGTGCATCTGCATGCGGGTGTGCTCGACCAGGGACAGCTCCCGGTCCTGGCCTTCGGATGTCAGTCGGTGGACTTCCCTGCAGGTCGGTTTGATCGACATGATTTTTCTCCTCGTCAGTTCTCGCCAAACCAGTTCAGGTCGAGGCATTCGCGCAGTTGCAGGCGTGCCCGGTACAGCATCACCCAGGCGTTGGAGGAGCTGATCTGCAGTTCCCTGCAGATGTCCGGCGTTTCCATCTCCAGCCATTCTCGCATCATGAAAATGCGGGCGGTCTTCGGCGGCAGCTTTTCCAGGCACAGTTCCAGCATGCGGAAGAAGTCCTTCTGCTCCAGCGCGGCGTCAGGGTCGCCCCACGGGCGGGGCATGTCGACCACGTGGCCGTCGGCCCGGAACAATGCATCGATGAAGTCGGCATCGGTGCGGGCGCCGTTGTTGACTTCGTTGCCGTGGTTGCCGTATGCGCCGCCGGCGGCGTCGAACTGCACTTCGCGCCTGTTGGACCGCATCGCATCCAGGATCTTGTGCTTAAGGATGCCGGTGACATAGGTGCGCAGGCTGGACCTGCCGGCATAGTTGCCCGGCTTCTCCAGCACCGCCACCAGTGTCTCCTGCACGGCGTCCTCCGCGGCGGCATCATTCCGCAATTGCAACATCGCGAAACGCACCAGCGCGGGGCGCAAGGCTTCCAATTCATTATTCAAGGGAACGCTCATAAAGGCTGGCTTGTCTTTTGGGCAGAGTACATCCGATCCGCTATTTTAAAACCAGGAAATCAACAAAGAATTCGAAACGTTTCCTGTAAAATCGCGAAAATTGATTTTCAGGACTGACCATGACCGATCAACTCGCTCCCGCCGCCGACCTGAGTACGGTGGCCCCGCAAATCAAGGCGGAAATCCTGGCCGAAGCGCTGCCCTATATCCGCAAGTTCCACGGCAAGACCATTGTCGTCAAGTACGGCGGCAATGCAATGACCGAAGAGCGCCTCAAGCATGGCTTCGCCCGCGATGTCATTCTGCTCAAATTGGTCGGCATGAATCCTGTCGTCGTGCACGGCGGCGGTCCGCAGATCGACAATGCGCTCAAGAAGATCGGCAAGCAGGGTACCTTCGTGCAGGGCATGCGCATCACCGACGAGGAAACCATGGAAGTGGTGGAATGGGTGCTGGGCGGCGAAGTGCAGCAGGACATCGTCATGCTGATCAATCATTACGGCGGCCAGGCGGTCGGACTGACCGGCAAGGACGGCGGCCTGATCCGCGCACGCAAGATGAAGCTGGCGGACCGCGAGAATCCTGGCCAGTTTTTGGACATCGGCTTCGTCGGCGAGATCGATGCGATCAATCCCGCCGTGGTCAAGGCGCTGCAGGACGATGCCTTCATTCCCATCATTTCGCCGATCGGCTTCGGCGAGGATGGCCAGGCCTACAACATCAATGCCGACCTGGTGGCAGGCAAGATCGCGGAAATCCTGAAGGCCGAAAAGCTGATCATGATGACCAACATCGCCGGCGTGCAGGACAAGCAGGGCAATTTGCTGACCGACCTGTCGGCCCGTGAAATCGATGAAATGTTCGCCGACGGCACCATTTCCGGAGGCATGCTGCCCAAGATCTCCTCGGCGCTCGACGCCGCCAAGTCCGGCGTCAACACCGTGCACATCATCGACGGCCGGATCGAGCATTCGCTGCTGCTTGAAGTGCTGACCGAACAGGCATTCGGCACCATGATCCGCTCCCACTGATTGCACCGGTCCGCCCGGGCCGGTTTGTCGCCGGCCATCATTTCCGCTGCCCGCCGAATCGTCTCTCGATTCCGCGGGCAGCGTGCTTTTCTATGTATTTTCAGCTTTCTACCTGCACTTTCCTGGGATTTCGGCTGAAAACCACTGCAATGTTGCAAGAAGTCGTGCCAAAAACTTGTGCGGATTCCATCCGTGTTGCATTATTGCCCTAATGTAATTTTCGGTGGGCAGCAGGAGTGCATCGATCAACCGCAGTTCGCCCATGGCTATTCTTGCAATTGCCGGGGCGGTTTCATCACGATACCCATCATGCGCAACCTGGTCTGGCTGTTCGATCTCGATAACACGCTGCACAACGCCTCTCATGCGATTTTTCCGGCGATTAATGCAAACATGAATGCCTACATGGCGAAGGTGCTGGGCCAGGACGATGTGCCGGCCGATCCGGAGACGGTCAATGCCGCGCGCATCGCCTACTGGAAGCGCTACGGCGCGACGCTGCTCGGCATGATCCGGCATCACGGGGTACGGATGGACGATTTCCTGCACGAGGCGCATTCTTTCGATGACCTGGCGACAATGATCCGCGCCGAGCGCGGCGTGGGCCGCCTGCTCAGGCGCCTGCCAGGCCGCAAGATCCTCCTGACCAACGCGCCGCGCCGCTATTCGCATGAAGTGATGCGCCACCTTGGCCTGCACCGGCATTTCGCCAAGCACATACCCATCGAGGCCATGCATGTGCACCGGCAGCTGCGGCCCAAGCCCTCGAAGCTGCTGCTGCGCAAGCTGCTGGCTAAAGAAGGCATCCGCGCCAGCCGTTGTGTACTGGTGGAGGACACGACGGACAATCTCAAGGCGGCCAAGGCGCTCGGCATGCGCACCGCCTGGGTCACGCAATACCTGGCGGCGAGTCCGAATCATCAGCAACAGGCCGGCATGCGCAGCCCGGCCCGTTTGAACCGGCGGCCGGCCTTCGTGGATGCCAAAGTCCGGTCCGTCACACAGCTGCCTGACATGCTGCACCGATTGCGCCAATAACGACGACGACAACTATGGCTACGACAAAACCGGGCGAACGCAAGCTACAGATTCTCCAGACACTCGCGCAGATGCTGGAGCAGCCGAAAGGGGAGAAGATCACGACCGCCGCGCTGGCGGCCAGGCTCGAGGTATCGGAGGCCGCGCTCTACCGGCACTTCGCGAGCAAGGCGCAAATGTTCGAGGGCCTGATCGAATTCATCGAGACCACCGTGTTCGGCCTGATCAACCAGATCAGCGAACAGCAGGACGACGGCCTGTCGCAGGCCCAGGCCATCACCGGCATGCTGCTCAATTTCGCCGAGCGCAATCCCGGCATGACGCGCGTGCTGATCGGCGACGCGCTGGTCAACGAGGACGAGCGGCTGCAGCTGCGCATGAACCAGTTCATCGAGCGCGTCGAACTGGCGCTGCGCCAGTCGCTGAAGCTGGCGGCCACCCAGGGGCAGGCCAGCGAGATCGATGCCGCCAACCGCGCCAACCTGATCTCCTGCATGGTGGTCGGCCGCTGGCATCGCTTTGCCAAGAGCGGGTTCAAGCAGGTTCCGACGGATAACCTGCAGGGGCAGCTTGCGGTGCTGCTGGTTTGAGGGGCGTCTTTCCAAACCCTCTGCAAACGCCAAACCGGGTGACGCTTGAAAATTGCTCCATCCGTTTCAGGAGGACGCAGCAGGTGTTCTTCAATAGGAATGGATATCCATGGTCGAGGAAGTTGCCAGGCCGTTGCATACCAGGCCGTTTCGAGCTGTCCTTACGCATGCCGTCACCGTTAGCTAGAGCGGTTTCGCCTTGACAGGCTTAGTCGAGGCCGAGGCGGACTGTTTCTGGGACAAGGCGCGGCGACGCGACATGGCGGGCCATGGCAAGGAGGCGCAACGCCGTACCAGGAACAATCCACCCGGGATCGGCAAGCAGGTCAGGGCGAAACCGCTCTAGGCAATGACACATTCACGGCGGACAAGTCCAGGGCAGGCTTGGTCGATTTGGTGCCACTGACGAGATCAAGTGAAGACAAAATCTCATGGTATCCGGTGGCTTTTATTGCGCTTTCTTCGAATGCCGTGTTGGTCTTGTGCCGATATTCGAACAGCCGCCTGATATCGCTGGCAGCCTGCCCAGGCAGATCAGGAAAGCCAAGGCGGATTAACCTTTCGTATTCGGGCCCGATGTCTCTTCTTGTCGTACAGGTGCTGTCCTGCCGCACTATGCCCACATAGCGCGTGGAGTCGACGACCGGAATTTTGCCGCCAGCGTTTGCTATCGCGATACAGGTGTGCAGGACGTCCTCGGCAAAACAATCACGCCATGGCTGATGGACTCGCTGTTCGGATATCACATGCATAGAACCAAGTTCCCTGGAAAAGCGGGGAATGTCGATCTCCGAATGGCCTGCGCCTACTTCGCGAATCAGGTGACCGTTTTCCCTAACATAAGCTGTGGGTACCGTTACGGTATGAGCGGATTCCAGTGCCTGCAGCACGTCATGAACAAACGTCTTCGTAACCAGATCGTCGTCGTCGAGGACCGCAATATAGTCTCCCGATGCGATTGCCCGTCCCCGGTTTCTTGCCATGCCCGCTCCAGTATGCTTCTCCGCGGTGCTTACGACTCGAATACGATGATCGTACTGGCTGAAATGCTCATAGTTTTCCCCGTCATCCGGTGATATGACCATTTCCCAATTCGGGTTTGCCTGCGCCAGCAAGCTACTGATGGCGCGCTTAAGTCTTATCGGTTGGCGAAATGTTGCCGTGATAAAGGATATTTTTTTGGACCTTGTCCTCACCGTGTACACCCTCATTAGCGCTATCAAGCATAGGAGGCCTTGCTTCCCGCTTAATGAGTGGATGGAGGTGCTCCGGCGGTTCCATGCTTGCCGCATCAACCGGAATGCTTGGCTGCCCATGTCAGGCCTCCTTGAATCGGCAGGCCGCAGCGCCACGTCATCCTCGACGCTTCGTGCGAGCGCGGTGGGGGTGGCCGGCACCGTCAGGTGCCGGCAGGGATCTCGATATGAAGGACGGGCCGGCGACGCTTATATGCTCCCGAAGGTGGCGCTTGCACTGCGCACGCCTGCGCAAGTCAAACCTTGATAAACCGCCAGCCGAATTTCCTTTTGCCGCACCCCCATTTCGGCAAGGCCCGCACGTACGTCATTCGGGCCCCTGCAGCAAAATCCGAATCTCATTACACTGCGAGCCTCCTATACTCGGGAACGCCCGCCGCCGTTCCGCCGCTGCCACCCATGCGCCAACCATAACGATCCATGACGCCTTCCAACAAATTTCCCGCACTCGCCTTCGCCTCGCTGCTCCTGGGCGGCATGGCCATCGGCTTCGCCGGCATCTTCATGCGCCTGTCCGACGTCAACCCGATCGCATCTGCGTTCTGGCGCATGGCGCTGGCGGCGCCCATCCTGTGGGCATGGGCATTGGCCGTGCGCGGCCAGGATGTCGCCGCCGGCAAGCGCACCGGCTTTGCCGCCTCGCTGGTGCTGGCCGGGATCTTTTTCGCCGCCGACATGGGCCTGTGGCACCTTTCGCTGCATTACACGACGGTGGCCAACGCCACGCTGCTGTCGAACTTCGCGCCCATCTTCATCGCCTTGTGGATGTGGCTTGCCTACAAGGTGCGCTTCGCCCGCATATTCGTGATCGGCATGGTGTTCGCGCTGGTGGGCGCCATCATGCTGGTGGGACCGAACGCCGCCGGCAACGGTCCCGCGCAGGGTAGCCTGAAGCTGATCGGCGACGGGCTCGGCCTGGCGAGTGCCGTGTTTTACGCGGCCTATCAGCTGGTGGTCAAGGATGCGCGCAGCCAGTATTCCACCGCGCGGCTGATGGCATGGAGCACCACCATCACCGGGGCGGCCCTGCTGCCGTTCGCGCTGATGTCTCCGGGCGCCTTCTTCCCGGAACAGCTGTCGGGCTGGCTGCCGCTGCTGGCACTGGCGGTGGTGGCCCAGATCGGCGGCCAGACCGTGATCGCCTATGCGCTGGCCCACCTGCCGGCGTCGCTGTCCTCGGTGAGCCTGCTGATCCAGCCTCTCACCGCTGCCGTGGCCGCATGGCTGATCTTCCAGGAAACGATTGGGCCGGTGCAGATGCTCGGCGGCGCCCTGCTGCTGCTGGGTATCTATCTATCCAAGCGCGGCAGTTGATGCAATTGCAGGAAGGCGGCCGGGGCAGGGCCGCTTTACAATAGCGCCTTGCTTCGCATCGCTTCAAGAGATTTCCTTGGCTTCCGCTCCCAATCCCGCTACCTTGCCGGCATCCGGTCTGCCCGATTGCTACGCGCTGCTCGATGACAGCAGCGCGGATGCGTACCAGGCCCGCTCACGTCTCTACACCGCGCATGTGGAAACCCTGCAGTGCGACGATGAGGCGTGTTTCCCCGCGATGCTGGAACGCCTGGAACGGGGGCTGCGGCGCGGCCTGCACGCGGTGGGATTGTTCACCTACGAACTCGGCGCAGCCATGCAGCGCATCGAAGCCCGTGAAGAGACGGGAACGCTGGCGCAGATCCTGCTGTTCTCCCGCTGCGAGCGGCTGACCAGCCAGCAGGTGGAACAGTGGCTTGCGCAAGGCGATCATGCTTCTCCGGCCGGCATTGCCGGCGTGCGCTCCAGCGTCGACGAACATGCCTTCAACGAAGCGATTGCACGCATCCGTGCATATATCGAAGCGGGCGATACCTACCAGGTCAATTACACCTACCGCATCCAACTCGATGCCTACGGCCCGCCGCATGCGCTGTACCGCAGGCTGCGGGCGCGGCAGCCGGTCCCCTATGGCGCACTGATCGCGCTGCCGGGCGGAGCGAGCGTACTGTCGCTATCGCCCGAACTCTTCGTGCGGCATGAGCGCGGCATACTGACCGCGCGCCCGATGAAAGGCACGGCGCCGGCAAGCGACGATCCGGAAAGCGATGCGCTGCGCGCCGCGGCACTGGCTGCGGACGGGAAGAACCGCGCGGAGAACCTGATGATCGTGGACCTGCTGCGCAACGACCTGGCGCGCATCGCGCAGGTCGGAAGCGTGCGGGTGCCGTCGCTGTTCCAGGTCGAGCGCTACCGCAGCGTGCTGCAGATGACCTCGACCGTGCAGGCCGGCATGCGGTCCGGCGTGCAATTGCAGGATGTGTTCGCAGCCATCTATCCCTGTGGTTCGATCACCGGTGCGCCGAAGCGGCGCACCATGCAAATCATCCGCGAACTCGAGCCGTCGCCGCGCGGGCTGTACACCGGCGCGATCGGCTGGTTCGATCCCTGCCCGCCGAGGCGGGAGGGCGTCGGCCTGGGCGACTTCTGCCTGTCGGTGCCGATCCGCACGCTGGCCCTTCAGCCCGAAGACGACAATGGCGTGCGCCGCGGCGAACTCGGCGTCGGCGCCGGCATCGTCCATGACAGCATCGCCGCCGACGAATTAAAGGAGTGCCGGCTCAAGGCCGGCTTCCTGACGGGGCTGCCAAACGCGTTCTCGCTGTTCGAAACCATGCATGCCGGCCGCGATGCGGGCATCCGCCATCTCGACCGGCACCTGCGGCGACTGCGGTCATCCGCCGCCTACTTCGGTTTCGTCTGGGATGAGCGGGAAATACGCGAATTACTGGAGCAAGCCTGCGCGGCGCTGCCCAAAGGAAGCCATCGGCTGCGGCTGGCGCTGGAGCGGGACGGCGGCTGCGAGATCCGCACCGCAGCGCTCGCGTCGCTGCCGCCGAGGGTGAAGGTACTGCTCGCGCCGCAGCCGATGCGCTCGACCGATCTCTTCCTGCGCCACAAGACGACGCTGCGCACGGCCTATGATGCCGCCTGGCAGGCTGCCGAAGCGAAAGGCGCCTTCGACATGCTGTTCTTCAATGAAAAAGGCGAACTCACCGAAGGCGGGCGCAGCAATGTCTTCGCCAGGATTGACGGCCGATGGATCACGCCGCCGCTGTCCTGCGGCCTGCTGCCCGGCGTGATGCGCGCGGTGCTGCTGGAGGAACTGGATGCGCGGGAACAAGCGATCGGCCTGCGCGATCTGGAGCGCGCGCAGGAGCTGATCGTCTGCAATGCGCTGCGCGGCGCGCTAACTGCCGACCTTGTCCGGGACTGAGACGGGCGCCGGCGCGGACTGGAACACCACCAGCCAGGTGGCCAGCACCACCAGCGCGCAGCCGATCAGCGTATTGGCATTGATGGTTTCGCCGAGGAATATCGCTCCCCATGCCAGCGCGAACAGCGGGATCAGGAAAGTCACCGTCAATGCCCGGGTCGGACCGAGATCGGCGATCAGCCGGAAATAAATGAAGTAGGCGACCGCGCTGCACAGCAGGGCCAGCAGCGCGGCAATCAGAAGAATGAAGGGCGTGACGGTGCCGGTCGCGGGCGAAGCGGCCGCGAAGGGAAACAGCACCAGCGCCGCGCCCAGCTGCGAGCCGGTGGCCATCTGCGCCGGAGCGATGCCCGCTGATTTCTTTTTCGAATAGGCGCCGGCAATGCCGTAGCAGATCGCCGCGCCGACGCAGGCCAGCGCCGCCAGCAGGACCTGCGAGGTGAATGCCACCGGCCCCAGCCGCACCAGGAAGGCAACGCCCGTCACGCCGATGACAAGCCCGGCCATCTTGCGCGCTGTCAGGCGCTCGCCGAGCACCAGTGCGCCGACCAGCGCACCCCACAACGGACTGGTGGCGTTGACGATCGCCGAATAGCCGGCCGGCAGCGTCATCGCCGCGTAGGAAAACAGCGAGAAGGGCAGCGCGGAGTTAAGGATGCCAAGCATCAGGTACTGTTTCCAGTGCTTGCCGAAATCCATGTTCCGCCGCGTCATCAGCATGAAAGCCAGCATGGCGACGCCGGCCAGCGCAACGCGAGCTTCCGCGGTCCAGAAGGCACCCAGCACCGGCGCGACGATGCGCATGAACAAGAAAGATGCGCCCCAGATGGCGGCGAGAATCAGCAGGCGGATCAGGTCGGCACTACGCATGGCAACTCCGTTTGAACAGGTGCACAGCATAGGCCAAAGCCCTGTTTCGCGCTGGCCGGATTCGGACGGCGCTGCAGCCAGGCTGCCAGCAGATCCATGCCTCAGTGCCTCAGTGCCTCAGTGCCTCAATGCCTCAATGCGTCCCGGCCAAAGCCTGCTGGCGAGACGCCAGCAGCGCGCCCAGCAGCAGCGCGCCGGCGGAAAACATCAGGCCGCGTTCAAGGCCGCCGGCGGCATCGGAGATCCAGCCGACAATGGTAGGACCGACGATCTGGCCGAAGGCGAACACCGTGGTGAAGCCGCTGATGCCGGCCGACCAGGACTGCGGCGGCAGGTTGTGCCGCACCAGCGCCGTGGTCGAGGCGACCACCGACAGGAACACCGCGCCGAACAGGATGCCGGATGCGAACACTGCAACCGGCGCATGCGACAGCACCGGCAGCAGGGTGGCTGCCGCCAGCAGGGCGTTGAGGATGGCGAGCGGCTGACCGCCCTTGAAGCGGTCCAGCATGCCGGCCCAGATGCGGGACGAGGCTACCACCGCCAGGCCGAGGCAGGCATAGAACACCGTGATGGCGGTCTGCTGCATGCCCTGCTCGCGCAGCAGCGCGATGACGAAGGTCATGTAGCCGATATAGCCGACGCCGAACATGAAATAACCGGCCAGGCCGAAAGCGAAATCGCGCACCCGGAAGCCGTCCTTTGCGCCGGCCGCAGACGCGGAGGGTGCGCCGTCGATGCTGCGCGCCGGCGGGCCCATGGCCACGGTCATCAGCAGGCACAGCGCGCCCAGCGCCAGCCACGCCCATTGCCAGGCATGCGCGCTGCCCTGCGCCGCAGCCGCATCGATCGCCGCCGGCACCAGCAGCGCGGCGAACACGATGCCGAATCCGGTGCCGCCGTAATACAGGCCGATCAGGAAGCCGGCTCGCCGCGGATGCAGGCCGCCCAGGCGGGCCGCCAGCACGCCGCCGGAAATGAAGATGAAGGCGCTGGCCACCCCGGCCAGCACCCGCTGCGTCAGTAGCAGCGAGGCATCGACCACGAAGCCCGACAGCAGCATGAACAGCGCGGTCAGCAGGGCGCCGCCGATCAGCGCGGTCTGCGCGCCGAAGCGGCGCATCAGCGTCGGCGTGACCAGCGCCCCCAGGAAATAGCCGAAGGCATTGGCGGTATTCATGCCGCCGGCCAGCAGATACGACCAGGCCAGGTCGTCGCGCATCGGCGGCAGCAGCAGCGCATAGGAGAAGCGTGACAGGCCGAGCGAGATAGCCGCGCCCAGCGAGATGCCCAGCGCCACGAGCAGGGGGTTGCGTTCGGCGAGGGTAGTGGGGGCCGCGTGCGCCATCAGGCCTTGCGCGGCACGGCCTTGCCGTGCGGCGAAGTCAGCACCAGTCCCATCGCCGCCAGCACCACGATGCCGCCGAACAGGGTCGACCAGCCCACCGATTCCTGCAGGAAGATGTAAGCCCACAGCATGCTGAACAGCGGAATCAGGAAGGACACGCACATCGCCCGGGTCGGCCCGACCCTGACGATGAGAGGAATGAAGATGGCTTGCGCCAGGCCCGAAGACAGCAATGACATCGCCGCGATGCAGGCCAGCGCCAGGCCCGACGGCATCGCCGGCGGCAGCGAGAAGGGCAGGGCTGGAAGCATGATCAGGCCGCCCAGCGCCAGCGAGCCGGTGGCCATCGCGATCGGATGAATGCCGCCGGGCCTGCCGGTTTTCTGCACGATGATGCTCGACATCGCATACGACGCCGCCGCGGCGAGGCAGGCGGCAATGGCCAGCAGCGTGGGCGCGCGCATCGCCACCGTTCCGATGCCCACCAGGATGCCCACACCCACGATGCCCAACAGCAGGCCCGCGAGCTTGCGCAGCGTCAGTGCCTCTTCCAGCCAGATCACGGAAAACACGGCGCCAAACAGCGGCGCGGTGGCGTTGAGCACCGCCGAATGAGCGGCCGGCAGGTGCAGCGCGGCGAACGAGAAACAGGTAAACGGAATGACGCCGGCGAACAGGCCGACGATGGCGAACGGCTTGAGATTGCGCCGCCAGTCCATCTTCACGCCCGTGGCGACGGCGAACGCCAGCAGTGCCAGTCCTGCCAGGCCGGTGCGCAATGCGGCCGTGAGCATCGGGCCGGTTTCCGGCACGGCGATGCGCAGGAAGATGAAGGAGCCGCCCCAGATCGCGGAAAGAAATACCAGCTTGACGAGGTCGGATGCGGACATGGAGGGCGGGCAGGGAATGCGTATAGGAATGCGTATGGGAAGGCCGATCGATTGTAGCACTGGCCCCTGCGTGGCGCCGGTGCTACCCCGGCCGGCGGTTTTTATTGAGCGCGCACAAGGGGAGAGCTTGCTATGTCAGCCGGTTGACACAAGCCAAAGAGGCATTGTCTGAAAAACAAAATAATCACGGCAAGGGAGATAAATATTCATGCTTACGTTAAGACGCCTTGCCGACCTGGCGACGATGGTACTGGTCGCAATTCCGCTGTTCGGCTGCGGCGATCCGGCGACCGGCGCGAACGCGCACAAGCCGGCCGATACCGCCGGCGTCACCAATGCGGCCGGTGAGACAATGGATATGATGCCCGCCGATGCCGGGTCGATCGACCGGATCAGCCGCATCGAGGGGCGTCACTTCGATCTGTACCGGCATTACCGCATGCATGCCGCCGCCGATAACATCGACGGCCAGGCCGATCTTGATGGTGCAGAGGACGCAGATGATGCAGTTAGTGCAGAGGGCGGCTTGCGGCACGCGGTCGTCCGCTTTTCCGCATCGGGCGTCAGCCAGGCTCTGCGAGGCTGCTCCATGCGCGCATTGATAGCGCTCGATTGAGCCGGTTCTTCGCTTCCGGTGTACTCTTTTTCACGAGGGGCTGCCGCGTCCGCATACCGGGCATGACGCGCTGCGCGTCACCCGTATGCTGCTCCACTCCATGCTGCGCGCATCCAGCAGCAGCAGTCGTCCCGCCAGCGGTTCTCCAATGCCCGCGACCACTTTCAATGCCTCCGCCGCCTGCATCGTGCCGATGATGCCGACCAGCGGCGCGAACACGCCCATGGTCGAGCACAGCACTTCCTCGAACTGCTGGTCGGGCGGGAACAGACAGGCATAGCAGGGCGCATCGTCGCGGCGGGTATCGAATACGGAGATCTGTCCGTCGAAGCGGATCGCCGCCCCGGATACCAGTGGCACGCGATGCTCCACGCAGGCACGATTGACCGCATGACGGGTCGCGAAGTTGTCGCTGCAGTCGAGCACGACCGTAGCCTGCCCAACCAGTTCGGACAGGCGTTCACCTTCGATGCGCTCGGCCAGTGCGATGACTTCCACTTCCGGATTGATCTGCGCCAGCGTCTGCCGGCCCGATTGCACTTTCGGTTGGCCGACCCGTTCGGTGGTGTGCAGGATCTGGCGCTGCAGGTTGGTCAGATCGACGCTGTCATTGTCGACCAGCGTGATCCTGCCGATGCCGGCCGACGCAAGATAGAACGCCGCCGGCGAGCCCAGGCCGCCGGCGCCGATGACCAGCGCATGGCCCGCCAGCAGTCTTTCCTGCCCTTCGATGCCGATGTCGTCGAGCAGGATGTGGCGGGAATAACGGAGCAGCTGGTTATCGTTCATGGCGCGTGCAAGGCAAGGACTGGGAGGAGTGGCGGTAGCTTAGCATTTTTACCCTGCGCGGGAGGCGGTGCGGGCTGATGGACGTCATGCGCGCGGCGGCTTATACCAATCCCAAGTCATAACATGACAAATGAGGTCGATGACTTTTTTGTCTGGCAAGGCGCGGGAGGAATCCATAGCAGGCTATGGATGACGAGTGCAACGCGGCCAGACGGAAAAAGACGCGATCTTAGAGCCTGTTCGATATCTTTTTGGCATGGCGCAGACCCGCAGACCGGTCGAATGCTAGGCGCAGCGACGCGTCGTAGCGGGCTCGGCGCCCCCGTACTACGGCAAGGCGCTGCAACACCGCAGGCGACCGGTCTGCGGGACTGCCCGGAGGGTTCGGGCGAGATGAGCGCATTGCGGCGTTGCGCTGCTTGCACAGGGAACCACCCTGTGCGGCGCACCGCGCCTTGCGCTGCATCCCTTCTCGCCCGAACGCCATGCCAAAAAGATATCGAACAGGCTCTTATGTCATGGAATGACTTGGGATTGGTATTAGGATCGGCGCGGTATCAGCGCAAAAGACGCGGTGCAAAAGAAAAGGCCGCATTACTGCGGCCTTCTGCTGGTGGCGGCTAACGGAACGCCGGCTTATTTCTTGTCGCCGTTTCCGGTCCCGTTCTTCTTCTCGTCATTGATGGTGTTTTCCTTCTTGCTTTCCACCTTGGGCGCCTTCGACAGCTGCACCGGCAAGCCTTTCAGGTGATTCAAAGCTTGGGCCAGCTGGAAGTCTTCCTTGCCGCCGAATTCCAGGGGCTTGCGCTTCTTCTCGAGCGCGGCAAGACGCTGCTCCTCCTCAAGTTCGTCGAGCTTGCGCGCGGCCTCGTCCTTTTCCTTGTCGTTCAACAGGTGCTTGGTCAGGTCGGCTTCCCGCAGGCGCAGGCCGTTCATGCCGTCGCCGTCTGCGGTTTCGTCGACCAGCAGGTCGGGAACGATGCCCTTGGCCTGGATCGCGCGGCCGTTCGGCGTGTAGTAGCGCGCGGTGGTCAGCTTGACCGCGGTGTCGGCGGACAGCTGGCGGATGGTCTGCACCGAGCCCTTGCCGAAGGTCTGCGTGCCCATGATGGTGGCGCGCTTGTAATCCTGCAGGGCGCCGGCGACGATTTCCGATGCCGACGCCGATCCGGTATTGACCAGCACCACCATCGGCACCTTCTTGATTGCATCAGGCAGCTTCGCCAGCGGATCGCCGGTCGAGATGCGCGACGAGGTGTAGGCATCGCGGCGCGCGTAGTAAGTCTGCTTGGAATCCGGCAGCTGGCCATTGGTCGAGACGATCGGCACGTCCTTCGGCAGGAAGGCCGCCGACACCCCGATCGCGCCCGGCAGCACGCCGCCCGGGTCGTTGCGCAGGTCCAGCACCAGGCCCTTCAGATTCGGCTCCTGCGCATAGATGGCGTTGATCTTCTTGACCATGTCGTCCACGGTCGGCTCCTGGAACTGCGCCACGCGCAGCCAGGCGTAGCCGGGTTCGATCACCTTGGACTTCACGCTCTGCACCCGGATTTCCTGGCGCACGATGGTGACGATGATCGGGCGGTCCTCTTCCTTGCGGGCGATGGTCAGCGTGATCTTGGTATTCGGCTCGCCGCGCATGCGCTTGACCGCCTCATCGAGCGTCAGGCCTTTGACCGGCGTCGAATCGAGCCGGGTGATCAGATCGCCAGACTTCAGGCCGGCCTTGAACGCCGGGGAATCCTCGATCGGCGAGATGACCTTGACGTAGCCGTCTTCCATGCCGACCTCGATGCCGAGGCCGACGAACTTGCCCTGGGTGCCTTCGCGCAATTCCTTGAATGCCTTCTTGTCCAGGTAGGCCGAATGCGGATCGAGGGAAGCGACCATGCCCGAAATCGCTTCGGTGAGCAGCTTCTTGTCTTCGACCGCCTCGACATAATCGGTCTTGATCAGCCCGAACACTTCCGACAACTGGCGCAGTTCCTCGAGCGGCAGCGGTGCGCCGCTCTTCTGGGCGCTCGCCTCGAATTGCATCGAACCTGCGATGCCAGCCACCACGCCTAATCCGATAAGGCCAAAGTTCTTCAGTTTGCTGCTCATGTGTCACCTAAAAGTAATCCACCCGGACGGGTCGATGGCACGGCCCTGATGCCGCATTTCAAAGTATAAACCTGATTGTTCGTTGCCGCCGCTATTGCCGGCGCTGGCGATGGTGTCGCCGGTTTTGACGATGTCGCCGGCATGTTTCAGCACGGCATGATTGTTGCCGTAGACTGTCATGTACTGGCCGCCATGGTCGATGATGACGAGGTTGCCGAATCCGCGCAGCCATTCCGCGAATACCACTTGGCCTCCGGCAACTGCCTTGATTTCGGCGCCTTCGGGCGCACGGATGAACAAGCCTTTCCAGCTTGGTCCGTCGCTTCGCTTGCTGCCGAATTTCGCAATGAGATCCCCTTTCACCGGCAGCCGCAGCTGCCCGCGCAGTCCGCTGAAAGCCCGCGTTGCGCCACCGTCTTGGACGGTGGGTTCCGGCACGAGTTCATTTCGCCCCACCAATTTCGATGGCGGTTCGTCGTCATCAATTGCATCAGGATTGGATTTCGGGGTTTTGACGGAACTCACCTTTGCGTTGGCTTCGGCTTCCTTTTTCGCCTTGGCGCGGGCCAATTGTTCCCTGGCCAGCCGCTCCTGCCTTTCCTTGAGCTCCTGGCGGCGCCTTTCCTGCGCCGCGGCTTCCGCCTTGCGTTGTTCATCGATCAACTTCGCCAGCCGGTCGACCAATCCGCCAAGGCGCTGCTCGTCCCGCTCGATATTGCCGGCTTCCTTGCGCTGCACCGCAAGCTTGCCGGAAAGCTGGGCCAGCAGCGCGGCGCGTCGCGTCTTTTCCTTTTCCAGCACCAGCTTCTGGTCGCGCTGTTCGGACGCGATTTCCTCGAGTTCCTGCCTGGCTTCCTGGGTCGCAGTCTTGTTGGCTTCGACAGCCGCCATGTTGGACCGCAGCGAATCGATCAGGCGGGCTTGCGCCTGAGACACATAGCCCATGTACTGCAGCTCGCGGTTGATGCGGTTGGGGTTGTCGCCCGAGAGCAGCAGCTTGATGCGGTCCTCGTTGCCGGCGACGTACTGGTCGCGCAGCAGGCGCGCCAGCCGGTTCTGCTGGCTGTCGATCAGCCTTGCCAGCCGGTTGTGCTCCTCGTTGAGCCTGGACAGTTTGCTTTCGGTGGCGCGCTGGTCGGCCGCCAGGTCGTGCAGGGCGCGGTTGGCATCGGAAATGGCCGCCTCGGTCTGTGACAGGGCGTCGGCGGCATGACCCTTGGCGGCCTCGGTTTGGGTGATGTCGCGCTTGAGCGTGCCGAGCTTCTTCTGCAATTCGGCGCGCTCTTCCTCGGCGGCGCGCTTCTGCCTGGCGCGCTCGCTCAGTTTTTCGGCATGGGCCGGCGCAGCGCCCAGGGTGCTCAGGGCGCCCAAGCTGGCCAGGACGATGGCGAATCCGATCACGGGAAGAGAACGACGGCGAGGCCTGCGGTGCTGCGTGGACAATCTGACTTCCTCGGCTTTCAGTTCAGGGATGCTGATGCGGTGCGATTGAAGCCCGCCATGTTGAAACTTGCCATTTGCGCATGCCCGGACCGGGCATGCGCATGGCGGATTGCCGATACGGCGCCTGCTCCTGCTCTTGCACTTACTTGGACTTGCCCTGGCTGGCGACGGCCTTCATGGCCGCCTCGATGGCAGCGGCATCGCCGAGATAGTAGCTCTTGATCGGCTTGAGATCGGCATCGAGCTCATACACCAGCGGCTGGCCGTTCGGGATGTTGAGGCCGACGATGTCTTCGTCGCTGATGCCGTCCAGGCTCTTGATGAGCGCGCGCAGGCTGTTGCCGTGGGCGGAAATGATGATGTTCTTGCCGGCCCGGATGGCGGGCGCGATCGAGTCGTCCCAGGCCGGCATCACGCGCGCGACCGTGTCTTTCAGGCATTCGGTCAGCGGAATCTGCTCCTTCGCGAGGCCGGCATAGCGCGGGTCGTTGAAGGAGGTGCGGGAATCGTTCGCGTCCAGCGGATTGGGCGGCGTATCGTAGCTGCGGCGCCATACCAGCACCTGCTCGTCGCCGTATTTGGCGGCGGTTTCCGCCTTGTTCAGTCCCTGCAGCGCGCCGTAATGGCGCTCGTTCAGGCGCCAGTCGTGCTTGACGGGCAGCCACATCAGGTCCATTTCATCGAGGGTCAGCCACAGGGTACGGATGGCGCGCTTGAGCACCGAGGTGTAGGCGAGATCGAAGGTGAACCCGGCTTCCTTGAGGATCCTGCCAGCCTGGCGCGCCTCCTGGATGCCCTTTTCGGTGAGGTCCACGTCGGTCCAGCCGGTGAAACGGTTTTCGAGATTCCAGGTGGATTCGCCGTGGCGCATCAATACGATTTTGTACATGTTGAATTTATAGGGAAGTGAGAGAGTGGGATGCTGCGATTTGAAATCCTAATTCGGCTTCTATTTTATAATGTTGGGATTGCTTAAAACCATTGAACCCAGGAGTAGCGTGAAATTTCTGATTGACAACATTTGGCTGATCGGCATCGCCCTCATTTCCGGCGGAGCCCTGTTATGGCCAAACCTGCAGCGTCGCGGCACCAGGGTAAGCACCCTGCAGGCGACGCAGATGATCAACCAAGGCAAGGCGGTGATCGTCGACGTGCGCGATCCGGCCGCGTATGCCGCCGGGCATCTGCGTGATGCCAAGAACATCCCGCTCAAGGAATTGTCGAACCGCGTAGGCGAACTCGACAAGAGCAAATCCAAGGCCGTGATTGCCGTCTGCCAGTCGGGCGTGCAATCGGCCAAGGCCGCCGCCCAGCTGAAGAAGGCCGGATTTGCCGAAGCCGTCAGCCTGGACGGCGGCGTTGCGGCCTGGCAGGCGCAAGGCCTGCCGATTGCCAAGTGATGGAGCAATGACTATGACCGAACAAGTGAACCAGCATGCACCTGTCCTAATGTACAGCACCGGCGTCTGCCCATTTTGCGTAATGGCGGAGAACCTGCTGAAAAAGAAGGGCATTTCCAACATCGAAAAGATCCGCGTCGACCTCGACCCCGAGCGCCGCGCGGAAATGATGCAGAAGACCGGACGGCGCACCGTGCCGCAGATCTATATCGGCGACACCCATGTCGGCGGTTTCGACGACCTGAGCGCGCTCGAACACGCGGGCAAGCTCGACCAGTTGCTTGCCGCTGCCTGATACGGCATCATCCGCAGCAATTCAAGCTTGTTTGCTTATCAAGGAAGGGACGGCAGGTTCGCCGTCCCTTTTCTTCCTAATTTTCTTCCTACTCTTCCTACCTGACGAAAGCAGCCCATGTCCGATCAAAACCAACAGCCCGTATTCCAGATCCAGCGCGTCTATCTGAAGGACCTGTCGCTCGAGCAGCCGAATTCGCCGGCCATCTTCCTGGAACAGGAAGCGCCGAGCATCGAAGTCGCCGTCGATGTCGGCGCCGAGGCGCTTGCCGAAACCATCTACGAGTCGACCGTCACCATCACCGTCACCGCCAAGATCAAGGACCGGGTGGCTTTCCTGGTCGAAGGCAAGCAGGCCGGCATTTTCGAAGCCGCCAACATTCCGCCGGAACAGCTCGACCCGCTGCTCGGCATCGGCTGCCCGAACATCATTTATCCGTACCTGCGCGCCAATATCGCCGACATGATCACCCGCGCCGGCTTCCCCCCGGTGCACCTGGCCGAAATCAATTTCGAGGCCTTCTACCAGCAGCGTCTGCAGGCGCTGGCGGAGCAGCAGCAACAGCAGTTGCCGCAGGGCTCCGGGCTGGTCATGCCCGACGGCACCGCCGCGCGCCAGTAAGTCGCAACAGGGCGAACCGGGTGGATAGGGAGCGGTCGGCTAGCCGGCTTTCCCGCTTTCCCGCTTTCCCGCCACCCATGAGATCATGAATAGACCAGGGAGGTCATGATGAAATCTGCGCGTCTGTTCCTGTCGTGCGCTGCCTTGCTGTGTGCGACAGCCGCCGCACAAGCCATCGAATACAAATCCATCGGCCCCGCGCCGGCCATTCTTTACGATGCGCCGTCCCTGAAAGGACGCAAGGTCTTCGTCGCGCCGCGCGGCATGCCGGTCGAAGTGGTGCTGACCTACGGCGAATGGGTCAAGGTGCGCGATTCCGCCGGCGACCTGTCGTGGGTCGAGGCCAAGATGCTCGTGGTAAGACGCAATGTCCTGGTCAAGACCGGCGGCACCCGCGTCCGCGAAAGCGCCGCCGATGCCGCGCCGGTGACTTTCACCGCCGACAAGGGCGTGCTGCTCGAACTGCTGGAAACGGCTCCTGCCGGGTGGCTGAAAGTCCGCCATCGCGACGGGCAAAGCGGCTTCGTCAAGGCTGCCGAAGTCTGGGGCGGCTGATCCCGGACGGCGCCCGGGCCTGTGCAGGCTGTGTAGCCTGCGACTCTTCGAGCACAACAACAATATGAACATCACCATACTTGGCGCAGGAGCCTGGGGTACCGCGCTGGCGATCGCACTGGCGGACCGGCATCGCGTGCTGCTGTGGGGGCGTGACGAGGCGGCCATGCAGGAAGCCGCCGCGGCGCGCGAGAACAGTGCCTACCTGCCGGGGTTCGGTCTGCCTCCGGCCCTTGATATCAGTGCCGATTTTGCGCGCGCCGTCGCGCATGCAGGCACCGGCGCGCCGGATGGCCTGCTGATCGTTGCTTCTTCGGTTGCCGGCCTGCGGCCGCTTGCACAGCGAATTCTGCAGCTTCGGCAGCCGGGACACGGCATACCCAACCTGGTCTGGCTGTGCAAGGGTTTCGAGGAAAGCACGCGGCTGCTGCCGCACCAAGTCGTGCACGAAGTGCTTGGCGGCGACGTGCCGTACGGCGCCCTGTCGGGACCCTCGTTTGCACAGGAAGTGGCGCGCGGCATGCCGTGCGCGCTCACGATCGCCTCGCACTCGGCGGCGCTGCGTGACACCGTGGTCAATGCGGTGCACGGCCGCTCGATCCGCGTGTACTCCACCGATGACCTGGCCGGCGTCGAAGTCGGCGGCGCGGTCAAGAACATTCTTGCCATCGCGACCGGCGTCATCGACGGCCTCGGCCTTGGCCTCAATGCGCGTGCGGCGCTGATCACGCGCGGGCTGGCCGAGATCAGCCGGCTCGGCATCGCCCTTGGCGGCCGTCCGGAAACCTTCATGGGCCTGGCCGGCGTCGGCGATCTGATACTGACCTGCACCGGCGATCTCTCTCGCAACCGCAAGGTCGGCCTCGGGCTTGCCGAAGGAAAGAGCCTTCAGACCATCGTCGCGGAACTGGGCCATGTCGCCGAAGGCGTGCGCTGTGCCCAGGCGGTGCGGCAGCTGGCCGCCGAGCATGGCATCGACATGCCGATCACGCAGGCGGTGGCAGCGGTGTTGTTCGAGGGCGATTCGCCGAAGGAGATGGTGCACCGGCTGCTGGCGCGCGATCCGCGCGACGAGGCGGCGTAGGCAAGCTATCCGCGACTTCACATCCGGAGCGGTTTCGTCATGACCGGCCTAGTCGAAGTCGAGGAGGTGGTTCCTGGACCAGCGAGTCGGCGCGCGACATGGCGGCTCGATAAACGGTCGACAAACGGATCAGCGCGAAAACCGCCTTCGACATGCAGGCGGCGCTTCAATGATCACGCCGCTTGCATGCACCTCTTTTCACGGTGCACACCTTTGATTGCGCCGGTTGATTGCATCGCTTGCTTGCCTCAGCTGCGTCAATCCGCCTTGCTGTCCGTCCCCTTGCGCAGCATGGTCATCAGCACCGAAGCATTCTCCGGCGCCGCCAGTGCATACGGCGTATTTCCCTGCAGGTAAATCATCTGACCGGCCCGCAGTTGCCGGCACTGCCCCAGCGTCTCCACCTCCACGGTGCCTTCCAGGCATTGCAGCGTCAGCTCGCCTTCGATCCGATGCTCGGGAATCGACTTGCCCTGGGGCAGCACGAGCCGCATCACTTCGAAGTCATCCGTTCGCACCAGCGCTAACGATGCGGAGTCGACCAGCTTGTCTCCGAGCGGGCGGATGTCGATCAGCTCACCGGGCGTGGCGTGGTGCAGTGACATGGGCATTCTCCTTATGCAGCATGGTTCTCGATGTTATCGAGACTGCATCAGCGCCCGGTTTGTTCCGTTATTGGATGTCAAGAGTCCGGCACCGGGCTGCGGCCCGTCCATTCGGATGCCATGCAGGGGAAGGGTCTTGTCCTTAGATATGCCGCCCTCGGCCATCAGTGACATGTAGCGCAGGCAGCAGACGCGCAGGAAGGATGTGAAATTGTCGATCTCGCCGCGATAGGCCACCAGTTCGTCGTAGAGCTTGGCGATCAGCCGCGTCGTCGCCAAACCGTCGCGAGCGGCGATTTCATCGAGCGCGTTCCAGAACAGGTTTTCCAGTTTGATCGATGTGACGGCGCCATGCAGCCGGATCGAGCGCGCGCGGCACTCATAGAGATGGGGATCGGCCTTGACGAAGATTTCGCACATGATGGCTCCTCATGAAAGAAGAGCGGAGCCGTGGTGCACGCACATCGGCTCCGCGCAGCCATTCTTATAGCACGATCTGCGTCCCCAGCACTTTCAGGAATTGCGCAATCCATGCCGGATGGGCCGGCCAGGCGGGTGCGGTGACGAGGTTGCCGTCGGTCACGGCGGCGGTCACGTCGATCTCCGCATATTGCCCGCCGCCGAGCTCCACTTCCGGGCGGCAGGCCGGATAGGCGGAACAGCGCTTGCCTTCCAGCACGCCGGCGGCGGCAAGGATCTGGGCGCCATGGCAGATGGCTGCGATCGGCTTGTTGGCCTTGGCGAAATGCCGCACGCTTTCCAGCAGCGCGGGATTGAGCCGAAGGTATTCGGGTGCCCGTCCGCCCGGGATCAGCAGCGCATCATAATCCTGGGGATGAATTGCGTCGAAGTCGTGCGTCAGGATGAAGCGGTGGCCGGGCTTCTCGGAATACGTCTGGTGGCCTTCGAAATCGTGAATGGCGGTGGTAATGAAATCGCCCGCCTTCTTGCCGGGGCAGACGGCATGGACCTGGTGGCCGACTGCAAGCAGCGCCTGGAAAGGCACCATGATTTCATAATCTTCGCCGAAGTCGCCGACCGGCATCAGAATGGTTTTCGCGGCCATGATGGTCTCCTTGAATGAATGTTGATGAGGACATGAACAGTCATTGTTGGCCTTGGCGGGAAAACATTGGTAATCGCGGGGTACTACATGCTGCGCGGCATCGTCGCCTGTAGCCGCTCTGAATCGGAAGGTGATTTCCAGAAAGAATCAACCTTCAAGTTTTTTTGTATCAATATGCCCGTAGCGCAAACTAATTGAGAAAACTCAAGTCACAGTGCACGCGACACAGGCAATGTGCCGCCTTCTGTGCTTCGGTATACAAGTCGGGCGCGGACTTCCGTGCCGGCATGATAATGAACAAGGTTTTCGACTTGTCAAGGTTCTCGCCGGCAATTGGTCACATACTATGCCGATATCATCAATTGAATTGCGTGCAATATTTCATATAAGAAAGCGCGCGGCGAAACACTGATGATGCATGGCGGTAATACGGCGGTCATCGGGAGTTGGCATGCTTCCGTCATATACTAGTGGTTTGTTCGTCCTTCACTTAGATCTACTTTATGCAAAACACCCATTCCTTCGCTTCGCGTCGTACCCTGTCGCGCGCCGTCAGCCGCGGCTTTACCCTGATCGAAATCATGGTGGTCGTGGTCATCATGGGCATCCTCGCCGCACTGGTGGTGCCCAAGTTGATGGGCCGCGCCGATGATGCGCGCATCACCGCTGCGCGCCAGGACATCGCCACCCTGATGTCGGCCCTCAAGCTCTACAAGCTCGACAACCAGCGCTATCCCTCGACCGAACAAGGATTGCAGGCCCTGATCAGCAAGCCGACCAGCGGCCCCGCGGCCAATGGCTGGAAGAGCGGCGGCTACATCGACAAGCTGCCCAACGATCCCTGGGGCAATCCTTACCAGTTCCTGTCTCCCGGCGTGAAAGGCGAGATCGACGTCTTTTCCTTCGGCGCCGACGGCCAGGCCGGCGGTTCCGGCAATGATGCAGACGTCGGTTCGTGGGACCTCTGATTCATTCCTTGCCGACTCCGAACTTGCGTGCGCGCCTGCGTGCCGCACGCGGCTTTACCCTGCTCGAACTGCTGGTGGTGCTGATCATCGCTGCGCTGCTGATGGGCGTGGTGGCCTTCAATGCCATGCCCGGCGAGCGGCAGGCCTTGCAGAACGAGGCCCAGCGCATCGCGCTGCTGCTGCAGCTGGCGCGCGACGAAGCCATCGTGCGCAACCGCCCGATTGCCTTTGAGGCCGACAACAGCCGCTACCGCTTTCTCATCCGCGAGGAAAACCAGTGGCAGCTGCTGGGCGAAGACGACCTGCTGCGCGAACGTGAATTCAGCCGCGCCCCGGTTGCGCTGTCGATCGTGCCGGCGGTGTCGGCGGACAACGGTCCGCTGCGCATCGTGTTCGGCCGTGAGCCGGTTGACCGGCCTTTTCTGCTGACGCTGGCGATGGGTAACTCCAGCGTCGCGATCCGCGCCGACGGCGTCGGTCACTTCACGGTGGAATGAGATGCGCACCGTCCGTCTTCCATTGAAGTCACGAGGATTCACCCTGCTCGAGGTGCTGGTGGCGCTGGTCATCGTCGGCACCGCGCTCGGCGCCAGCCTGCGCGCCGTCGGCAGCCTCACGCAAAACAGCAGCGGCCTGCGCGCGGCGATGATGGCCACCTGGTCGGCCGAGAACCGCCTGGGCCAGATCCGCCTCGCGCGCGAGTATCCGGCCATCGGCAAGCGCAGCTTCGAATGCTCTCAGGGCGATTTGAAGTTGATCTGCGAAGAGGAGGTGCTGACCACGCCGAACCCGTTTTTCCGGCGCGTCGAAGTCAGCGTCTACGACGGCGGCGAGTCGCAGCGCCGACTGATCAAGCTGGCGCAGATCGTGCCCGACCCGCAGAGGGCACGATGAAGACCCAGCGCGGATTCACGCTCATCGAACTGCTGGTCGCGGTCATGGTGCTGGCCGTCGTCGCCGTGCTTGGGTGGCGAGGCCTGGACAGCATCGTGCGCGCTCGCATCTCGCTTAACGCGGATCTGGACCAGACACGCGGCATGCAGCTGGCGTTTGCGCAGATGCAGAGCGACCTGGACCATATCGCGGACAAGAAAAATATCGGCAACCGTTCGGTGCTGTCGGCCCAGGCAGGCAGGGTGACGCTGGTGCGCAACGTGTATGCCGAGAATCAGCCGACCCGTGTGCAGGTGATTGCCTACCGCATCCGAGACGGCCTGCTGAGCCGGCGCGAGTCGCTGGCCACGCGCAACCTGGTGGAGCTCGATGCGGCATGGCGGGCGATGCTGGCCGACACCGACAACTCGGCAGTTGTCCCTCTGACGACGGATGTGGTGGCGATGCCGGTGCGCATCTTCATCCCCGACAACCAGGGATGGCGCGCGGCGGTCGAGAACGCTGCCTCGATGGCAGGTACACCGCCGCCGCCCACGCTTCCAAATGGTGCGCAGAATCCGGCTCTCAGGGCTACCGATCCGACTGGCCTTGAAGTGACGCTGCAGTTGCGCGACCGCGCCGCCGGCCTGGTCAAGGTCTTTCTGGTGGGGGTGGTATGAAGGTGCCCGTGCTTTCCCGCCAGCGTGGCGTCGCCGTCGTCACCGCGCTGCTGCTGACCACGCTGGCCATCACCATCGTGGCCAGTCTGTTCTGGCAGCAGCAGGTGCAGGTGCGCTCGATCGAGAATCAGCGGCTGCAATTGCAGAAGCAGTGGATCCTGCGCGGTGCAATCGATTATGCAAGGCTGATCCTGATGGCGGACCGTACGCCGAATTCGGATGGTCTGGATGAGCCTTGGGCAGTGCCGCTGGCCGACACGCGGCTTGATGATTACGTGGAAAACGGGCGCTCGGGTTCCGACGTTCCGGATGCGGTATTGTCGGGCGGGATAGAAGATGCGCAGGGCCGCTTCAACCTGGCGGGCATCTGCTGCGGCGCGAACAATGCACCGGATTCCAAGAAGGTGCTGGCCTTCGGCAGACTGCTCAGTGCGCTCCAGCTCAATTCCTCACTGGCGCAGGCCACCGCCAACTATCTGCTGTCTGTCCGCGCAGCAGCTTCGGCCGCCACGGGTGGTGTCGGCGGCACGGGAGGCACAGGCAGTAGTGGAACAGGTGGAACAGGTGGAACAGGTGGAACAGGTGGCACGGGCGGAACAGGTGGAGTGCAAACAACAGCGCCGGCACAGGCGCTTAGCCTGCTGCATGTCGATGATCTGCTCGCTGTGCCGGGCTTCACACCCGAGATTTTGGAAAAGCTGAGGCCTTATGTGATCGTGATCGAAGACTCCGTTGCGAGCACGATTAATATCAACACTGCCTCCGAAGAAGTCATCTATGCAGTCGTTGAAGGAATTTCCATTTCGGACGCCAGGGCAATCGTCATGGCGCGTAGAAACAAATCATTTGATAGCATCAATAATTCAGCGTTGCAAGCCGTGGTGGGGTCGAAGCCGATCGGCCCGGTTGCGAATGTCAAGACAAACTACTTCTTGATCAACGGGAAGGTCCGTCTCAATCGTGCCGGCATGCAGATGCAGGCATTGATAAAAAGGGAGCTGGGTTCACAGAGCAGGTCCCAAGTCATCTGGATTCGCGAATTCTAAAAAGAAAGAGCAGAACATTGAGCATCCTTTACATACGCCTGCCGTCGCATGCCTTCGCGGAAAACCTGCAGCCGGGCATGCCGCTGTACTGCGAATATGCATCGGCGACCAATAACGGCGCGCTGGAACGCGAGGGCATGGCGGCCCTGCCCGACATGAATGAACTGGTACGCAAGGCGCAGCGCGTCGTGCTGCTGCTGGCGCCCGGCGACGTCACGCTGCTGCGGGTGAAGGTGCCGCCGCTGTCGGCGGCGCGCCTGAAGGCCGCGCTGCCCAACCTGGTGGAAGACCAGCTGATGAGCGATCCGGCGGAATGCGTGGTGGTCGCCGACGGCACGCGCAATGAAACACGCACCGTGGCGGTGGTGCAGCGCTCCTGGCTGGAACTGCTGGCGCGCACGCTGACCACGCTCGGCGCGCGCAGCTTGGCGGCGGTCCCGGCGCAGCTGTGCCTGCCGGTGCAGGCCGATGCGGTCAGCGCCGCCGTCGCCGAACACGGCGGCGACGTCGATGTGGCGGTGCGGCTGTCGGAGCATGAAGGACTGGGCCTGTCCATCGTGCCCGACCAGCCTGAATCGTCCGCGTTCGAAGTGATGCAATCGCTGGCGATGGTGGTGCCGCAGGCGCCGATCACCCTGTATGTGCCGCAGGCAAGGGTGCGCGACTATCAGGATTCCCTGCACATCGCGCCCGCGCTGAACGAGCGCATCACGCTGCATGCCGACAACTGGCAGCGCTGGATCGGCGCCGCGGCCAAGACGCCCATCGATCTGATGAGCGGCCTGGGTACCGCCTCCGGACCGAAATTCGACTGGTCGCGCTGGCGCTGGCCGGTCGCGCTGGCCATGCTGCTGCTGCTGGTCAACCTGATCGGCCTGAATGTCGACTGGCTGAGCATGAAGCGCGAAGCCGAAGTCCTGCAGGCCGGCATGGTGCAGACCTACAAATCCGCGTTCCCGAAGGAGACGGTGGTGGTCGATCCGCTGGTGCAGCTGCGGCAAAAGCTGGCAGGCGGGCAGCAGCAGAATGGGCAGCTTGCGCCGGACGATTTCGTTGCGCTCGCGGCCAGTTTCGGCGAAGCCTGGAGCGGCCTCGGACAGGGCGGCAATGCGATTGCCGGCGTCGAATATCGCGACCGCAGCCTGACTGTGAAATTCAAGCCCGACGCCAACGTGCCGGCCGACCAGCTCACCAGCGCGCTGTCGTCGCGCAACCTGTCGGCAACCCAGTCCGGCAGCGTATGGCAGATCAGGAGCGGAAAATGAATGCAGCCACTACCACCAGCCGCACCAGCAATACCAGCCGCGCAAGCGGCCTGAAGCAATCCTTTTCGACTTTCTGGGCGGCGCGCAACAAGCGCGAGCGCAACATGCTCAGCGTGGCCGCCGCCGTGGTGGTGCTCGGCCTGCTGTATGTGCTGCTCATCGATCCCGCGCTCAGCGGCCGCCAGGCGCTGGAGCGGCGGCTGCCGGCGCTGCGGCAGCAGGCGGCCGAGGTCCAGGCGCTGGCCAAGGAAGCCGCCAGCTCCGGGATTGCCGCTGGCGCCAATGCGAATGCCAATACACCGCCGCCTCCGCCGATCACGCGCGAGCGCCTCGAAGCCTCGCTGTCGGAAAAGGGATTGAAGGCACAGAGCCTGAGCCTGACCGGCGAACTCGCCCGCGTGCAGCTTGCCGGCGTATCCTTCGCCAGCACGGTGGAGTGGCTGGCGGACCTGCAGCGCACCTCCCGGGTCAGCGTGGTCGATGCGGTGGTGGAAGCGCAGGCACAGCCCGATACGGTGAATGCGACGCTTTCGCTGCGCCAGCAAAAGGCGCAATGAGGGCACAATGAAGGACATGATGAAAGGCGTTATGAGCAAAGCAGGGGAGAAACAATAAAAGTGCGACGCCTCGTGATATGGTTACTGGCGGCGATCGTCAGCGTAGCGCTGACTATCATCGTATTCTGTCCTGCATCGTGGATGAGCTTGCTGCTGGAAAAGCAGACCAACGGCAGGCTGACGCTGGGCGATGCCCAGGGCACGCTGTGGAACGGCTCGGGCTTCATCGGCGGCGCGCCCAGCCGCTCCGACCCGGTGACGCCGCTGCTGCCAGGGCGGTTTTCCTGGCGCCTGTCGCCGCTGGTGATGCTGGGCCAGGTGGATATTGCATTGGAGAACCGGGAGGCGCTGAACCAGCCGTTGCGGATCACCGGCAGCTGGAACCAGTGGCAGGTGTCCCCGGGCGGCATGCGGCTTCCGGCCGAGCGGCTTGCCGGCCTGGGTGCGCCGCTCAATACCATCCAGCCCGCTGGCCGCATGCTGCTGAGCTGGACGCCGCTGCAGGTCACGCGCAAGGGCAATGCGGTCGAGGTCAGCGGCACGACGACGCTGCAGATGGAAGACATCGCCTCGCGTCTGTCTCCGATCAAACCGCTGGGAGCTTACCAACTGATAATGGACTGGCGCGGCCAGCAGGCCCAGCTGGTCCTGACAAGCACAAGCGGTCCGCTGCTGCTGAGCGGCACAGGTTCTCTGGCCAACGGAAGACTGCGGTTTTCCGGCAAGGCCGAAGCAGAAGAAGGGCAGGAAGAACGGCTGGCAAATCTCTTGAATTTGCTGGGACAACGCCGACGAGAAAACGGCAAAGATGTTATCGCGCTAGAGTTCAAATGAAAAAAAATCGATCAGCAGAAACATTCCAACGGACGACCAAAAAGAGCGCGGCGGGCTTGACCGCGCCATGGCGCCGCGTCAGCGCGGCCGCATTGCTGATGTGTGCCATGGCCGGCATGCCGAACGTCAATGCGCAGGACCCGAGCTCCAACCAGGCGACCCTCAACTTCGTCGGTGCCGAGATCGAGTCGGTCGTCAAGGCCATCGGCCACTACACCCGCACCACCTTCATCATCGACCCGCGCGTCAGGGGCACCATCAACCTGGTGTCGGAAAAGCCGGTGTCCAAGCAGCAGGCGCTGCAGATGCTGGCCTCCTCGCTGCGGCTGCAAGGCTTCGCGATGGTGCGCAGCGGTGATGTCACCAAGGTGGTGCCGGAAGCCGATGCGAAGCTGCAGGCCGGCCCGATCCAGACCACCGGCGACGTGCGCGGCGACCAGATCGCGACGCAGATCTTCCGTCTGAACTACGAGTCCGCCGCCAACCTGGTGCAGGTACTGCGTCCGCTGATTTCCCCCAACAACACCATCAACGTCAATCCCGGCAACAACAGCATCGTCATTACCGACTATGCCGACAATCTCAAGCGTCTCTCGCGCATTATTGCCGCGCTGGATTCGCCGGCCGTGGGCGACCTCGACGTGGTCCCGGTGCGCAACGCGGTCGCCACCGATGTGGCGATGATGGTCAACCGGCTGCTGGAGCAGACGGGTCCGGCCGCCGGCGGCGATGCCGGCCGCGTTTCCGTGCTCGCCGATACCCGCACCAATTCGCTGATCGTCCGCGCGCCCTCGGTGGCGCGCGCCAACCTGGCCAAATCGCTGATCGCCAAGCTCGACCAGCAGACTTCGCAGCCCGGCAACGTGCACGTGGTCTACCTGCGCAACGCCGACGCGGTGCGGCTGGCGCAGACGCTGCGCGCGGTGGTCGCGTCCGACCCGAATTCGCAGGCAAGCCTCGGCACCCAGCAGCAGCCGCAACAGCCGCAGCAGCCGCAGCAAGTCTCCCCCGGCTCGCAGGCGCAGCTTGGCCAGGGCGCGCTGAACCAGAACACGCAATCGGCAAGCCCCTTGCCGACAGGTGGCGCCGGCGGCTTCATCCAGGCCGATCCCGCCACCAATGCGCTGATCATCACCGCCAGCGAAGCGGTCTACCGCAACCTTCGCACGGTGATCGACCAGCTTGATGCGCGCCGCGCGCAGATCTATGTCGAAACCCTGATCGTCGAAGTCAGCGCCGACCGCGCCGCCGAACTCGGTATCCAGTGGGCCGGCCTGTCGGGAGACGCAACCAGCAGCTACCGCGTCGGCGGAGCCACCGGCTTCACCACGCAGGGCGGCGGCAACAACCTGATCAGCCAGGCCATCTCGCAGGTCGCCGAAGGCACGCCGCTGCCTCCAGGCAACGGCCTGAACCTCGGCATCTTCCGCCAAGTCGGAGGTTCGCTGACGCTCGGCGTGCTGGCGCGCGCGCTGGAGTCCGAAGGCAATGCCAACATCCTGTCCATGCCCAACCTGATCACGCTCGACAACGAGGAAGCGCGCATCATCGTCGGCCAGAACGTGCCTTTCGTGACCGGCCAGTTCACCACAGCCGCCTCCGGCGGCAGCGCCGGCGTCAATCCGTTCCAGACCATCGAACGCAAGGACGTGGGCCTGTCGCTGCGTGTGCGTCCCCAGGTGTCCGAAGGCGGCACGGTCAAGATGGCAATCTACCAGGAAACCTCGAACATCCAGCCGACCAGCAATGCATCGGACATCATCACCAACAAGCGTTCGATCGAAACCAACGTGCTGGTCGACGACGGCCAGATCATCGTGCTCGGCGGCCTGATCGAGGACCGCGTCACCGACGGCGTCGAACAGGTGCCGGGACTGGGCGACCTGCCGGTGGTCGGCAACCTGTTCAAGTACCGCAACCGCTCCGGCCGCAAGACCAACCTGATGGTCTTCCTGAAGCCGACGGTCCTGCGCACCAATGAGCAAAGCATCAATGTTGCCGCGGACCGCTACGATTACATACGGAACGTCCAGGGCAATGCGCAGTCAACCCATCCTCTGCTGCTGCGCGACGTCAACACGCCGGTCGTGCCGCCGCTGCAGAACGGCCGTCCGGTAGGCGGCGGCGTGGTCAACGTCGATCCGCGCGCGCAGACCCCGGCCGGCACCGTCGACAGCCCGCCGCCGCTGTCGCCCAACCAGGCGCCGCCCGTGCCGCCCGAACCGGCGCCCGCGCCTTCGCAGGGACCGGTGCCCGGGGCGCCGGTGCCAGGGTCCGGTCCGCAGCAGGGCGCCCCCGCAACCAACAGACAGTAAACAGACAGTAGGAATGCAGTAATGACTACAGTTCTCACCGATGCCCGTCTTCTCCCGTACGCCTTCGCCCGCGACCATGCGCTGCTCGCGCGCCGCAGCGAAGCGGCCGGCAATGCCGTCGAAGTCTGGGTATCGGATGCCACCGTGCCCTCGGCGATCGCCGAAGTCAGCCGCCGCTTCGGCCGCGTCAAGCTGAAATCGCTGTCGCGCGAAGACCTTGAAATGGCGATCGCGAAAGCCTATGCCGGTTCCGGCAACGATGCCGCGCAGGTGGTCGATGAAGTCGAATCCGACCTCGATCTGGCCAAGCTGATGCTCGACATGCCGGCCATCGAGGACTTGCTTGAGTCGGCCGACGACGCGCCGGTGATCCGCATGATCAATGCGCTGCTCACGCAGGCGCTGCGCGAGGAGGCGTCGGATATCCATATCGAGCCTTTCGAGCAGATCTCGGTGGTGCGTTTCCGGGTCGACGGCGCGCTGCGCGACATCGTGCGGCCGAAGAAGGCGATCCATGCGTCGCTGATCTCGCGCATCAAGATCATGGCCCAGCTCGACATCGCCGAGAAGCGCCTGCCGCAGGACGGCCGCATCACGCTGCGCGTCGGCGGCAAGCCGGTCGACGTGCGGGTCTCCACGCTACCCACCGGGCACGGAGAGCGCGCGGTGCTGCGTCTGCTCGACAAGGAAGGCGGCCGCATGGATCTCACCCATCTGGGCATGAGCCCGGACGTCATGCAGCAGTTCGATCACCTGATCAGCCAGCCGCACGGCATCGTGCTGGTGACCGGTCCGACCGGCTCCGGCAAAACCACCACGCTGTACGCGGCGCTGACCCGCCTCAACGCGCCGGCCACGAACATCCTGACGGTGGAAGACCCGATCGAATACGAGTTGCCCGGCGTCGGCCAGACCCAGGTTAACGCCCGCATCGACATGACCTTCGCCAAGGCCCTGCGCGCCATCCTGCGCCAGGACCCGGACATCATCATGATCGGCGAGATCCGCGACCTCGAAACCGCGCAGATTGCGGTGCAGGCCTCGCTGACCGGCCACCTGGTGCTGGCCACGCTGCACACCAACGACTCGGCGTCGGCGGTGACCCGTCTGCTCGACATGGGCATCGAACCCTTCCTGCTGTCTTCCTCGCTGCTCGGCGTGGTCGCGCAGCGCCTGGTGCGCAAGCTGTGCCCGGTATGCCGCAGGCACGACGGCCAGCAATGGCACGCGGTCGGCTGCGACAAGTGCGGCAATACCGGCTATCAGGGCCGGGTCGGCGTCTATGAACTGCTGACCACCACCGACCAGATCCGCAAGCAGATCCACGACCAGGCGTCGGAAGCCGAGATCCGCGCCATCGCCCAGCGCGACGGCATGAAAACCATGCGCGAGGACGGCGAACGGTGGCTGGCCGACGGCACCACCACGCCGGCCGAGCTGCTGCGCGTAACCAAGGACTGAGGCCATGCCCGCATTCCGCTACGAAGCCGTCGATGCCGCGGGCGCCACCCGCAAGGGCGTCGTCAATGCCGACAGCGCCCGCGCGGCGCGTTCGGACCTGCGCGCGCAGGGGCTGGTGCCAATCGTGGTCGACGCCATCGCCGCCCAGGTCGACGAGCTCGGCCAGGCACGCAGCCGCGCCTTCGGCGACAAGCTGTCCACGACCGAGCTGGCCCTGTTCACGCGCCAGCTGGCCAGCCTGCTGGAAGCCAGCCTGCCGCTGGAGCAGGCATTCACCGCATTGCTGGAACAGGCCGAGCGCACCTATGTGCGCGACCTGGTCGCCTCCATCCGCGCCGAGGTGATGGGCGGCTCCTCGCTGTCGGATGCGCTGTCCAAGCATCCACGCGACTTCGCCGACATCTACCGCGCGCTGGTCGCCTCGGGCGAACAGATCGGCCAGCTGTCGCGCGTGCTGTCGCGTCTGGCCGACTATATCGAACGCCGCAACTCGCTGGTGCAGAAGGTGCGCCTGGCCTTCACCTATCCGGCCATCGTCACCGTGGTCGCGTTTGCGATCGTGATCTTCCTGCTGGCCTATGTCGTGCCGCAGATCGTTTCGGTGTTCGCCAACACCAAGCAGAAGCTGCCGCTGCTGACCGTGATCATGCTCGGCATTTCGGACTTCGTGCGCAGTTACGGCTGGATCGTGGCGCTGTTGCTGGTGGGCGCCTTCCTGATATGGCGCAACGCGCTGAAGAATCCCGCAATCAAGTACCGATGGCACAGCTGGCTGCTCACTGCGCCGCTCTACGGCAAGTTCGAGCGCAGTCTCAACACGGCGCGCTTCGCCAGCACGCTGGCCATCACCACCGGTTCCGGCGTGCCCATCCTGCGCGCGCTGCAGACCAGCCGCGATACGCTGTCCAACGTGGCCATGCGCGAGCAGGTCGAGGAAGCCACTACTAGCGTGCGCGAAGGCGTGGGCCTGGCGCGCGCGCTGTCGGCGCACAAGCATTTCCCGCCGATGCTGATCCACATGATCCGCGCCGGCGAAGTGACCGGCGAATTGCCCGCCATGCTGGAACGCGCATCCAATGCGCAGGAGCAGGACCTGGAGCGACGCGCGCTGACCATCGCCGGCCTGCTGGAGCCCGCGCTGATCCTGGTGATGGGCGTGGTGGTGCTGCTGATCGTGCTGGCGGTGCTGATGCCGATCATCGAGATCAACCAGCTGGTGCGCTGATGCGGGAACGGAAATGCAGGGAGGTGCGCAACAATGATAACGAGAACTAGAAAAGGAATGAGATGAAGCGCCTGCCGCTTGCCATCAGTTTTGTGCTGTTCATCCTGCTGTGCGCCTCGCTCGCATACTGGGGTCTGCAGATGTTCAAACCGCCGCTGCGGCCGGTGGCCGCTCCCCCGCGCGCCGCGGCGCCGGAAGTGCGGCCGGAAGCCGCCACCGCGCTGTTCGGCGGCCGCGCCGCCCCGGTCGCGGTAGCCAGCAACTATCAGTTGCGCGGCGTGATCTTTTCCGGCAGCGCACGCGACAGCGTGGCCATCATCAGCGCCGACGGCAAGCCGCCGCAGGCCATTCGCGTCAACAGCGAGGTCTTGCCCGGCGTCACCGTCAAGGAAGTGCATCCCGGCTATGTGATCCTGTCGGAGAACGGGGCAAGCAAACGGGTGGAATTGCCGGAAACCGGCCGCGATGCCGGCATCACTTCCACAGCGCCGGCACGCCCGGCGACGCCACCGACGGCAGTCCCTGCCGGGCGCGGCATGGGTAATCGTCCTCAGGCAGCGGGCAACGTTCCGGCCGCCACGCCGCCCACCCTGCCACAGGGCGCCGGCGCGCCGGCAGCGCCTCCTTCGGCCCAGCGGCCGGCACCGCAACCGCCTGTACCGCAGCAACCGGCATTTGCCACACCTGCGCCGCAGCAGGCTCCGGCCGGAACGACAAATCCTGCTGCCCCCGTCGCGGGCCAAGCCCCCGTTACCAACGCGCCGCCGACCGTTGTTGTCAGTCCCCCGGCGCAGGCTGGCTCGGTGAACGTTGCACCGCCGGCTCCGCCTCCAGGTGCGCTGGCCCCCATGCCCCAGCCAGTCGTGCCGGGTTCGATCGGGTCAACCGGCACATCCACCGTGCCAGGTTCGCCGCCGCTGCAAAGCCGCTAAGGCTGAGCGAATGCTGCGTTTCTAATGCCGATACTGTGTACTTCGCTAAACGACGCCATCATTCAAAAGTGGGCTCTTGCCAGCAAGGCAGGTGAAATTTTCCGACCTTGCCTTACGCAGAAGGCTTGACAGGTTCCCCACCTTTCTCACTTTCCTATCAAAACGATACTAATCACGCTCTAATAATTTGCGAGATCGATGCCATCATCTAGATATGTCACAGTGGTTTTTTTTAATTGACCACTTGGGCTCGCTAGTATCCAACCATTCTCATCCAACTCAGATTCGAGAAGAACCGAGACATCTAGATTGGTAGCTATGCTTCTTGCAATCTCTGCCGGCTCCAAGCTTAGTTGAGCAGTACTAGGCCAAGTTATGAGAAGTCCTTGTTTAAAACCTTGTATATAGTCTGTCACTTGGACAAAACCCGTGGCATTGGGAATTTCACAGTCAGTAGACTCAACAAGAAAACCAAGTAGTGAACCAAGAAAGATCAGTAGATCTTGCTCGGGCTTCCCTTGATTAAGGAAGATCTGCAGTGATTGTGTATTAGCCACCTTTTCTGCTCCTCATTATGTCGATGATGGTCTTGGTGCGTTCTGTCTGCTCTGGAGAAAGTAAATTTTTTTGGGCCATTTTTTCCAACGTAAGCATGGCTTTTCCAATACCTTGCTTCTGTGCTTGAACTAAGATGTTGTATTCTTGGGAAGAGACATTCACAACGCTCGGTCCAGAAATAGGGTGTACTGAACTATTGTGTGTACCCCACGTTCTGGCAGACGATGTAGTAAATGTTTCACCATTTCGAGTTGCTGCACCTGATCGAATCTCAGCCAGATCAACCATCGCTTCTTCACGAGTGCCTAAGAATAAAGAATTACCTGTTTTCTTTGGTATGCTCAGACTGCCTAACAAATGCCTATTTGAAAGGCCTGTATTAGCGAGTTCTGCTGTATTTGTCCCTTTCGCTAGTTTATCCCCATTACCAGCCAATACCTTCCCTGCCGCCTTAGGCACTTTTCCTACTGCACCCATCGGTAGGAACCCAGTTGCCGCCAAGGCAATGTCCGCCGGATTGCCGCTCTCGATGCCATCCCAGAAGTCCCGAGCCGGCCCTCTGTACATTTCTTCGACAATCTGCGCACCTGTACGGATATGCTTGCCGAGTGTCTGCGCAGCAGATGACTTCTCCATCACCGAAGTCTCGCCCCGCAAACCCTGCATCAGTCCGGCCATTCCTGATGCTGAGTCGGGCGGAACGAAGCCTGCAGCATGAGCGAGATTCGGCACAGCACTGTTTTGTGCCTGAGTTGCCCCATTCGTATTCAAATCAATCCGACTGGTCCCGATCACGTCCACATGCAGCCCCTGTATCGTGATCTTCCCATTCGCCTCCATCCGTATCCGGCTAGCCCCCACCTCCAGCACGATCTCCGTCGCCGCCTTCAACTGTATGAACTCCGTCTGCGACTCCAGCTCCACGCGCTTCTTCACCTTCGTCACCTGAAAGCCGTTCGTCACCGTATTGGTCTGGTGCGGCCCGTTCACCACTGTGGCCTGCGTGTGCTGCACGGTAGTGACCATGTCCTTCTGCGAATGGATGTTGATCAGCTCCTGACCCTTTTTGTCATGGATCACCATCTCGCAGTACCCACCCCCGCCCGGCGTCGAGCGGCTTTTGAAGCCCATCACGTGCGCTGCGCCCGGCAATGCATACGGCAGCGGCTGCGCGCTGTTGTACAACCGTCCGGTGCAGATCGGTCGGTCCGGATCGCCTTCGAGGTAATCGATGATCACTTCCTGACCAATGCGTGGTATCGCAACCGTCCCCCAGCCGGCACCGNTGCGCGCTGTTGTACAACCGTCCGGTGCAGATCGGTCGGTCCGGATCGCCTTCGAGGTAATCGATGATCACTTCCTGACCAATGCGTGGTATCGCAACCGTCCCCCAGCCGGCACCGGCCCATGGCTGCGAGACCCGGATCCAGCACGAACTGCGCTCGTCATGCCGGCCATAGCGGTCCCAGGGGAACTGCACCTTGATGCGGCCATACGCATCGGTATGGATTTCCTGTCCCTTCGGACCGACCACCGTGGCCGTCTGCGGGCCCGGCATGCGCGGCTTCCTGTGCTGGCGCCGGGGGCGGTACGGGATCTTGCGGCGGATGCAGCTGAAACTGTTGGTATATACCGGCGCGCTGCCGCGGTCAGCGAAGTTGTTCCTGGCGTCGATGCTCACCGATACGACAAGGAAGTCGGCATCGGTGTCGTCGTGAGCGTCGAACCAGTGGTGTTCGCTCAGCTTGAAGCTGCGTCCCGGGCTCAGGC
>NZ_JAWIIV010000032.1:0-59373 GCF_035916955.1 Noviherbaspirillum album | reverse complement strand
CTGCCAGTGGCAGACGGTAGTGCGCAATGTCCGCAAAGGTCATGACGCCATACTTCGGTCTATTTTGTGGCCGATTCTTGCTTACGGCTTCCGACATGAAAACACCTCCAAAGATGAAAAGGCTGGGCTGGCTCTTGGCTTGCCGCTCCCGAGGAGGCAGCAGTGCAGCGAAATACGCATATTTTGAGGCCTTGGCGTTATACTGTCCAATATCTTGCACATCTGCCAGAAATAGTTTTTACATATACCAGCATGGAATTGCGCCATATCCGCTACTTTCTCGCCGTCGCCGAGGAAGGCAATGTCACCCGCGCCGCGGAAAAACTAGGCATCGGCCAGCCTCCGCTCAGCCAGCAAATCCTGGCGCTCGAACGCGAGATGGGTGTCCAGCTCTTTCGCCGCACCGGGCATGGCGTGTCCCTGACGGAAGCCGGCGAGTCGCTGCTTGCCGATGCCAGGCGCCTGCTCGACGATGCGCAGCTGGCCGTACTCAATGCACAGCGGGCGGGACGCGGCGAGACAGGGCGCCTGAACCTCGGCTTCACCGCCTCGGCGGCATACAATCCTGCAGTGCCGGCGCTGATTCGCGCCTTTCGCAACGCCTATCCCGGCGTCGGGCTCAGCCTGACCGAGGGTAACACCGCGCAACTGCTGGCCTACCTGGAAGAAGGCCGACTCGATCTGGCTTTCCTGCGCCCCGGGGGTCGTTCCTTTGCCGGCGTCTCGCTCTACCAGATCGAGAACGAGCGCATGAAGATCGTCCTGCCGGTCAAGCATCCGCTGGCGGCGAAGAAAAAGCTGCCGCTGGCGGCGCTGGCCGGCGAATCCTTCGTGCTGATCCCGCGCGAAGCGAGTCCGACCCTGCATGACGAAATCGTAAGCGCCTGCCGCCAGGCGGGTTTCGAGCCCACGCTGGGGCAGCAGGCGCCGCAGCTGTCGTCGGTGGTCAGCCTCGTTTCCGCCGAGTTCGGTGTTTCCATCGTGCCGGCTTCCGTCAGCCAGATACAGGCGGAAGGGGTGGTCTATGTGGACATTGGCGGCATGAGCGTGAAGACGCGGCTGGCGCTGGCGTCGCGCGAGAGCGATGGCTCGTCGAAAACCGCGAATTTTCTTGCGGTGGTACGGCAGGCGCGCAGCGGGCAGGGGGCCGCGGCCGACGGCGGCGGCTGACAGGGGATTGCTCCCGGCGAACCGTCGCGCCGGTTGGGGCGCGTTACTCAACTTGACTCAACGATGGGTGAGCAATGTGTTCAATCCCGCTAGCTTGCGGGCCCGGCTTTGAAAGCATTGCAAAACAGCGCGATAATTCCACATTCATCGCAATGGAAACGACATGAGACTTTTGCTGGTGGAAGACGATCCGATGATCGGCGACAGCGTGCGCAAGGGCTTGCGCCAGGATGGATTTACCGTCGACTGGGTGCGGGACGGGCGCAGCGCAGAAGCCGCGCTCGGCGACCCGGTGCATGACCTGGTGCTGCTCGATCTCGGCTTGCCGGGCAAGGATGGCATCGAGGTGCTGCGCGGCTTGCGCGGCAAGGGCAATCTCGTGCCGGTGTTGATCCTGACCGCGCGCGACGCCGTGGCCGACCGAGTCGCCGGACTCAATGCCGGCGCCGACGATTACCTGGCCAAGCCATTCGATCTCGATGAACTCGTGGCCCGCATCCATGCGCTGCTGCGGCGCCAGGCCGGGCGCGCGGATGCGGTGATCCGGCACGGCGCGCTGGTGCTCAATCCGGTGTCGCACCTGGCCACGCTCAACGACCAGCCGCTGAGCCTGTCGGCCCGCGAATTTGCCCTGCTCCAGGCGCTGCTCGACCGCCCGGGCGCAGTATTTTCCGTCAGTCAGCTGGAAGACAAGATCTATGGCTGGGATGACGAGGTCGGCAGCAACACCATCGAAGTCTATGTGCATTCGCTGCGCAAGAAGCTCGGCGTCGGATTCATCAAGAATGTGCGCGGCGTCGGCTACATGATTCCGAAACTGCCATGAAATCGATACGCAAAGCCTTGCTGCTGTGGCTCTGCGTCGGCCTGTCGATCGGCATTGCGGCCGTCGGCGCGCTGCTGTACGTCCAGGCGAAGGCAGAGGCCAACCAGATTTTCGATTACCAGATGAAGCAGCTCGCCGCTTCGCTGCCGACCCAGCCGTTCGCGCCGGTGGCGCCGGGCCGCAATGCGCCGCCCGACGTGGCGCGCGATATCGTCATCCAGATCTGGGACGGGCGCGGCCTGCGCATCTACCACTCGCATGAAAGGCTGGCGCTGCCGCAGCGGGCCGAGCTGGGATTTGCAACCATCGATACCGGCGACGGTCCGTGGCGGGTCTACAGCACCCAGCACGGCAATACCGTGGTGCAGGTGGCGCAGCCGCTCAGCGCGCGGCGCGAACTGGCGGCCGACACCGCGCTGCGCACCATCAAGCCGCTGCTGCTGCTGTTCCCTTTTCTCGGCGCGCTGGTCTGGCTGACGGTGACCGCCGGCCTGCTGCCGATCGGCCGCGTGGCGCGGGAGGTGCAGGCGCGCGACGCCGACAGCCTGGCACCGATCGGCGCCGGTGCCTTGCCGCAGGAAATACGTCCCCTGACCGACGCACTCAACGACCTGCTGGCGCGGCTCGATCATGCGCTCCATGTGCAGCGCGCCTTCGTCGCCGATGCGGCGCATGAACTGCGCAGCCCGCTCACCGCGCTCAAGCTGCAGATCCAGCTGGCCGAGCGTGCCGGCAACGAGACCGAGCGCAGCGCCGCCTTCGCCGAGCTGCGCCAGGGCTTCGAGCGCGCCACCCGCCTGGTGCAGCAGCTGCTTACGCTGGCGCGGCAGGAACCCGGAGCCGCCGCCGACGTGCAGGAAGAGATCGACCTCGATGCGCTGGCTCGCCGCGTGGTCTCGGACCTGACTCCGGCGGCGCAGGACAAAGGCATCGATCTCGGCGTCGCGGAATCCGGCACAGGTGGCGGAGCTGGCGTGACCGGCGATCCCGAGGCGCTGCGCATCCTGCTCAACAACCTGGTCGAGAATGCGATCCGCTATACGCCGCAAGATGGGCGGGTGACGGTCGGCGTCAGGCGCAGCGGCGACAGGCTTGCACTGACGGTGGAAGACAGCGGGCCCGGGATACCGCCGGCCGAACTGGACAGGGTGTTCGACCGCTTCTATCGCGTGCCGGGCACTGGAGTACCCGGCAGCGGACTGGGCCTGGCCATCGTGCAGCAGGTGGCCGAACGGCATGGGGCCGAGGTAAGCCTGCAGAACTTGCAGGGCGGACTGCTGGCCACGGTGGAGTTCGCGGCTGCGGCGCATTAGCAAATAGATATTTACTGGCCTGCGTCATTCATTTTCCTTTAAGTCTTGTTTAAGTTTTGGTCCTTAGGATGCGCTCATGCAGTGAACCTTCCTAAGGAGTCAACATGATTCGCAAGACAGTCGAACGCGGCATCGTCGCCGCATCCCTGGTCGCCGCCGGCGCTACCGGTTTCGCCTATTTCGATAAATCCGGCTGGGGCCGAGTGGATGCAGCATCCCTGCCGACCGCCGCTGCCGGAGTTACAGGGGCAGCAGGCGCCTCGCAGGCGGTCGTGACCTCGGTGCCCGGGGTCGCTACCGCAACGGACTTTTCCGGCATCGTCCAGACCTACGGACCCGCCGTGGTCAATATCAGCGTCATTGGCAAGGCCGAGCAAACACCCGCCGCCAATGGCCGGCCGCAGATGGACCCGCGCGATCCCTTCTCCGGCATGCTGCCCTTCTTCGGCCAACGCATGCCGCGCGAAACGCCGATGGTGCGCGGGCAGGGCTCCGGCTTCATCGTGTCGCCCGACGGCCTGATCCTGACCAATGCCCACGTGGTCGACGGCGCTTCTGAAGTCACCGTCAAGCTGGCCGACCGCAGGGAGTTCAAGGCCAAGGTGCTGGGCACCGACCGGCAGACCGATGTGGCCGTGATCCGCATCGAGGCGAAGAACCTGCCGGTGGTGCGGCTCGGCGATCCGGCAGGCGCCAAGGTGGGCGAACCGGTGCTGGCCATCGGCGCGCCGTTCGGCCTGGAAAATACCGCGACCGCGGGCATCATCAGTGCCAAGTCGCGCGCCTTGCCCGAAGATACCTATGTGCCGTTCATCCAGACCGACGTCGCGGTCAACCCCGGCAATTCCGGCGGCCCGCTGTTCAATCTGAAAGGCGAGGTGATCGGCATCAATTCCCAGATCTACAGCCGTACCGGCGGCTACCAGGGCCTGTCGTTCGCCATCCCGATCGACGTGGCGACCCGGGTGCAGGAACAACTGGTCAAGCATGGCAAGGTAACGCGCGGCCGCCTCGGCGTCAGCATCCAGGAAGTCAACCAGGCGCTGGCCGATTCCTTCGGCTTGCAGAAGCTGCAGGGCGCCCTGGTCAGCGCGGTCGAGAAAGGCAGTGCAGCCGAACGCGCCGGGCTGGAACCAGGCGATATCATCGTGCGTTTCAATGACAGGGAAATCATGCAGTCGGCCGACCTGCCGGCGCTGGTGGCCGCGACTTCGCCCGGTACGGCGGTGAAGATGGAAATCATCCGCAACGGCGCGACCAGGGTGCTGACTGCGAGCATCGCCGAACTGAAGGACGGGTCGCTGGCGCAGTCCGATAGTCCAAAGCAGGAGCAGGGCCGGCTCGGACTGGCGGTTCGTCCGTTGGAAAGGCAGGAACAGCGCGAGGCGGGCGTGGCCGGCGGCCTGCTGGTGGAGGACGTCGCCGGTCCGGCGGCCCGCTCCGGCATACAGCCCGGCGATATCGTGCTGTCGGTCAACGGCACGCCGGTGACGAGCGCCGAGCAGTTGCGCGCGCTTGCGTCGAAGGCAGGCCGCAATGTCGCCCTGCTGGTGCAGCGCAACGATGTAAAAATCTTCGTGCCGCTGCAGCTTGGCTAAGCGAGCGAACGAGCAATTGGATGTCGACGTCATTGCCCGTTCCGGACTGTGCCCTCGCCTGGGCGCAGTCCGCTCATGCGGAAAGAAGTCCTGCTTCGATGTGCGCGCTAACCTCGTCGAAGCGGGTCAAAACATGATTAAGCCATTGGCGCTCCGGGCTGGCAAAGGCTGCGCGCATTCTTTCCCTCGCCTTGTCCCGCAAGGACGCTGGCAGCTGCGCTTCATGATTGTGATACCACTGGTCGAAGCGCAGGGCATTGAGCACCTTTAACGCGGGAGCGGTGCCGAATTCCAGCCCGACCGCATAGCTTTGCGAGGAGACCATGCGGTCGAATGCCGCGGTGAGCGTGCCATCGACGGCGGCGCTCACGGATTCGCCCCCGGCCATCGATTTCAGCTCTCCATTGAACCATGACGACATGCGCTTGAAGTCCGGAGCGTCCGGCGGCAGGTAACTGATCAGTTCGCCTTCGCCGTAACTGCCCAGTCCGGTATGCAGGTCAAGCAAGAACACCTGGCGACGACACAGTGCGTTGCTGCGCACGATGGCTTCCCATGCGTTGCGGCTCGACGTCGGCTCGAGGCCGCCGTAGAACAGGCCGTCCGTGCGATCATGCTGTCCGGCGGTGATCGCTGCCTGAAGGGCGCGCCTGCGGCTCGACGTCAGCCCGTGCGCAAGCAGTCGTGCTTCATTCAATATGCCTTGCGGCAAGGGACGGAAATTTTCCACCAGCATATCGTGATAGCGGGAATAAGCCGACGGTTGCGCAACCGGATGCACGGGAAAATCGACGAAGTTGCGGTTGAGGTCAACGCCTTCCTGCGTGACGCGCCGGTCATGCAGATAGCCCCAGGGATTGACCGCATGCACCAGCAGCCAGGCCATGTCGGGGTTGCGCGGCCTGACCCGGAAGCCTTCCATCCAATGCAACTGGCAGGCCGCGCCCGCATAACCTTCGATGCCATGGGTGCCGCTGGCGATGACGATCAGCCGGCCGGCATTCGCCGGTCCGAAATACGCGCAGTCGGTGCTGAGCGCCGCGTCCCGGTATCCCCCTTTCACTGGACGATGCGGATAGCTCGTCACCTCGGCGCCAAGCCTGGTCGCCATGGCAAGGAAGTGTGCGCGCGACTCGGCATAGGAAGCAGGCAGGCGCGGCGAATCATCTATCGGCATTGCTTTGCCTTATGGAAATTGAGTTTTGCATCGAATCCTGTTGTTTAAGCTTTCCATGCGCGCGCGGTATTGCATATCAGGCAATGAATCGCTAGAGTGTTCGCCTACCGTCGGCATCGCAGTCCGGACACGTGCGCTCCTGCACGTCGTTTCGGCGAGAATGTACATCAGTGGAGAGTATGGATGGCGAAACATGACCCCAATAATCACTCCAATTATTGGACCGACCAGGATGTAAGAGGCATTAGTTTCCTGAAGGCACACTTCCGCAATTTGCAGTACGCACCGCATGTGCATGAAGAATTCGTTATCGCAATGACTTTCAACGGTGCCGGCAAGTCGATCACGAAGCACGGCTCCGACATTTCGACGCCCGGCCAGATACTCGTCTACAACCCGCATGAGCCCCACGAGGGCGGTGCCGTCGAGGACGTGGGCTGGCATTACCGTGCCTTCTACATCGACAGCAATGCGCTTGAGCGGCTGTCGCTGGCGCTTTCGCATGACAGGACCGGTCCCTGCTATTTCTCCAGGAACTGCATTGAGGATCCGGCGCTGGCCGGCGCCATGCTGCAGGCGCATGCGGTGTTCGAGACCAGCTGCGATCCGGTCGAACGGCAAGCCTGCCTGCTCGACGCCGTCGGCGCCTTGTACGGCCGCTACGGCGAGCCGCGCTTCAAGCCGGCCAGGCTGGGACGCGAGACCGGACCGCTGAAGGCGGCAATCGAGCACATGCGCGCGCATTATGCGCAAGCCATTACCATGGCGGAACTGTCCGCCGTGGCAAGGCTGAGCGAATTTCACTTCATGCGGGTGTTCCGCAAGCAGTTCGGCCTGTCGCCCTACACCTATCTGACCCAGATACGGCTTGAGCATGCGCGCCGCATGCTGGCCAGTGGCAGCAGCGGCGCCAGTGCCGCAGCCGATGCCGGCTTCTTCGACCAGAGCCACCTGGTCAGGCACTTCAAACGCGTCTACGGCATCACGCCGAACCAGTTCGTCAATGCGGTCAAGCGCGCTCCGGCCCAACCGCATGACGCCATGCCGGCCGCCAGCCTGAATGCATGATGCCGCATGACGTGCCTGCGCGCGCGTCATGCGGCATCATCGACCAGCCCTATCCTGATGCGGCGGTTGCGCTGCCCCTTGTTCTCGATCTTGAGTATGCGCACCGGCCTTGATTGCGATGTCCGCGCCAGATGCGTTCCGCCGCACGCCTGGCGGTCCAGTCCCTCGATTTCAATGATGCGCACCATGTCGTTGTCCTGGCGGGGCGGCGCGACCGAGCGGCTGCGCACCAGGCCTGCCTCGCGTTCCACCTCGGCGGCCGGCACGTACAAGGCATGCACCGGAAGGTCCGCCAGGATCATGCCGTTCAATTCCGGTTCGATGTCCCTCAGCCTCTGGTTGTCGGCGCCGGGCAGGTCGAAGTCGATTCTTGCCGTGCCGTCCGCCGCCATCTGCACGCCGGTGACCAGCGCACTGTCGAAGTGCTGGTAGACGAGCGCGTTGAGCAGATGCAGATCGGTATGCAGCTGGCACATCAGGCTGCGGAAATGCTCGTCGATGACGCCGATCACATCGTCGCTCGGAATGTCAGCATCGATGCAGTGCCAGAAGCGGCCGTCTTCCGGCTCGATATGCGTAACGTTCGCTTCGCCGTCTACCCATCGCAGCACGCCGCGGTCGGAAAGCTGTCCGCCGCCGCCGGGATAGAAGTAAGACTTGTCGAGGCAGACCGCGCCGGGGCGGCGGGCGACGATGCGGGCATAGAAAACAAGGCAGGCCGGGTCTGAGTGACAGGGGTAAAAACTCATGCTGTTTGTTCCTGGATCTGATTTGAAAGCGGGTGAGTATGTTGATAGCGGCTGCAAGATGCAGTCCTGCAGGAACGATCGCTGTTTTTCCGGTCAGGAAAAACGCCGTGCCACGCCAATACCGGCCAGCACGATAAGGCCGCCGACAATCTCCGCCGCATCGAGCCGTTCATGGAGCAGAAACCATCCGAGAGCAGCGGCAATCACGGGTTGTATCAGCAGGGTCACCGACGATAATCCCGCAGGCAGCTTTGCCAGTGCGTACGCGATCATGCCCTGGCCGGCGACGTGCGATACCAGCGCAAGCGCAAGCAGGACCAGCCAGCCATGCAGTGTCTGCGGCATCAGCTGCTCTCCCATCAGCAAGGCGGCCGGCAACAGCACCAGGAAACTGCCGAGGCTGCTCCAGGCCATGACGGCGGTCGTATCGAATTCGGCGCGCATGCGGCTGACCGCAAGCAGGTAAGCGCCGTAGAACATGCCGCTCGCCACGCCAAGCAGGTTGCCGTGAAAAAATGCGGAACGCAGATCGAATCTCGCGCTGATCAGCACGAAGGCGCCGACAAGCGCCATCGACATGCCGGCCAGGAAGCCCTTGCTGAAACGCTGCTTGAAAAAGATGCGGCCGCCGATCACGACGAAAATGGGCGCAAGATTGGCCAGGAGATTCGAATTGGCCAGCGTCGTCAGGCTCATTGCCCAGTGGTACAGCGCAAGATTGCCGGAAAATATGAAACCGACCGCAAGCAGCCGCCGGTGGCCGCGCATGATTCCGACCTGCGGTGCTGGGAAACCCTGCTGCGCTTTTCGTGCAGCGAACATGTTTAGAAAGAACAGCAGCGGTGCCGCCAGTCCGACGCGATACACCGCGCTGGCAGTGGGCGGCAGTTCGCTATGCCGTATGAAGACACCGCCGCAGGCAAGCGCGGCTGCTCCTAGGACCAGGGCGGCGAACGCAATCAGGGGTATGGACGCGGCCTCGCGTCCGGCGATCGGCATCGGAGGTGTCGATGCCGATGCCGTCGATGTAAAGACACGTGCCGCCGGGGCTGCCTGCTTCTTCACTCGAAGCCTCCGACGATCATCAGGTCCATCAATGCCGCGCCTTCCCGCAGTTTCATCGCCTGCTGATATTCCGGCGAACGATAGAATGCTTCCGCCGTATGCGGGCTGTCGAACTCGACGATGACAATGCGGCGCGTTTCCTCCTTGCCTTCCAGCGTGATCTTTTCCCCGCCGCGCGTCAGGAAGCGGCCTCCATGTCGCTTGATGATTTCCGGCGTCACTGCCTTGTAGCGCGCATAGGCATCATGGTCGCGAATTTCCATTTTTCCGATGAGATAAGCGGGCACGGTCCTGCTCCTTGTTTACGTTCCTGTTTGCAGTGAAGTTCCACCACCGGTGCGTCGGCGCCGGAGCGGTTGCGGCGACAGGCCTGAAACCTGTCACCGCTTTTACGGAGCTGGCTCAAGCGGCCAGTCTGTCGTCGGTATAGCCGGAGCGCAGCAGCGATGCATCGAGCACATCCCACAATCCCGTCAGCGAATCGAGAAACTCGTCAGCTCCCTGGGTGATCTGCCTGGCCGATTCTTCCGTCAGAAGATGCTGGACCGCCTCGATCGCGTTTTTCTCATGCATCTGCTCGGCGCCGATCTCTCCCCAGTGTTCCAGCAGATAATGCATTTCGGGTTCATCCAGCGTGGCACGGTACAGCCCGCTGTCTACAAGGCAGAGCTTTTCTCCGGGAATGAGATGGCGGTTGGAGATCATTTCCAGCGCCAGCGCGGACCCCATGTTCCTGAAGGTGCTGTCGCGGTCGGTACGCTGGCGCCGCTCGAATACCGCAATGGCCGCCCTTGCCTGCACCGTCAGGCCGGATGCCGGGTCATAGCCCGGCAGATTGCCGAGCAGACGGTCGGAACATGACTTCAGCCATTTTTCAATGGCGGCCTGGTCCTGCAATTCCGGATGAATCTGCGTTTCTGCGGCCCGATTGATGATATGGCCGGCCATCATCGCAAGTTCAGGACCATGGTCTTCTTCGCTTTCGACGATCTCCTGCATCAGTCCGCTCTGCTCGCTCATGCCGAGCAGATCCAGCGCGGCGGGAAAATTGCCGCCGGGGCGAGTGGCGGCGCAGAATTTCTGGATCTGGTGGAACAGCGCGCCGATAACCTCCGGCTCGGGGTCGACTTGCGCCCAGTGCATGAAAATCGGATGCGAATGGCAGCGGTGGTTCTGAATGCGCGAGATGAGGTGCTGAATGGCTGGTGTCATGTGATGTCCTCGATGTTGGCGATGGTTTGGGTTGGCGAATGATTTTTTATGCGCGAGCGCTGTTTGCCGCTGTTTGCCCCGGCTTGCTCTCGTTTGCTGTGACGGGCTTTCGCTTGCGTCAATGCTGTTTGCCGCGCGCCAGGAACAGGCGGCCGCCGGGAATTCCGAGCTTGCTGACTTCGACCGCACTGAAGCCGGCGCGCGCCAGACGCTCCGACCAGGCCATTTCGCTTTGCAGTTCGCGGCCCATGAAACCGTGATGCAGGTAGGAAAAGGCGGCGGAAAACAGGCGCTCCTGCTCGTCTTTCGCAAAGGGCACGGCATCCACCACGACCAGCGTCGCTTTTGGCGAAGCCTCGCGGCACGCGGCAAGCAGGCGGTCAAGCACCGCTTCGTCGTCCGGCATGAGGTCGTGCAGGACGAAGCCCGCATGGATGACGTCGGCGCCTGCCAGCGGCGACGGGTCGTCGGCCAGCGACTGTATCGGACTTTCAATGATGTTCAGCCGCTGTCCGAGATCGGCGCCGGCAGCGGCATGGCGCGCATCTGCGCACGCCTTGGAACTCATGTCGATCCCGGTGCCCCGGCTATCGGGAAGCTTCTGGAGAATCTTGACCAGCAGGCGCGCCGACCCGCAGCCAAGGTCGACGAAATGGCGGGGGCGCAATGCCAGGATGGTTTCTTCCGCATGCGGATAGAACGACTGCTCGCCCATCCATTGGGAGGTGCGTGCCACCAGCCCGCCGTCCCTCTGGTGGTCTTCCCGGGCCTGGCCGGGATCGACCAGGAATCGCCTTGCGTTGGCGATCAGGGGCTGGCAGGCGCGCAGTCCCCAGGACAGGTAGCCCACGTCGTGAATCGCCCGCGCCAGCGCGGCAGTGCCCTTGTATGCGGGCGCCGCGCCTCCGGCCATCGCCTCTGCCTGTTCCAGCAGACCGGCGCTGGCCAGCGCTTCAAGATATTGTGTGACGGCTGCGGGAGGGAGGCCGCTGTGCAAGGCGGCTTCGCCGACCGAAATCGTTCGTGACTGGCGCAGCAGGTCGACCAGTCCATATTCAGCCCCGATTTCGAGAAGTATCGCGCCGCCCGCCAGGGAGGGCGCTGAAAAATGTGTCGGTTCTGTAATTGTCAGATTGTTCATCATCGCCAAGTATCATCAGGATGGGAAATTGACTGCAGGCTGCTGCAGCCGCATGCTTGTCTCGATTGCAAGCGCTTTGACTATAGAAGGGGGTTAACGGGGCGTATTGGACGATGCTGCGCAGTTGGACGTCGAGAAACACGGAGCGCCGCAGACTTGAGCGCGATCAACATTAAACGCGCATGCTTTCGGAAAAACGGGCCGCTGCCTGCAAATGGAGGATTCGGTTCACAATCCTCTATGCGTTTTGGAAAAGATCGAGTAGAATGGCGCCCGCAACACAACNGAAAAACGGGCCGCTGCCTGCAAATGGAGGATTCGGTTCACAATCCTCTATGCGTTTTGGAAAAGATCGAGTAGAATGGCGCCCGCAACACAACACAGGTTTCTGTCTCCATCGTCTAGAGGCCTAGGACATCACCCTTTCACGGTGAGTACCGGGGTTCGAATCCCCGTGGAGACGCCATAACAAGCCGCTCGGTCGACGGCATGCGATAAGAATGTGCGCATGCATCGACGCCGGAGCCAGGCATCATGATTGAAAAGGCCGCCTAGAGCGGCCTTCATTTTTTGCGCGCTTGCAATCCTGTCGGCCCCCTCGTGCCCTTCGTGTCCGTTGTGCCAATACGCATACTCCTGCTTGCGTCCGGCCACGCGTACAACTCCAACGTACGACTCAGCCTGCAGCGACATTCCCCGGCCTTGCCATTCCATATGCCGTCGTCTTTCGTGAGCGGCAAGCGAAAGATTAATAATTTACGGCGCCATACTTACCTTCCCTGATTAAAAGCAGGCGGTCAGTCATCCTGAAACAGGATGCGATGTGATCGTCATGCCAAGCTCCATCAAGCGACCCATGCAGGATGCGGTTGTTTGCGTATCTCAGCGCACAGCGCATCCACCTGAACGGCATGGTCTGCAGCGAGGCAAAGAAGCAAAGAAGCTGCCGGTGCCCGTCATGCGCATCGGGAGACTTTCAACGTTCATGCCGTGGTTGCGGCGCAATCTTAATCGGTGGAGCTGTTCGTGCGACTGCGCAATCCACATCACCGGGTTCGACCGGTACGGTCGCATAGGGAACCAGCAAGGCAAGCGTGAAAATGGCGAACAAAGCTGCTGCAAAAGTCGATGCGAAGACTGCGGTTCCCAAGGCAGTCAAAGGGAAAGGCGCTGCAACCAAGTCGACCCCCGTGGCCGACTTGGTGCCTTGGTTCCCGCAAATACGCTGCGCTGAAAACAGCGGGCCGTCAGCGGGTCAGTGGACCAGCGGGCGGCCTCTTTGCCGTGCAGGCAAGCCTGTGATGCCAGACGTTGCGCTCAGGGGCTCGTTGTGCGGTCCGGGAGTCGCTTGCGATGCCGATGGTGGACCGCGGATAATTTCATATCAGGCCGTCGGGAAATTCGATATCGCCCTGCAGGCCCCCGCTGGCCCGAACTCCATCTTTGCGCAAGCTCGGCAGTGCCGGCTTACTCATCGTCGGCATCATCGTCATCGAGAGGATCGGTATCAAGGGCGTCGGGCGACTCGATGGAATCTATGCGATCGACATTGATGTCTCCAGCCATTTCGATATCCATGTTTCTTCCGGTGGTCGTGCTTTCGCCGGTGCCGGTCGAATCGGAATCTCCCGGACTTGCCGGCAGATAGCGGCTGTCGGAATCCTCGTTGGTGCCACGGTCCAGGCCGAGTCCGAGCAGTTCGCTCTCGATTGCTCTGAATCCGCCTTGCACGTCGCTTCCGGTATCCGATAAATCGCTGGGGCCGAGTGCGTCGGTGTCGTGACCGATAGGCAGCCTGCGGTCCGGTTCGGGAGTGTAGTCGGGGTCTAGTGTGCTTGTTGCCATGATGTTCCCAGAAGTGTGGTGGATGATGGATGCTGCATTTGCAGGCCTTTGAATGCATCGGAAGTAATGTCCGGCGCCGCACCCCGGCTGGTCGTGTGACGCTGAAGTTGCCTTCGCAGCCTTCCCAGCCTTCGAACCGGAAGCGTTGCAAGTTCCATGCCCCGGTCATGCCGGCACTTTACCGGGCGATCCGGTAATTTATGCCGGCACCGTCGCTAGAACTTACAGCTGCGAGGCTGCCCGTTAGCGGCTGTAATCCCCGGCGGGCCCCACGTCATTTGGCGAGCCCGTGGCGCCGCTCTCGCTGCTTCCATGGCTTCCGTACGTCGGACGAGCGGTTTCGATGGATCCATCGGCGCCGGTTCCGGTAGACCCGGTGCCGCCTGCCGTACCGATACCTGCCAGTCCGGTAGTGCCCGTGCCGCCCGCACCGCCGGACGCAACCGCGGCACCGCCGCTGTCCGCGCCTATCCTGGCGGTCGGCCCGATCGGACCGGATTGCGAGGAAACCTTTTCCGCAAGACGTTCCAGTCCGGGACGTTCCTGTCCCGCTGTGCGGGTGGCAATATCTCCGAGCGACACGATACCGACCAGGCGGCGCGAATCATCATGCGCGATCACCGGCAGGCGGCGGATCTGGCTGTATCCCATCTGCTGCATCACTTCATCCAGCGGCTGGTCTTCGAAGCACCAGCGCACTTCGTTGCTCATCACATCTTCGACAGGTGTTTCCTGCGGCAGCCTTCCGGCTGCCATGCCGCGCACGGTAATGTCCCGGTCCGTCACCATGCCCACCAAGCGTTCCCCGTCGCAGACCGGCAGCGCGCCGACATCCAGCTCGTCCATCAGCTGCGCCGCGCGCTGCAGCGTTTCCCTGGGAGACACGACACGCGCATCGCGCGACATGACTTCGGATACTCTTTGCATGATCTACTCCTTCGTGTTGACGGTCGTCAGGTGCAGTCCGTTTGGCCGAGGCACGCTGCAGGATGTCCGTATCGGTGCCTGGACGTGCTGGTGGCGGCTTTTATCGGGGGCGGCCTGCAAAAGGACTTGGAGAAGGTGTAATGCACGAAGTTCGGCAAGGTGACCAGAGTATTAAAGTCTCGAATGCCTCTGGCGTTTAAATCTGGAGCAAGGGCACTTAAAATACTTCGCCTCGCCGCTATCCACGAACCGTGCCGCGATAAAACGACGAAGAATCGCGGCGCAGCACGATACCGCAGCGATGACTTCAAGGGTATCAGGCCCGACGAATCAGGCCTGGCAATTCCTTCCCAGAACGTCGGGTATCGTACAAAGCGACCGTATCGTCGGTTCATGCCGGTTCACAAACAACGGTTCTACCCACACTCGGGCGAATACGCCGATTGACCGGCCAATAATACTGCAGGGGTATTCGCATGCAATTGCTATCAGTCTCGGTGCAAGGGCACCATGCAGATAGCATGGGGTCGCCGTGAAAGCCGGGGCACCATGCAGATAGCAGGGGCGTTCGGCGGATACCGAAAAACATGAATGGGAGCTCGCTTCGGCGAGCTTTTTTGCATCTTCAACTGCATCTGCATCTCGCTGCCATATCTTTTTTGTCTTTATTCGTGCCCGCATTCCATCTGTCAGGAACATGACATTCGTAATTCGTATCGGCTGCAATGGCATGGGGTCTCCGGTGTGCCGCGGCGACCGTTCCGATGTCATCGGCATCGTGCATGCCGGGGCTCTGTTCGCGCAGGTAATACGCAGCAATTCGATTACCAACATCGATATCGAGCGCGCGTTGAAATCGCCCTTGTATGTCCCGGAATCCGTGAGCGCGATGGACCTGCTGGAAACGCTGAAGCAGAATCGTGCCGAACTCGCGCTGATCGTTGACGAGTATGGCGAAATCGCGGGAATGATTACCCTGAGCGACATGATGGGTGCGCTCGTCGGCGAGGTGTCCATCCTGGATGGGGAAGTCCGGCAAGACGATGCGTTCCAGCGCGACGACGAATCCTGGCTGATGGATGCCGGCATTTCGCTGGACAGGTTCCGCGAAATCCTGGGGGGTGACATCCGGTTTCCGGATGAAGCCTCGGGCATCCACCATACCCTCGCGGGCTTCGTGCTAACGCGGTTCGGCCGCGTTCTCCAGACATCGGACCATATCGAGGCAGCCGGTTACCGCTTCGAGGTGGTCGACATGGGCCGTCAGCGGATAGACCGCCTGCTGGTGTCGCCTGCCGACCCGCCGGCCGAACCGGTCGCAGGCGACAGCGCAGCGATGCAAAGCTGAACCGGTGACGGCTTGGTGCCGCAGCAGCGGTACCGAGCCGTTCCTCGCTGAAAGCTCGATGACAGCCATTAGCGGCTATCATGCGGAATACATCGACGGATGCTTACTAGCGAACAACATGGAGGTAGCAATGGGAACTGCGCGCAACGCCATACCGGCGACCCTGATACCGGGAGACGGCATCGGACCTGAAGTGACCAAGGCAACAGTCGAGGTGCTCGAAGCGCTCGGATCGCCGTTCGAATGGGAAACCTGCAGCGCCGGCATGGCCGGCATCGAAGCCGGCGGCGATCCGCTGCCCGCGGCGACGCTCGATAGCATCCGCCGCACCCGGCTCGCGCTCAAGGGGCCGCTGACCACGCCCGTGGGCGGCGGATTCCGTTCGGTCAATGTCCGCCTGCGCGAAGAGTTCAAGCTGTATGCCAACCTGCGTCCGGCCAAGACCATCATTCCCGGCCGCTACGAGAAGATCGACATCGTTCTCGTGCGCGAGAATATCGAAGGTCTATATGTCGCGCATGAGCACTTCATTCCGGTCGGCGACGACCCGCGCGCGGTGGCGGTTTCCACCGGCGTGAATACCCGCGACGGCTGCCGCCGCATCGCGCGATTCGCCTTCGAATATGCGGTGCGGAATGGCCGCAAGAAGATCACCATCGTCCACAAGGCCAATGTGCTCAAGGCACTCACCGGCATCTTCCTGGAAGCCGCCCGCGATGTGGCCAAGGAATATGCCGGCCGGGTCGAGGTGGACGACCGCATCGTCGATGCCTGCGCCATGCAGCTGGTGCTCAATCCCTGGCAATTCGACATGCTGTTGTGCACCAACCTGTTCGGCGACATTCTGTCGGATGAACTCGCGGGCCTCGTGGGCGGACTCGGCCTCGCGCCGGGTGCCAATATCGGCGAGCACGGCGCCATCTTCGAAGCGGTGCATGGCTCCGCACCGGACATTGCCGGCAAGGGCGTGGCCAACCCGGTATCGCTGCTGCTGGCATCGGGCCTGATGCTCGAGCATGCCGGCAGGCCGGAACTGGCCGAGCGCCTGCGTGCCGCAATACAGGCCACGCTGCTGGAAGACAATGTGCGCACCCGCGATCTCGGCGGTACGGCGTCCACCGTGGAATTCACCGCGGCGCTTATCAAGCGCCTTGGCGCGGCAGGGTAATACGGAGGCGGCGCTTACAGCTTACAGCGCGGCCATCGCCCGCCGCACTTCCGCCAGATAGAAACCGGCCTTGTCGCCGCCGGTTTTCGATTCGAGAATGGCGATATGCCAGTATCCGGCCGCGGACTGCAGCGCGGCGCGGTCGCCGGCATTCTCGATACGCCTGACAATATCGCTGGCAAGAAGCCCCAGGTGCTGTGTGGCCGCAGCAGTCATCATCTGCTTGATCGGGGCAAGCGCTGCGCGATCCTCTGTTCGTTCCCCGGATTTTTCAGCGACGCCGGCGAAGGCATCGTCATCTTCCTTCATGGCGTTGCCGGACATTTCGGTCTTTTCCGAAATGAACTTCTCCGCCAGCAGGAAAGGCACCGCCTCAGTCAGTTCCTGCTGGGGAACGAATCCGGCGATCGCCGCAAGATCCTTTTTGCCGTTCATCATGATCAGCACCCTGCGCTGCTTCGGCGTCAAGCCGTAAGTGCGCATGGACACCTCCTCGTGTCCGCGCGCGGTCTTCGCATAGACAACGGCGGGACGCAGCGCGCGTGCCGCCAGTTCGCCTGGCAGCAACGGTGCATTCATGGTCGGGGACAGAGAATCAGGCATTCGTTCGTTGATGCATCCACGGATTTCATTGACGCCATGGTAGACGCACGGCATGTCATGACGATGACAAGCTTGCCAGACCGCAGAAGTCCGCATTGCACCGATCCGGCATCAGGAATTTTTCCGGGATGGGAATCAAGTCATATCCAAGTCACAATTCATGGGTATCGTTGCCAACGTTTTGATAAATCACAACGAAGGAGTAGTCATGCGTCTTGGCAAGTTCATCAAATCTTTCGGAACACTGGCGATCACAGCCACTGTTTTTTCCAGCGCCGTGGCGGCTGACATCACCGGTGCGGGTGCGACATTCCCCTATCCGATCTATGCTGCCTGGGCACAGGAATACAAGAAGGCCACCGGCACCGGCCTGAACTATCAGTCCATCGGCTCCGGCGGTGGCATCAAGCAGATCAAGGCCAAAACCGTGGACTTCGGTGCCTCCGACATGCCGCTCAAGGCGGAAGATCTGGAAGCCGACGGCCTGATGCAGTTTCCCGCCATCATGGGCGGCGTGGTACCCATCGTGAATATCGAAGGCATCACCCCCGGCCAGATCAAGCTGACCGGTCCGGTGGTTGCAGACATTTACCTCGGCAAGATCACGAAGTGGAACGCGCCTGAAATCGCCGCGCTCAACCCCGGCGTCAAGCTGCCGGCCGACGAGATCACCGTAATTCACCGCGCCGACGGCTCCGGCACGTCCTTCCTGTTCACCGATTACCTGTCCAAGACCAGCCCTGACTTCAAATCGAAAGTCGGCGCGGGCACCGCGGTCAAGTGGCCGACGGGCGTAGGCGGCAAGGGTAACGAGGGCGTTGCGGCCAACGTGCAGCGCATCAAGAACTCGATCGGTTACGTCGAGTACGCCTATGCGAAGAAGAACAAGATGTCGCATACCCAGCTGAAGAACCGCGATGGACAGTTCGTGCAACCCGATGATGAAACCTTCAAGGCTGCCGCTGCCGGTGCCGAGTGGTCGAAGACGCCGGGCTTCGCCGTGGTGCTGACCGACCAGGCCGGCAAGAGCAGCTGGCCGATCACTGGCGCGTCCTTCATCCTGATGCACAAGAACCAGGTGGATTCGGCTAAAGGCAAGGAAGTGCTGAAATTCTTCGACTGGGCCTACAAGAACGGCGGCGCAATGGCCACCGAACTGGACTATGTCGCCATGCCCGCACCGGTGGTGAAGATGGTGCAGGACGCCTGGACGAGCCAAGTCAAGGACGGTAGCGGCAAGGCCGTCTGGTAATCCCTGCTTGATCATAAGCGCGGCCGTGGGTGGCCGCGCGGACAAGCATGCCGGCGCGAGGATTTTCCTCGCGCTTTTTTGTTTTAATTATCCTGCCTTTGGGCATCGACATTGACTTGGCCATAGCCATTCGGAAGATGCGGCGTTAAAGCACGGCTAGCGATGCAGAGATTAAACTTGCGCGACACTGCATGGTCACATGGATATTTCCATCAATGCAGGAGAACGCATGCCCGCCAATGCAGCCAAGAAAGCCATCCGGTATCTCGACAGGGACATTGCCGCCGCGGTTGACCGCAGTGAGAAGGGCAGCACGGCGCGCGAACAGGCGAATCTTGAAGGACCCTCGCATATCGGTGCCATCATGGTGTCCGCCGAGGAGACCTCGGGCTCGGATTCGCTATCCTTCCATGCCTACCTGGAGCTGTACGACGAGGTTGAACATCAGTATGAAGCCGAAGTGGCGGGCACCTGCGTGCGCCTGCTCGCGCCGGAAGGCGCATGGAGGCTGACTCACCTCAGGGTGCTCGATTCCGGGGCATTGCCCAAGGGCGGCTGATGCGCGCCCCTGATGCGCGTCCGCGATTCGCAGCTGATTCGGTCTTCGTTCCTAGGCAAGCTCGATCATCATCGGCTGATGATCCGATGCATCGCTGTGGGGATCGGCCCGCACCTCCCTGACCCGCGGCGCCAGGTCGCTGCTGACAAAGATGAAATCGAAGGTGAACGGATCCTGCGGCCACTGCGCCTTGTCGTAAAGGCCAACGGTGGCCGGGCGCTCGGCGGCGGGGTGGAGCACTTCCCAGGCATCACGGTATGCCGGAGTTTCACCGTCTATGCTTGCAGTCAGCAGGGCCTTGTCGGATGAGTCGGGCAGAAAATTGAAGTCGCCGGTCAGGATCGCGGGGCCGCCTCGCCGAGGCACATGGAAGGGCCCGTCGGAAGCCTGGCCCATCGGCTCGTTTCGGGAATGCAGCCATGCTTCCTGATGCAGCAGGCGCAGCCTCTCCACCTGCGCGCGCCGCTGCTGCGGCGAATAGTATTCGAGATGCGTGGTCGTTACCCGCAGCGGGCCGAGCGGCGTATCGAGTGTCGCCTCCACCGCGACGCGCTGCATGCTCTTGACGCCGGCATGCGGCGGCCATGGCAGCAGGTGGGCGAAGGTCTGGCGGACGGGATAGCGCGACAGGATCATATTGCCGAAGCGCCGGCGCTTGCCCGTGCCATCCGGCAGGTCGGTGGCAATGCCGACGACGGGCGAAAATTGCGGAAGCCTCGATGCAAAGGCGGCGAACTGGTCCGTGTCATCGTTGCCCGCGAGATCGGCGAAGCCGGCGGAGACTTCCTGCAGGCAGAGCACATCGAAATCGGCAAAGCGCCGCGCATGGTCGACGATGCGGTCGAGATCGACGCGGCCGTCGAGGCCGCGCCCCCATTGAATGTTCCACGTTACAAGTTTCATCTTGAGTAGCGCTGTCGGAAATGATGCGGTCTGAGGGAAAAAGGCATTTCGCACACCGCGCCCGGTCTGCCCGCTTCCGAAAAGCCAGGAAAAGAAAAGCAATGCAATGACATGAAAAAGCATCCGGACTAGCGCGCTTTTAGCCTTTGTTCCAAATTAAGCCACTCCATGCTGAACGCTTTGTTTTTTCATAAGATTCCGGGCGTGCACGGCGGATTAATCATGCAGCGCATACTTCAGCAATCGGCGTTGATTCGATGCAATAATGCCTTTGCTGCATTAACGTTTGGTTGCGAGCCCATACTATCTTTAATTTGCGGCATGCCTTGAACTCCGGCAAATAAGCGCTATTCTGAATGAGCCGTATCGACCATAAGAAATAAATTAAGAAATTCCAGGAGACGTGCCCATGTCAGTCCGGCTAGAAAAGTGCAGCAATGCCTTCTGCAGAAGACCCTATGAGGTCGAGCATTTCAGCAAGAGCTTTTCGCAGGGTTTGCCTTCCGGCATTATCGAATGTCCGCACTGCGGCAGCACCACCGCATCCAATCCAGCACTCGTGTACATATCGCGCCCCTTGCCTGAAGCCCTGGAGCGATGGCCGGAAACTGATTTCACGCCCGAGTCGAGTAGAGTCGCGATCCAACCGAAGACGCTGCCGACATAAATCCGCAGCGGTCCAGCGAGCCGCGCCGCAGCATCTTCGCCAGTCTGGCGTTTCTGCACGGGATCAAGCTGTCAATCTGGACCGGTCAGCGGACGGTCCGCACACCGCATGCACGTCCGGGAAATCGATGCCAGCGTGCGCATTCACCCGTTAATAGATGGTGGTCTTCAGGCGTTCGGGCAATTCGCTGTCATAGTGTTTTGCGTCGATCTGCCGGCCGCTCAAGTCTTGCAGGATGGTTCCAAGGCTGGGCAACGACGAACGCTCCACGTGCTGCGCCGCATCCCATAGCCTGGAGCGAAGAATCGCTCTCGAACACTGGAAGAAAACGGTTTCGACATGAATTTCAAGCACCGAGCGCGGCGGCTTGTCATCGATGGCGAAGCGGAGGAGTAGCGCCGGGTCGATCAGGATGCGCGCCCGGCCGTTGACGCGCAGGGTTTCTCCGATTCCGGGAATCAGGAACAGCAGGGCCACATTGGGGTTCGATACGATGTTCCGCAGGCTGTCGATCCGGTTGTTGCCGCGGCGGTCGGGCAACAGCAGCGTCTTTTCGTCGCGGATCTCGACGAAGCCCCTGGGATCGCCACGGGGCGACACGTCGAGACCGGCCGGACCGCTGGTAGCGAGCGCAAGAAACGGGGAAGCCTCGATGAATGCACGATAGTGAGGATGGATGTGATCGATCTCCTTGCTGATCGAAGCCGCGACCGGAACGCCGTAGAGCCGTTCCAGCGCCGCCATGTCCGTGATGTGCAAGGGCTCATTGTCTGCATGCATCTTTGCTTCCTCCGCCGTCTATTGAGCTGCCGCCCATCCATCACTCAGCATTCATCATCCATCGATGAAGCCATTGTCTCTCATTTTCTTTTCCGTGAAATACTCCCTGACGGCGAGGGTAACGACGAAAATGATCGCAATGAGTATTCCCGCCGTGATGGAAAGCTTCAAGAATACCTGCGCCGACACCGGTTGAATCCATATCTGGGCGATGGCGAGCAATGCCCATGCGACCGCGATGCCGAGCGCTGCCAGGAAACCGGTCTTCATGCGTCTTTTTCCAGTACGACGACATAAGCTTCCCTTTTCCAGAGGAGCAGCATCCGCCGTATGTCCTTTTCCATGGTGATCACGCGCCAGCCCTGGCTGGCATTCTTGTTCAAGAACTCGGTGAAGCGGACCGGATCGACCTTGGAGGCGCCGAGCACCAGCGAACCCAGCATGCCTTCCTGATAAATAACGACTTTGTATTGTTTCATGGATTACCCGGATAAGAAGAAAGGCGGCAGACCGCGCCGGGCCTGCCGTGCGGAATGGTATCCCCGGCGTGCGCATTGCGCCATCCCGACATTATGGTAGAAGGCAAGTCCGGGCGATGCACGGCAATGCGTGGAAATGTTGAAGTTTGCTTGCCGGGGCGCTTCCTGCGAAATACGGCAGGAAGATTTCAGGGCAGGCGATGCGGCTATTCCGACTCGTAGGCTTCAAGATCCTTGATTCGCCTTTCCGCATGATGTTGCATGCAACCGATATACATGACAGTCCTGATCGTCCCGTCTGCATATTTCTGGTAGACGGCGTCGCAGTCGGCTTCGCGAAATTTGATCCATGCCCTTTGCGCGGCAATGAACGAGGTCCTCATGGCCGCGCTCGACGGCTGCGGCGCATCCTGCTGGCCCAGCGACTTCAGAACCCGTTGATACACCTTGTTCAAATTCGCCTCGACTTTCTTCTGCTCGATCGATGCGCACTGATTGATGTCAGGCGTGGTGATGGCCTTGCCGCAGTCGAGACCAGCCGCGCTTTTGGACGCAGCCAGAAGCGCAAGGGGCAAAATGAGGTGCTTGGCAATGGAGGTGAGCGGCATTGAATTTTTTGGATCGATAAATGAAACAGGAATATAACTTGAGGACCACTTACTCAAATTCCGCAGTGATGGCCAGCGGCCTTTGCTGGGCATGGACCTGTTCCTGCAGCTTGTCGGTGCGCGGCTTGAAGCGATAGGTGACGGTCTTGAATACGGGGCCCGCGTCGCCCGCGAAGGCGGGGGCGTATTCCACCGGCAGCACGGCATGTCCCGGGTCGCCGCCGCGTACCGATAGCGCCGGATCTTCCACCTGGCGCGGGTAGGCGAAGCGCACGCCGACGCACTTTTTATCCCGCATGCCCGGCCTGCCGATGTCGCGCAGAAATGCAAGCGCCTGCTCGCATGCCGCATGCAGCTCGGCGGCTTCATAGATGCCGTCGGCGCGCGGGATGATGGAGATGGCTTGCTGCATCGTGTAGCGATTGCCGCTGCGGTTCAGCTGCAGCCGGGCATTGTCGTCGAATGCCGATTTCAGGAATGGAAACACCGCGCGCCCGGCGCCGTCGAGCAGCAGGTTGAGGCTGCCCGACGGGCTTGCCAGGCTGAGGCGCACGCCGTCGAGCGAAGCGCCTTCCTCTTTCGGCACGACGCGGAAATGGCTCTGGATCAGCTGCTTGGGCTTTCCGTATTTTTCGAAGCGGATCATGGTGCGGTAGGCATCGCGGTAGCTCATCCAGTCCGCATTCGGCATGGCGCCCGCGGTGCCGCCGGCCGTGCCTTCCACTGCCCTCGCATCGGCCGCGGCGCCAATGCCGGCCCCGATGGCTACCGCAGCCAGCGGCGCCAGGTGCCGGAGCAGATGCAGTAAAAGCCGCAGGAGCAGGTTCATGTCGATTCCGGATTCAGAAGCGGTAGGCCAGGCCGGTGCGTAGGCCGATGCCGGTACGGCGTTCGCTTAAGGGGCTGTCGGCGGCGTCGCCCATCAGGCGGGTAACGGACAGTTGCGAAGCCAGCATCCAGCGCGTGCTCCATTCCCAGTTCCAGTTGACGGCAAGCTGCACGTCGCGCACGCCGGACGAAGGCAGGTACGAAGGCACGCCGCCTGTTGCGCTGGAGACGCCGAAATAATCGCGGGTATGGCTGGCATTGGCCCAGGTGGCGCTTGCCGCGACCGAAACCCGGTGATGCGCCGCAGCGGCGATGGACTGCTGAATGCCGGCCTTCAGCAGCAGGCCGTCATGGTTATTGCCGGAGCCATACTGCAGGCTGCTCACCAGGCGAAGGTTTTCATTCAGATAGTAATTGAGGAAGCCGCCGGCCTGCGGCGAGGTCTTGACGCGGTTGAAACGCAGGACTTCGGTCGTGCTGGCGGAGGCGGGGCTTGCCGCACCGAGCGACGGCAGGTCGAGGCCTCCAATGCCCCCGATGCCCGAAGCGCGCTGCCTGCCGGTTGCATCGCGGCCGGGTTCGATGGAGACCAGCGGGCCGGCCTCGAGGCGGCTGCCTTCGATCAGGTGCAGGCCGGCGCCAAGGCCGGATACGAAAACACCGTTGCTCCATTGCATCTGCAAAAGCAGTGCCGGATCGGTATCGCGCTCACCGGAGCCCATGTAGCGCGGCGCACGCTGCGCGCCGATGCCTAGATAAAGATCCCTGCTGCCGTCGGGCATCATGCGTGCCGCCGGCGCCTGCGCATATGCAGCGGGCGCCGATCCGGGCAGCAAGCCGGCCAGTATCGCGGTAAGGGCCAAGGAGGGCCCGGGTGGAAATGATGAGGAAGTCAGGGCGCGCGTCACTGCGGATATCCAGGATGGTTGCCGTTTTGCCGGCATGCAAAGCGCGTATTGTATGGAGTTTTTCAAGCCGCAAACAGTGAGCAAACAATCAGTAAACATTCAGCCGCGCAGGCCGAGCGCCGGCACGGCCTGCCCGGGCCGTGCCGCTGGAGCCTTGGGCGCATCACCGCTTGTCGCACATGGCTGCAAGCAGCGAGGCGCCGTCAGCATGGCAATGGCAAGCAAAACGAAACAAGCGAGGCAGGCAAGCGCAGCGCCGAGCATGGTGGTATGCCGGTTCATGTTTCATGCCTCGAAAGCCTTGCATGGGGTGTTGGCGCTCACTGCAGCTTCAGATACTCGACAGGCAGCCCCGAGGCCGGGACCGTCACAAACGAATACTGGTTAATCTGGGCGGCAATGCACATCACGTTCGGGCCGGGGTCGGTCACACGGTAGCCGACCGTGATGAGCGGCGGATGCGCGTTCTGCCTCACGGTCTCGATCTGCATGCTGCCGCAGGTGACCGAGTCGGCGCCGAGGAAAACCGCGAGCACCATTTTTTCGCCGAAATTGACCGCGGGCGGGGCGCTGCCGTCGCCGGCATGCTCGCGCCACAATGCATTCCAGGTGCCTTCATCCCGCACCGTGACGAAGCGCCTGTCGCCGATGCGGGACGTAAAGACGGTTGGCGCCAGCCGCTCGAAGGCGATGCTGCCCGGCGTGCAGAATTCCGGCAAGCCGAGCGCGGCGGCGAGTCGGCCGCGGATGCCGCGCACCGTGCCGGCCAGGGTGCCGGCATCGGGGAAGGGCATGCCGCAGCTGACGGTCACGCGCTTCTTCTTCCCATCCTTTTCCACTTCCAGCCATTCGCGGCCTTCGTCGGCGCAGCCGGGGCAGCCCACTACCAGATCGGGCAGGCTGGCGAAGTTCGCGGCAAGCGTATTCCATTCCTCGGCCGAGACCTGGCCCCACAGGCCCTGTTTCGGCTGAGACGCATTGCGCTGACGTTCCACCTGCAAGCTGGCGCCGTCCTTGGAAATCTCGACTTCGCCCTTGCAATTGTTAGTACAAAGTCCGAACTCCCAGCCGCTGCGGATCACCAGTTCACTTGCCGGCCGCGCCGGGACCTGGACAAATTCCACCGGCAGCTCGCTGCGCGGGATGGTGGCCAGCACGGCGAGATTGACGATGCTGGCGATGCAAGCCATGTCCGGCGGCGGCGGAATGTCGCGGTAGGCGACCTCGATCCTCGCTGGTTCCTGCAATTGCCTGACCGAAGCGATCTCGACCCGGTCGCAGGCGCCCCGGCTGCCCAGGAAAACGCCGACCACCATGTTGCGGGAAAAATCGACGGGCGGCACCGGGCGGGTGGCGAAGCCGGGGCCGGTATGCTCCGTCCAGAGCTGGTTCCAGGCTTGCGCGTCGCGCACCGTGACCAGGCGCTTCTCGGCGATGGCGGTTTGCGCGATGGCCGGCGAAAATACCTCGAAAGGCAAGCCCTGCGCCTCCGTTTGCACGGCGCCGGTGCCTGAAGAGAGCGACTGCAGACTGGCACCGCCCTGGGACGAGCCGCCGCCGCAAGCGGCGATCAGCGCGCAGGCCGAAGCGGCGACCAGGCCGGACAGCCAGGGCCTGGTCCATTGTTGATGCATCATGATTGCTCCTTGAACAAAGTCGTATGCTGGCCCGGCATGCCGGCCGGAACGGATAAGCTGCATCGTAAAGAAAGGCCTGTGAAAAATCTTCCCGCTGCGGTACCGAAATTGTCATGAATTTGTATGAAGTTTCAGCTCGGAGTTGCAGGTGCCGACTTTGCCAAAAAGCTCTTATACAATGCCGGCAGGGAGGAATGCGATGTATCGAGTCATGCTGGTGGAAGACGATGAAAAGCTTGCCGCGCTGGTGGCCGATTACCTGGCCGGCTATGAATTCGCCATCGATATCGTCAACCGCGGCGATATCGCCCTGTCCCGCTTTCTCGAAACCAGGCCGGATGTCGTGGTGCTCGACCTGATGCTGCCGGGACTGGACGGCATGGTGGTATGCCGGCAGATCCGCGAGGCCAGCCGGGTACCCATTCTCATCCTGACCGCGCGCGAAGATGTGTTCGACGAGGTATCCGGGCTGGAGCAGGGTGCGGACGATTACATCAACAAGCCGGTGCAGCCGAGGGTCCTGCTGGCCCGCCTGCGCGCGCTGCTGCGCCGCGGCAGCGACGCCGCACCTGCGGTGGCGGGCGAGCTTGCGTTCGGCGCGTTCCGCCTGTCGAAGCTGAACCGCACCGTGCATTGGCGGGAACAGCCGGTCACGCTCAACAGCGTTGAATTCAAGCTGCTGCTGATACTCGCCGAGTCGGCCGGACAGGTCATGTCGCGCAACGACATCCTGAAAAAAATGCGCGGCATCGAATTCGACGGCCAGGACCGCAGCATCGACAATTGCGTGTCGCGCCTGCGGCGCAAGTTCGACGATGCCGCGGCCGAGAAGATCAAGACGGTATGGGGCGAAGGCTACCTGTTCAGTCCCTCCGCCTGGAACTGAGATGAACCGCATTTTCATCCGCATGGCGCCGCTGATTGCATTGGCGATCGCGGTGGCGGCCATCGCGATCTATTTCGCGATTCGCCTCCTGTTCGGCGACCCGCTCGAAGACATCGCCCGCAAGCAGGCGGCCGGGCCGATCTTCCTGCTCGAGCAGTATATCGACCTGGCGCCGGCCGACGAGTGGCTGGTCCGGCTGAACAAGGTGCGCGAGGTGTCGGGCTTCAACATGGAGCTCATCCCCGTCAGCACTGCGCTGGAGCGGCTGCCGCCGCAGGAGCATGCGTCCCTGCAGCGAGGCGCGGTCGTGCTGGACATCGCCGCCAGGACCTTCTATCGCCGCGTCGATCTTGACGGCGACCGCTATGTCGGCAGCGACGAGGACGTGCTTGAAGTCAGCCGACTGCCTATCGATATCGGCCTGGAGCTGAAGACGGAACTGCTGCGCTATCTCATCGTTGCGCTGTGCATGCTGGTTCCGCTGGGCATCTGGTCGCGCGCGCACTGGCGCGAACTGCTGGCGCTGTCGAAGGTGGCCGACAGCCTCGGCGAAGGCCGGCTATCGGCGCGGGCTCCGACCGGCAGGCGTTCCGGATTGCAGCCGCTGGCGATCCGCATGAACGAGATGGCCAACCGCATCGAAGGCTTGCTCGATGCGCAGAAAAGTCTTTTGCACTCGGTCTCGCACGAGCTGCGCACCCCGATTTCACGCCTCGAATTCGGCCTAGAACTGCTGCGCGATGCGGCGGACGACCCGCGGCTTGATGCGCGCATCCGTTCGATGGAAGACGATGTGCATGAATTGAAGGCGCTGGTCAACGAATTGCTGAGGCTGGCCCAGATGGATGGCCGGCACGGATTGCAAAGCGAGCCTTTCGATCCGGGCCAGGCATTGCGCGATTGCGCGCAGCGCAGCCAGCATGCCTTCCGCGGCAAGCAGCTCGAATGCGTGTTCGACCAAAGCCTCCAGGCATGGACGGGAGACCGCCGCCTGTTTGCGCGGGCAGTCGACAATCTCCTGCTCAATGCGGCCAAGTACTCGCGGGAGCGCGTAAGAATGAGCGCAAGCGGCGGCAGCAGCGTCAGCAGCAGCGTCAGCAGCAGCGTCAGCAGCGGGACCCTGGAAATCGTGGTCGAAGACGACGGCCCTGGCGTGCCGCCGGAAGAACGCGAGCGCATCTTCGAGGCTTTCTACCGCCTGGACCGCAGCCGCGACCGGGCGACCGGCGGTTTCGGGCTGGGGCTGGCCATCGCGCGCAAGGCCGTGGCGCTGCATGGCGGCACGCTGACCGTCGAAAGCTCGGCGCTAGGCGGCGCCCGCTTCATCATGCGGCTGCCCGCCTGAGATGAAATCGCGTCACTGCGCCCACGGCTGGCAGCAGGCCCGTTGCCGGGCCGGGATCAACCGGCCGAAGACAGAAAACCGGAAATCAGGCTGATGGTGTTGTCGGGCCGCTCGCGGTGCGGAACGTGATTGGTATCCTTCATGATCTCCACTCGCGACGGCCCGCCGCTGAGCCGGCCGATCAATTCCGGATGACGCGTCGATCCGTATTCGTCAAATTCCCCATGAATGGCAAGCACCGGGCATGTCACCTTGGGCAGCACCTCCGACAGTGACCACGAGGCGAACCCAGGATCGAGCCAGGTTTCGGTCCAGGCATCGAGCACCCATTTCGCCTTGTCGCCGTGATACTTCCCAAGCCGTTCAAGCTGTGCATCATCCATGAACTGCTGTTTCGCCGCGCGTATGCCCTGCAGAGTCCTGTCTTCGGCGAACACTTGCGCCGACTCGGTGATCAGCGCATCGCAGTCGGCGGAAAACCGCGTGGCGCAGTGGATGGCCATGCCGCCGCCGACGCTATGGCCGAGTGCGACGAATTTTTTCAATCCAAGCCGTTCGCGCAGCACCGGAAAGAAGGTGTGCGCTTCATCGGCGACGAAATCCAGCGCCGGCCGGTCGGCGCGCGGGTCCGATTGTCCGAAGCCGAGCCTGTCGTAGGCAATGATGCGGCGTCCGGTGGCGGCGCTCAAGCGGGCAGGGAAATCGCGCCACAGGTCGACGCAGCCCAGGGAATCATGAAAGAGCACCACCGGCGCCTTCTCCCCGGACCCGCCTGAATCATCCGCAGTGCTGCTCCAGGTCCGCACAAAGAGTCTTCCGCGAGGATGATCGATTCGCGTGTCATTGGAAATGATGTTTGGGGTTTCAAGGCTTGCCATGTCGATGATGCAGAATCCGTGTGGAGTTATTCGAAATATCGCCAGCGGAATGTCGGGTGCAACTGAGCCGCACCAGGAATCCGATCGAGTGACGACGCATCGGCAAGCCGGTTGCGTTGCGTTGCGATGCGATGGCGCAGACCTCGCGCCTGCGTTCAGGCTCAGCCGGCAGCGCCTGTCTTGAGCGACTCGATGTAACGAAGCACATCTTCCTCGCGGCCGTCGCCCACCAGCTGGGCCGGAGTCCGCCCGTCGAATGAAGGCAGCGGCTGATTCATCCATGCGCTTGCCTCATCGTCGTTGCCCGCAATTGCCCGGGCGCCGTGCATGACCGTGTAGTAGGCCTGCGCCTTGCGCGACTGTGCCTGGAAGCGTGTGCGGAGCGCCTCCAGTCCCTGGGAAGAAAGGTTTCCTTCTTTCATGATGCTTACCTCGTTCAACGCAGCTGCGATGTTTTCCTGTCCGGCCGCGGGCGGATGCCGTGCGACATGAGTGATTGTACGCATCCCGCAAGTTGCTTGCTGCCTGCTTCGCGCCGATGGTCCATGGAGCCGGCAGGCCTGCGCATTGTCAAAGGCAACCTGCATGCCGTTTTGGATGGTGCTTTCCCGGATCTAGAATGAAGACGTCAAAGGCCGGCTGCAATGAAACGTCGTCTCGCAGGAAGATTCCTGCCAATGCAGCGTCATGGAAGCGGAGGACAACATGAACACCGAAGTGCTTGTCATCGGCGCCGGTCCGACCGGCTTGATGCTTGCGAATCAGCTTGCGAGGCGGCATGTGCATGTCACCGTCATCGACCAGCATGCGGGTCCGTCGATACAAACCAAGGCGCTTGGCGTGCAGGCTCGCACGCTGGAAATCTATTCTCGCCTCGGCATTGCGGAACGTGCCGTCGAACTGGGCCGGCGTGCCGCCGGCGCCACCTTGTGGTCGGGAGGGAAACGCGTCGCGCGGGTGCCGCTGGGGGATATCGGCGCGGACCTGAGCCCCTATCCTTTCCTGCTGATCCTGGGACAGGACGTCAACGAAGCGCTGCTCGGCGATGCGCTCGGCGAACAGGACGTGCATGTGCAGTGGAACAGCAGACTGGTCGATCTGGTACAGGCGCCCGACGCGGTCACCGCCAAAATAGCGCGCCAGGACGGCTCCGTCGAGGAGATCACCGCCAGATGGGTTGCCGGCTGCGACGGCGCCCGCAGCACGGTACGTGAAGCGTGCGGCATTCCATTTTCCGGCGCGCCGTACCCGCATGTATTTTATGTGGCCGATACGCGGGCGACAGGTTCCATGGCGCCGGATGAGTTGAACATTTATCTCTGGCGCGGCGGATTTCACTTGTTTTTTCCGTTGCCGGGGAAGGATCACTGGCGGGTCGTCGGCATTCTCCCGGCTGAACTGCGCTCGGTCGAAGGACTGACTTTCGATGCCGTCGCTCCCTTCGTGTGCCGCGAAGTGGGCGGCGCGGATCCAGGCGCAGCTACAGGCACAGATACAGGCACAGATACAGGCGTTTCAGGAGCGGGGCCGCACCTGGCTTTCCAGGACTGCAACTGGTTTTCCACCTATCAGGTGCATCACCGGCGCGCGGCCCGTTTCCGCGATCGCCGCTGTTTCCTGCTCGGCGACGCCGCCCACATCCATAGTCCGGTCGGCGCTCAAGGCATGAACACCGGCTTGCAGGATGCCTACAACCTCGCATGGAAGCTCGCGCTCGTGCAATCCGGGAATGCGGGCGAAGATTTGCTCGGTTCCTACGAAATCGAGCGCGTCCCGGTGGCCGATCGCTTGCTCAGGACCACCGACCAGGCATTTGGCTTCCTCATTTCGGAAAGCTGGTTTGCCGAAGCGTTTCGCACGCGGATCGTCCAGAGGGTGATCGCCATGGCAATGCGGCGGGAGCGTACCCGCAGGCTGGCATTTCGCACGATTTCGCAAACCGGTATCCGTTATCGCAACAGTCCGCTGTCGAGAATGCAGGCCCGTTTGCCCGATGAAGCCCCGCGCGCGGGCGATCGTTTTCCCTGGCTGCAGTTGAGGCTGATTGCTGGCGGTCCCGTCGAAGACCTGTTCGCGAAACTCGACGATACCCGCTTCAACCTGATGCTGTTCGGCCAGCCTGCCCCTGCCTCTGCACGCAAGCATGCGGCGGAGGCTGGCGGACTGATGACGACCCACGTGATACCGGCCGATCCAGTCAATGACCGGGCACTCTCCCGCGCCGGCATTCCGCGGCCTTCGTTCTTCCTGCTCCGTCCCGACGGGCACGTGGGACTGGCGGGAAGCATGCTGGATGCCGCCGCGCTTGATGACTACTTGACCGGCCCGGTGCAATTGAGAAAGGGCGGCGACGCGGAGTCTACCGGTGACAGTGCCGCACTGCCTGCCGGTAATTGATGGAAGCCGGTCTCACGCGGCTTCCAACAATGCCAGCTTGCTCGACGGTCTTTCCGGTAGTAAATACTGGGCCGTCTTGAATACTGCCGGCGAGATAGAGATGTCAAGGTCACAGTGTTTCGCGCAAGCATGTATTCCGCCGATTTCCACAATGTTGTGTGTCGCGCCGGAACTGTCGTAGTTTCCTGCTGTCTTCGAACGGTCGTGCCCGAACGGTCGTACTCGTTAAGGCACACTGCCTTTCAAAGACCCTCTTTCATTTCCAATGCAGGAAAACATGGCGACTCCTTCGACAGCACCCTTTCCCCTGACCGGCGACACGGCCATCGATGCCACCACCCACGGCTATTCCTGGCAACTCGACTCCAGCCGTACCCTGCGCTGGGCGGTTGCCGGCGGACTGGACGGGGAATACTGGAGCAATCCGCAGGCCGTGGCCGACCAGATGAGCCTGATCTTCGGCAGCCTGGGATCGTATGCCAATGTGCGGTTTGACTATGCCGGTGCGTATGCGAACCCGGTGGAGGCGGCACCGCACTCCGATATCACCATCAGTCTGAGCGCATCGACCGGATTATTCCCCAGCAACTCCATGTGGGCACTCGCGTTCTTTCCGGATGCCGCCTACAACGCTGCCTATGAAGGCGGCCCGGGAGATGTCTTTCTCAATGCCCGCAGCGAGGCCAACTCCCTTGCCAGCTACGCGCCGGGATCGGCCGGATACTTCCTGTTCCTTCATGAGATCGGCCATGCTCTCGGGCTCAAGCATCCCCACGACAGCGGGGGCACCGGGCGGCCGACCTTTTCCCAATTGGGCCTGAGCGAATTGGACAACGACTGGTTTTCCGTCATGTCCTACGAAGATGAATTCGGTTTCGACCTGGGCAGCTATGACCCCGCCACGCCGATGCCGCTGGATGTTCTTGCCCTGCAGCATTTATACGGCAAGAACATGAGCACGAATGCGGGCGACAGCAGTTACACCCTTCCGGTCAATAATTTCTATTCCACCATCTGGGACGCGGGCGGCACCGACACGGTCGATCTGAGCGGCGCCAGCGGAGGCTGGTCCGTCAGCCTCCCCGACATGCAGCTGTCCACGCTGGTCGATACCAAGACCGGCATGGCCTACCTCGAAAGCGAAAAGAACGCATCCACGCCCACCACGCTGTACTGGCTGATGGGCGACATCGAGAATCTCGCCGGCTCCGGTTTCACCGACACGCTGGTCGGCTCGCAGGGAAACAATGTGCTGCGCGGCGGCGGCGGGAACGATGCGATCGACGGTGCGGGCGGAACCGATACCGCGTTGTATGCATCGGCCAGGGACAACTACACGATTGCACGCGCAGCCACCGGTCCGGCCTTGAACGTCGCAGCAAACGCCGGGAGCGAAAGCAACGAAGGCACCGACAGCCTGACCAATATCGAGCGTCTCTCGTTCGCCGACAGGAGCGTGGCCTTCGATGATATCGGTGAGTCAGTCTATCGGCTGTACGAAGCAGCCTTCGGCAGAAAGCCCGACGATGCGGGACTGGGTTACTGGATCGCCCAGCGCGATGCGGGCCTGAGCCTGGAGGAGGCTGCCCGGAGCTTCATTGCATCGGCGGAGTTTCAGCAGAAATACGGCACGAATCTGGATAATGCCGACTTCGTCGGAGCGCTGTATTCAAACGCCCTGAATCGTGCGCCGGATGCCGCCGGCTTCGCATACTGGACCGACCAGTTGGAGCGCGGCACCATCAGCCGCCATGCGATGCTCGCCGCGTTCAGCGAGAGCCCCGAGCACGTTGCCCAGCTTGTCGGCTCGCTGCAGAACGGCGTCGACTATATCCAGTACGCATAGAGCGGTTCCGCCAGGGTAACTTGCCTGCGCAGCGGTCAGGCGCTGCCGGGAAGTTTCCCCGGTGTCGCCGCGGTCGCCGGCGGCGCCTCGCGCACACCGTCGGCAGGCGATTCCCGCGACAGCCATTGCTTGAGCATCTGGCAGCCCGCAAGCAGCATGGCCCCGCCATAGATGCAGAGCACAATGAAGGTACAACGAATCCACAGCACAACGACAGATAGATTTTCTTCCAGATCGCTCATGACAGGCCCTCCATAGGTGTCCCTGAGTCAAACTTTACTCCCGGCTATACGTGAAACATTGAGAGCAAGCAAAGGAAGGTCGGCGGTTTATGGATTCGGCCCGGAAAATGAACCATTTTCCGGGCCGAATCAAGAGAGCGAATCAGGGCGAAAACGCTCTATCTATGCCGCGAGAGCGGTTTCGCCATGACCTGCTTGCCGATCCCGGGCGGATTGCTTCTGGTACGGCGTTGCGCCTCCTTGCCATGGCCCGCCATGTCGCGCCGCCGCGCCTTGTCCCAGAAACAATCCGCCTCGGCCTCGACTAAGCCGGTCAAGGCGAAACCGTTCGAGGCGCGGCCGGCATTGAACTCACATTTCCGGACCGACGCCGACCGGCGGCGGCGCAAGATTCACGATCATCGAGAAAAGCTGCTGCATGGTCGTGTCAGCCCGGCTTCCCTCAAGCGGATTTTTTTCTTCGCTGAAAGCGGCATCGAGCTCGCGCCAGTCGTCCTCGCTCAATACCTCCAGGGCGATGGCGAGAATCTTCTGTTCTTCCAGACGCATGTGCGCCTTGTAGAAATCGGCGTATTGTCCGGCCATCAGCGCAAACGGCTCGAACGCGGCGGCCCCCTCCAGTTCGTAGCGGTTCAGCGCATGTTCCAGGTCAAGCACCAGTCGGTCGCCGAGCGCATGCTGCGCCTCGAGCTCGATGATGGCTTCGTCCGCTTCGCCGGTGCGCTTGCGAATCATCGGGAACAGGAAGCGGTCTTCCTTCGGATGGTGCACGCGCTCGGGATAGTCGTGGATATAGAGAAGCATCGCCCGCAGCACCTTCAGGTCGGGCTTCTTTCCGCCGTCGCTGATGGCGCGGATAATCTGAAGCATGCCCTGCAGGACGGCACTCAGTACATCGTGGTCGTGCTGGATGATATTGACTGCCGCATGGGATGAGCGCAAACGCATGATTGATCTGCCTGTTCTGAATAAGGGAAACGGATGCGCCGCCCGGCAGGGTTCAAGTCAAGGCTGCGGAAACGGCACGGTAGGCGGATGCTATTTGGCCGGTCCCTTCAATTCCTTGACCTCAATCAAATTTTTCCGGATCGCGGCATGGGCGCCGGCAGCGCGGGCTTGCTTGGCTTGCCCGGTCCGCCGGACGCGCGCCGCTCAGGCAGTCAGGCAATCACGTTCAGGCGATCAGCTTCAATCCCGGCGGCAGCGAATCGCCGAGGAAGCCGCGCTGGCTGACTTCATCGAGGTCCACCGTCTGTTCCACCATGTCGGCCCAGGACGGCGATGCGCCGGACGACTTCAGGCGCTGCACGACGCGCCCGCGCAGGTCGGCCGGCACGTCGCGCACGCGGTCCCCGGTGGAGCGCGCGATATGGGCGGCAGCCAGCGCCGCGCCATCGACGCGTTTCCAGTCCAGCGCCAGCAGCCGTTCCAGCCACGGCGCGGCAATGTCCGGCGCCACCACCTCATGCGCAGCGCCTTGGAAGGGGCGGCGCGCTCCGATGCGGGCAAGCGTCCACAGGATAAGGCTGTCCGAGGGCGGCGTGGCATTGCGCTGCAAGGGCATCGATTTATCCAGCAGGCCGAGCAGCCAGTCGCCGATCTCGGTCTTGTAGCTCGCGGGGATTCGTTCCAGCGAGCCGGCCAGGCGGAGCATGTCGTCGTAGCCGCCGGCAACGAGATGGGGAGGCCGGTCGCGCAATGCGGCTTCATCGTCCTGCACATTGAAGGCGAAATCGTCGAGCAGGCGAAGCTGCCTTGTGGTGTCGAGACCACCCGCGACGCGACGCCACAGCGTCCACCATTCGGTGGCGACCTGGCTCTCCTTCACATACTGGATGCCGGTGTCGAACATGGCCCACAGCTGATCGATGCGCCAGTCGTCGAGCGGATAGCCGAAGCCGGGCCGCAGGCAGTAGCCGGCCAGATTGAGCCAGACGCGTTCATGGTCGGCGGAGCGGCGGCGTGCGCGGGCGCGCTGCAGCAGCGCATCGAACAGCTTGCGCAGCACCGGGGTGCTCCACTGCTCGCGGCCGCCGATCAGCTTTTCCAGCTGGGCGCGCAATTGCCTGACTTCCTTCGGCGGCAGTTTCTGCGAGCGGCTGCCGAAGATGCGGTCGATTCTTTCCAGCGCCTCGCCGATGCGGGCCGGCAGCGCATCGGCACCGGCCTCCGGGCCGGACCCGGCGTGCTGCGCATCTCCTGCAGCGCGATCCTGCCGGTCTTCTACTTCCCGCAGCTGAAATTCCAGCAGCCAGCGCCGCTCCGCATCTTCCGTGCTCACGCAGTGCATCTCCAGCGTGCCCACTTCGGTCAGCGCGGTGGCGAGCCTTACCGGCACCTCCGCCTTCGCACCAGCCCCCGCCCCCGACTCCGCCGGCAGCACGGTGGCGATCGGGGGCAGGGGCACGAGATCGCCCGGCGCAAGTTCGACCAGCTCGCCGGGCAGCGGCGCGCGGTTGCCGCGGTCCACCGTCGAGGACATCAGGTGAAAGCGTACCGGCCGGCCGAGGCGCAGCGCGAAGACGCGGTCTTCCAGCAGCAGCTCGCGTCCCTGCTCGCTGCCCTTGGGCAGGACGCAGACCGCGCGCAGGGTATCGTTTTTTGCCTGCACGGACGCTTCCCTGCTGCGCTCGTCCAGCATCAGGAAATAGGAGCGCGGCGAGCCGCCGCCGATGCGGGGCGCGAGACCTTCCCGCGCCAATGCGAAGGCGACCGCGCCGCGCGCGACCGCGACATCCGGGTTGTCGTTGTGCAGCAGATGCAGGGCTTGTCCGCGCCAGCGGCCGAGCGCATCCCGCAGCCGCGATGCGAGGGCCGGCGCCCGGAATACCCCACCATTGAGCAGCAGGGTATCGGGAATGGCCGGGGCACCGGCGTCAACATCCGCATGGCCATCGTCTGTCATGCCCAGCGCTTCGCGGGATGGGCCGGCAAACTGGGCAAGAAAGGCCGCGAGATGGCGGGTGACCGCGGGATCGCTCGCATACGGCAGACCGAACTCGACGATGCCGCTGCGGCGCTGCTGCACCGGTTCGTCGGCCTCCACCAGCGGGAAAAAGCCGTCGACCACGATGCGCAGCGCTTCGTCGCGCGTCAGTTCGATGCTGCGGGACCCGCCGATCAGGCGCGAGCCGGCGCCGAGCAGCGTGACCGCGACCTTCTCCGGTGCGTCGGATGCGAGCAGCTGCTCCTTGGCGCTGCGGCAGCGTTCCAGCAATTGCGACAGCTCGGTCGCCGACAGGCGGCGCTGGCCGCCCTGGCCGCCCTCCCGGCTGTTGCCCTGCATGCGGCTTTCGGCCACGTGCGCGAGCACCAGGTCCATGTTGTCGCCGCCCAGCATCAGGTGCTTGCCGACACCGATGCGCGTCAGCTGCGGTAGGCCATCCTGCAGCTCCACCTTGATCAGGCTGAGGTCGGTGGTGCCGCCGCCGACATCGCACACCAGCACCAGGCGGGTCTGCGCCAGTTCGGCCGCAAGATTGGCGCGATGGCGGAATACCCAGTCGTAGAAGGCAGCCTGCGGTTCCTCCAGCAGGCGCAATGTCGCCAGGCCGGCCTGGGCCGCGGCGCGGACGGTGAGGGCGCGCGCGCTTTCGTCGAAGGAAGCGGGCACGGTCAGCACGATATCCTGCTGCTCCAGCGGCGCATCCGGAAACCGCAGGTTCCAGGCCGCGCGCACATGGGCCAGGTAGCTGGCGCTGGCTTCCACCGGCGACACCTTGAGCACATCGTCGCCCGCGCCCCACGGCAGGATGGGGGCGAGGCGGTCGACCGCCGCATGAGACAGCCAGCTCTTGGCGCTGGCCACCAGCCGGCCCGGCACCTGCGCGCCCAGCTTGCGCGCGAGCGCGCCGACGATGACCGGCCCGGCCTGCGCCTCCTGTTCCCGCGCGCCGGTCCAGGGCAGCTGCAGGTCGCCCGGGGCCAGTTCGCCCGGAGCCGCATGAAAGCGCAGCGAAGGCAGCAGGGGCGCCGCCTTGACTTCCCCCGGCGCGGTCAGCTGCTCGATGTCGAACAGGCGAATGTCATGGCTGCCGTGTTCCGCATAGGCGACGACGGTATTGGTGGTGCCGAGATCGATGCCTACCCTGTAGCGCTTCATCGCATCTTGTGCCCGTGCGCTCAGGACTGCGCCTGTCCGCGCACGTCGAACTCCACCTTCCAGCGCTCGCTGCCGTTGCGCGGCACCGCCGACAATTCCAGCGTGCCGGCTTCGGTGACCTTGGCCTGCAGCCTCACCTGAACCACCTCGCCCGGCTGCCGGCCTTCGGTAGGCAGCATCGACTGGATCTCTTCCAGCTCCTGCAGTTCATCGGGCTGCCAGAAATCGAGCAGGGTGCCGATCTGGTCCTGGCGGCGCGTGGAGGAACCGAAGAAGCGGAAATGCACCGGCTCGCCGACCACGAGGCCGAATTCCTCGGTCTGCAGTTCGGCCTCGGTGCCTTCCTCCATGCCGAAGGGAGCGATGCACAGCGCCTGGATCGGCGGTTCCATGCCGGGAATGGCGGGCATGGAAGATTCGACGCCCACGTAAAACGCGCGCGCCGTGCCGCCGCGGATACGCACGCCGCGCCCGCGCCGCACATAGCCGTAGTACGCGGCGCCGCGCGCCACCGCCAGGTCGAGGTCGGCCCCGGTCAGCAGGCGCGCGGGTTCGGCGTTTTCACCGGCGAGCCAGCCGTTGATGGTGGCCAGGGTGCGTTCGGCCAGGATGCCGGACTTGAACACGCCGCCGTTGAACAGCACCGCGGTCGGATGCAGGAACGAAGCGTCGGCGCGCACGCGTCCGGCGAAATCTTCCAGCTCCGACAGCGCCGAGGTCTGGCGCGCCAGGAAGGCGGCGAGGTGGCGCGTGACGGCCGCATCCTGCGCGAACGGCAGGCCGAGCTGGGTCAAGGCGGCGCGCGTGCGGGTGGCCGGGCGGGCCGACGCGTCGACCTGCGGGAAGAAGCCTTCCAGGATGACCGAGGTGACTTCCTCGCGCGTGAGTTCGGTGCGGATGGAACCGCCAATCAGCCTGGAGCCGCGGCTGGGCACGACGATGGGCACGTTCTGCGCGCCGGCATCCGACAGCAGGCTTTCCTTGGCCGAGCGGCAGGCATAGGTCAGCGCGCGCATCTGCCATGGATCGAGCTGGGTACCGCCGGCGGCCAGCTTGCGCGCGACCACGTGGGCCAGCGTCAGGTCCATGTTGTCGCCGCCGAGCAGGATGTGATCACCGACCGCGACCCGGTGCAGTTCCAGGTTGCCTTCGCGTTCCAGCACCGCGATCAGCGAGAAGTCGCTGGTGCCGCCGCCGACATCGACCACGAGAATGATGTCGCCCGGCCGAACCTGCTTGCGCCACTGGCCCTGGCTGTTCTGGATCCAGCTGTAGAGCGCCGACTGCGGCTCTTCCAGCAGCGTCAGCGACTGGTAGCCGGCGCTGCGCGCGGCTTCGGCGGTCAGCTCGCGGGCGGCCGGATCGAAGGAGGCGGGAATGGTGACGGTGACGTCCTGCAGTTCGAAGGGCGCGTCCGGATGCGCATGGTTCCATGCGGCCTTGAGATGTTCGAGATAACGCACCGAGGCTTCCAGCGGCGATACGCGCGCCACTTCCGGCGGCGCATCGCCGGGCAGGATGGCGGCGCGGCGGTCGACGCCGGGATGGCAGAGCCAGCTCTTGGCGCTGGACACCAGGCGGATCGGCGTGGTGGCGCCGCGGCCGCGGGCCAGTTCGCCGACCACGTACGGCAGGTCGCCGCTCCAGGGCAGGGTGCGTTCCCCGGGCGCCAGTTCATCGCCGTGCGGCAGGTAGAGGAAGGAAGGCAGGAGCGGCTGCGCTTCCACCGCGCCGGGCGCGGTGAGCTGCGGCACTTCCAGCACGCCGTGGATGGTCTTGTCGCCGTCGCTGGCGCCCATGTCGGTATAGGCCAGCGCCGAATGCGTGGTGCCGAGATCGATGCCGATCGAGTAACGGGCCGTGCTCATAATTCCACCTCCGCCGGCGCCAGCACCGAAGCGTCGTGGCTTTCCGCCAGCTTGGGCAGGCGCACGTCGGTTGCGCGCCAGCCGCGATGGGTCAGGGTGCCGCGGAAGGGCGCGCTGCCGACCACATTGCCGGTGAGCCGTATCGCGGCGGCGTCGAAACCTTCCTGCAGCGTGACCGTGCTGCCTTCATTGTCTTCGCGCACCGGCGCGATGCTGAAATGCTCGTTCAATACCTTTCTGCAACCTTCGTGTACGACACGCGCCGCCGCGCCGATTTCCGCATCCGAATAATTGGCGAGGTTTTCCTGGGTGAAGTCGATGAGGCGGGCATCCCGCTGCAGCAGGCTCAGCAGCAGCAGCGCGGCGTCGGACGATGCTTCCTTCAGCGGCGGGGGCGGGGCGACTTCCGGCGCTTTCTCGGGCTCGGGAGGCGTCGGGGCCGCATCGGACACAGGCTCCTTGCCCAGCGTATTGATGCGGGATGCGAAATCGATATCCGAAAAGGTCCGGAAAAAGGCGCCGAACGCCAGCGGAATCCTGCGCAGGAAGGACGGTTTCGCAGTGTTCGTTTGGCTGGACGTTGAGTCGTTCATCTATTGCTCCTGTTCTAATGATGGATTCGCATGGACGGACCGCTGTCCATGATCCGGCCGCGCGGCGGCCGACCATGGCGATGACGCTCAGGCGGCGCAGCGGCGTGCTGTCGAATCCGAAAGGGCTGGATTATGTCAGATTCGCATTGAAAACAGATGGTTCGCGAATCCGTCTGGTCATGCATTGCGGAAATGCAGTGCCTTGGCGACGAAGGAATGAATGCATGGCCGGCATGCCGTCATTTCATTCCGCACCGTTCTAGAGCGCTTTCGGTTTGACCGGCCTAGCGAGACCGAGGTGGCTTGCTGGCGAAACATGGCGCGGCGACGCGACATGGCGGGCTCGGCGCCCCCGGGCCATGGCAAGGAGGACTCGGCGTCCCCACACAACGCAGTGTCGCTGGCAAAGCAGCCGGGATCGTCAGGCAGGTCAAACCGAAAGCGCTCTATCCAAGGGGAACTGTCATGACACTTCATCAATTCCGCGCTGTCGCGATTTTCGCACAAGCACGCGAAAGCAGGCGCGAGCGAGGTCAACACTTTGCTGGCAAGCGAATATCGGCAACGTGCGCCAATGACCGGTCCAAGTGGTGTCAGGCATTGAAGCGTATGTCGTCCTGGCAACAGGACCGATGAATCGTTAACGAATCAATCACGGTTTGGGGATATTCATCACACGTGACGGTATCTGCACGCTGGTTTACTTTCGTCAAAGCAACATCTGGCGTTATAATCCACGCAGACACAATCGCAATTCCACTCCCGTCAGCCTCATCCCCGCCGTCGGTCATCGCGTTGTTCCCTCATGAAGCCGTTCGTCGCCTCGCAGTTGCGTCGAGCATTCCGGATCCACTACCAGCCTGTTTCCCGCCGCGCCCCCTTTATCCGGGCGAACCGCGGCGGCATCGGCTTGGCAGCGATTCCTGTTGATTGACTGATATCGACAATATGAAACTCAAAGACTTGAAAATCGGTACGCGCCTCGGCGCGGCGTTCGCACTGGTGCTCGCCCTGACTGCAATGATGACCGGCCTCGGCATTTTCGAACTGTCGCGCGTGGCGGCCGCGAAGAACGAGATGGCGGAAGCTTCACAGAAAAGACAGCTTGCCGAAGAATGGCTGCGCGGCATTTCCACCAACGCGGTGCGCACCTTCGCCAAGGCCAAAAGCGATAACGCCGACGACCAGCTCTACTTTGAAAGGGAGATGACGGCAACCAGCAAGCGCCTTACCGAAATCCAGAAGGAGCTGGAGCGCCTGGTTCTTTCGGAAGAGGGCAAGCGCCTGATAAGCAATGTCGGAGACACGCGCAAGGTCTATCTGGCGGCGCGCGACAATGCATTCCAGCTGAAGAAGGAGAATCCGGAGGCGGCGGAAGAATTGAAGGCAGCGATCGACACGAAGATGGTGCCGGCGATGAATGCCTATCTCGACTCCGTGAAGCTTGTGCTGGCCTTCCAGGGCAAGGTTTTCGACATTGCCAATGCGCGCATCGACGAAGTGTATGCCGACGCAAAACTGGGGCTGGCCGGACTTGGCGCGCTTGCACTCGCCCTCGGCGCGCTGCTGGCCTGGCTGCTGGCCCGCAGCATCACCCACCCCTTGCGGGATGCGGTCGATATCGCGCAGACCGTGGCCGCGGGCGATCTCACGCGAGACATCGACGCCCGCTCGCAGGATGAAGTCGGTCGCCTGCTGGCTGCGTTGAAACAGATGAATGCCAGCCTGCTCAAGACGGTACTCGATGTGCGCAACGGCACCGACATGATCGCGACCGCGTCGCACCAGATCGCCGCCGGCAATCTCGATCTGTCGTCGCGCACCGAACAGCAGGCCAGTTCGCTGCAGGAGACGGCATCGTCGATGGAAGAACTCGCCGCTACCGTCAGGCAGAATGCGGAGCATGCGCGTCGGGCCAACACGCTGGCCATCGATGCCTCCGGCGCGGCCGCCGAGGGCGGCAGCGTGATCGAACAGGTGGTCGGCACCATGAGCGACATCTCGGCGTCGGCAAAGCAGATCGTCGACATCATTTCGGTCATCGACGGCATCGCCTTCCAGACCAACATCCTCGCGCTCAATGCCGCCGTCGAAGCGGCGCGCGCCGGCGAGCAGGGCCGCGGCTTCGCGGTGGTGGCCGGCGAAGTGCGCACGCTGGCGCAGCGCTCGGCCGCCGCCGCCAAGGAAATCAAGGCGCTCATCAACACCTCGGTGGAACGCGTCGAGACCGGCAACAGGCTGGTCGGCAGCGCAGGCAGCAGCATGCAGAACATCGTCGAGAGCGTGCGCAAGGTAACGGACATCATGGGCGAAATCAGTGCCGCGAGTCAGGAACAGACAGCGGGCATCGATCAGATCAACCAGGCCGTCACCCAGATGGACCAGGTCACCCAGCAGAACGCCGCGCTGGTCGAGGAAGCTGCCGCGGCGTCGGAATCCCTGCAGGACCAGGCAGCGAAGCTGGCGCAGGTGGTCAGCGTCTTCAAGCTGGGCGCAATGCAGGGCCAGCAGCAGGCGATCGGCACGAAGCCGCCGGCAGTGACCGGCGGCCGGCCCAAGGCGTTGCCGGCCGCCGCCGCAAGACATATCGCGGTTGCACCAAGACATGCAGCCGTTGCGCAGCGGCCGGCAAGCCGCGTTCCCGCGCGTTCCAACGGCGACGAGTGGGAAGAATTCTGATCGGCACATCGAAATCTCTACGCATGCAACCCATGCGCTCGGGCAAGTTGCGCAGTTTTCGTTATCATTCGCTGCTATAACGCAACTTCCCCACCCTCATGCTCCTCGTCATCATCTTCGTCGCCGGCCTCTGGGCCGGTCTCCAGAACGCCCTTGCCGGCGGCGGCTCCTTCGTGACCCTGCCGGCGCTGATGCTGACCGGTATGTCGCCGCTGGCGGCCAACATCACCTCAACGGTCGCCCTCTTTCCCGGGCAGGTCACTGCCGGGCTGGCGGGGCGCAAGCTGGTGACCGGCGCCGGCGCGCTGCCGTTTCGCGCGCTGTTCGTGGTCAGCATCCTGGGCGGGGCGGTAGGCGGCCTGCTGCTGCTGAAAACGCCGTCCTCGGTCTTCGCCCGCCTGGTGCCATGGCTGGTGCTGTTCGCGACGGTCGTATTCACCTGGGGCAGTTTCTTCCGCAAGCCGGGCGCCGGCGGCACCAGCGTCCATCTCGGCCCGCTCGGTACGGCGTTTGCTCAATTCGTGATCGCCATCTACGGCGGTTATTTCGGCGGCGGCATCGGTTTCCTGATGCTCGCGGCGCTGACCATGGCCGGCCTGCCGACGCGCAATGCCGGCGCCACCAAGAACGTGCTGGCCGGCGTGATGAATGCATCGGCGGTGGCCTTGTTCTTCACCTCGCCGCAACTGCACTGGCGGGAAGCCATCGTGCTCGGCAGCGGCGCCATCATCGGCGGCCTGTGCGGTTCGTGGGCGCTGCATAGGGTCAACGAGAAAGCGCTGCGCATTGCCGTTGTCTGCATCGGCGTCGCGCTGACCATAGGCCTGTTCGTACGGCCTATCTGAGAATCCAAGATCGCGCTGGTTTGAATCGTCATCCCGTTTACCGGTTCGCCGGAAAGAGGGTCGCGGTCATTTTTTATTTACACCGGCCAACAGGACAGTCAGTTTTGCATTGTCCACCGGCTTTGCAAAATGATGATCGAAGCCCGCGTTCAGCGCGGCGTCGCGATCCTGTTCCTGGCCGTATCCGGTAACCGCAATCAGGATTGCCTGTGCCGTTTCAGGCTGCGACCGAAGCCGTCGCGCCAGTTCGTTGCCGTCCATGTCGGGCAAGCCGATATCGAGCAGGCAGATATCCGGCGTTTCGATCCGGGAGCGTTCGATCGCCCTGCGGGGATGGTGTTCCACCAGCACCTGATGACCCAAGGCTTCGATGAACATGGCAAGCATCCGCGCCGCATCGACATTGTCATCGACCACCATCACCTTCAATGACTTGCCCGGGGATTGCAGCGCCACCGTACCAGGATTGTCGTCAAGCGAAGCCGCGCTTTCATCCAGATGGGGCAGGCACACCACGAACCGGCTTCCCTTGCCGATCCCGTCGCTGTGAACGGTGATGCTTCCTCCGTGCAGCTCGACCAGGCTCCTCACCAATGCCAGCCCGATTCCCAGGCCGCCTTGCGAACGGTCGGACGTGCGGGTCGCCTGGGCAAACAGTTCGAAAGCCCGCGACTGCAGCTCCTGCGTCATGCCCACGCCATTGTCCGACACAACAATCTTGATATGGCTACCGTCCACTTCCATGCTCAGGACGATGTCGCCTCCCTCAGGCGTATATTTCGCGGCATTGTTGAGCAGGTTGGCGATGGCCTGTACCAGGCGCTTCACATCGCCCAGTACGAAAGCGGTATCCGGGGGCGTATGAACTGCCAGTCGATGGCGGCGCGCCTCGATCAATGGCCGCACCTGCTCGACCGCATCGGACAGGATCCGTTTTGCATCGAGCTTTGCCTTGCTGAGCTTGACCAATCCTCTCGTAACGCGAGAGACATCCAGCAGATCGTCGATCAGCTCGGTCATGTGCCTGACCTGGCGCGCAATGATGTCGCTGGTCTGCCTGAGCCTCGCCTCATCGAGCCGGCACAGGCCGAGCAAGTCGGCAGCCGCCGCGATCGGCGCCAGCGGATTGCGCAATTCGTGAGCCAGCATCGCGAGGAATTCATCCTTGCGACGATCGGCTTGCCGCAATGCGTCCTCCGCCCTGATCCGGTCGCTGATATCCATCTGTGCCACCACCGCGCCGGCGATTTTGCCCTGGCCGTCCTTGACCGGGGCGCCGGTGATCAGGACGGTGCGGCGTACGGGGGGCGTTTCAAACGACTCGATAGTCACGGTGTCGCGCGGATTCTCTTCACCGGCCAGGATGCGGGCGGTGGCCCATTCCCTCGCCTTCAGAGGCCGGTCGTGTCTTTCCGAATGATCGGCCCACCAACCTTTCCACTCCCTGAACTGATCGGTGTTTTTCGCATACGGATGCTGCGCACCCCAGATATGCTTGTGCGCGGCATTGACAAGCAGGATTGCGCCATCAGCGTCGCTCACCACGATTCCCACGGGGGCTGCCTGCAGCACCGCATCCAGCCGGTGACGCTCGGCGTCGGCCTGGCGAGCGGCTTCAATCGCCGCGTGTTCGCTGCGGCGCAGCGTTTCCGTCAAGCGCTTTTGGTTGGTAATATCCTTGAACAGGAGCGCGACCTTCGGACCGCTTTCTTCGTCGATCCTCGATGCAAACACGTCATACCAGCGGCGCAGCGCCTTGGCCTCGCTCTCGAACCGGATCGATTCGCCGGTCATGGCAACCCGGCCATAGATTTCATACCAATGCGCTTCATTCTCCGGCGCCAGTTCACGCATGGTTTTTCCAACCGCGTCGAGCAGGCCGGTCTGCTGTTCGAAGCTCGGATTGGTTTCGCAGAACCGGTAGTCGAAAGGATGGCCGTCTTCATCAAACAGCATCTTGATGATGCAAAAGCCCTCGTCGATTGATTCAAACAGCGATCGATATCGTTCTTCACTGCGTTTGAGTGCGGCTTCGGCCAGTTTGCGGTCATGGACGTCGGTGGAAGTACCGAACCACAAGGAAATCTTTCCCGAGTTCGGGTCCCGGTAAGGTTCCGCACGCACCAGGAACCAGCGGTATTCGCCCGAGGCGGAGCGAATCCGGTGTTCGATGCTGAAGACCTGCCCTCCCCGCTGCGCAAGCTCCCATGCCTGCATGGTGATCGCATGGTCCCCGGGATGCACAAAGTTTCCGGATACTTCCTCCGGCAGGATGGTGTCGAGATTCACACCGGTGTACGCGGACCACTGCTTGTTGAAGTACACGGCACGGCCGCTGTCATCGACAATCCAGACAATCTGCGGAATCGAATCGGCCATCAGGCGAAATCGCTTCCCGCTTTCGCGTAGGTCTTCCTCCGTACGGCGTTGCGCCTCCGTTCGTGCCGCCACCCGCTTTTCGAGATCGTCGTTCGCTTCGCGCAGCCGCCGATTGGCCATTTCGATTTCAAGTGCCTGGTCGTCTATTCTCGATTCCAGACTGGCGCTACGGTCCCTGGCCCTGACAAAGTCGGTCACGTCTTCCACGCGGTGGATGATATTGACCACTTCGCCGGCCGAATCGAGGACCGGAGTGTTGGTCGGGCTCCAGTAGTGCTCTTCAAACCTGATCCCGTCCGGTCCGCTAACCGGGATGTCATACTTCTGAATGGCCATCGTATCGGCCTTCTTGTTTCGCAAGACGCGCAATAGCGAAGCCCGCAGGTTGCCCACGCCGCTTGCGGCCGGGTCCTCGGGATTGTCGGGAAAGACCTGGAACATGTTGCGGCCGAGGATGTCTTCGCGCGACGTGCCGGTCGCCTGCAGGTAAGCTTGATTAACCGAAACGATGGAAAAGTCTGCGGCTAGCACAAGATACGGCGATGGTGTCGCATCGAATAACGCATGAAAATCCGGTAGAGCGGCAGGGGAGGGGCGCGACATCGATTCCATGATGACTTTTAAATGGCTTGTTGCACATAGACCGGCAATGTTGCATTGGGGTTGCATCGGCGTGTGCTTCCGCCGATCATCTCGCCGGCTGCTCTCCTTCATGCGCAGCCGGCCGCTTGCCGGCCAATCGTGCCTGACCATGCGGACATAGATCGAGCAGCACGCACTGGCGGCATTTCGGATCGCGCCAGGTGCAGATTTCCTTGCCATGGCGCATGACGATCTGATGGTTGTCGTAAACCATCTGCGCATCCCAGTCGCCCGGCAGCTGCGATTCCAGCATTCGGTGCGATGGACCTACCGGCAGGCTGTCGGGAATGAGGCCAAGCCGCGCCGCGACGCGATGATGATGGCTGTCCACCGGTAGAGCCTTGCCGCGCAGGTTGCTGAAGGAGATCACCGCGGCGCTGGTCTTGGGACCGACGCCGGACAGGTTCTCCAGCCAGGCGCGGGCTTTTGCCACCGGCCAGTCACGCAGGAACTCGAGAGACAGGTCGCCGTTGCTGCGCTCGCCGACTTCTCGCAGCACGGCCTGGATGCGCGGCGCCTTCTGCTCCGGCCAGGTGCAGGCGGCAATGGCTTCCTGCACCTGCTCCACCGGCGCGTCGCGCACCTGTTCCCACTCGGGAAAACGTTCGCGCAGCGTGCGGAACGCCAGCCCGGAATCGCGGTTGCGCGTACGGTGCGAAAGCAGCGCCGAGACCAGCTCGGCAAGCGGATCCAGCACATGAAAGTAGCGGATCGGGCAATCGTATTCCTTGCATAGCCGCCGATGCACTTCAAGCGCTTTTGCTTCGGGCGGATCGTTCGGCACATCGGTGTCGAACAGGGAGAGAGTGTGCTGATGCATGGTTTTCTTCCGTCGTTGTGCGATGGAACGTGCAGACCATCAATGCCAATGTGACCCGCAAATGCGGCAATCGTTTCTCCGCAGGGCAACCATGCATGCCCGGGCCGCCAAAAACTGTAGCAGGCACGAGATGGTTTCGTGGATTTCGGCGATCGGGCGAGATGCCACCGGTCCACATTGCAATGCGTTAAGCAGGAACCACCAATTGTCCTAGCAGACATTGAGCAAACACAGCGTTATCGGCTTGCGCAGTCTTATTATTATCAATCTCGAGGCGGATAAAGCGACGGGCGCTTCCGCCCCGCATCTCAAGGAGCATGCGACATGACCGAGATAGTACGCATCGACGATGAAATCATCGGCTTCGAGGATTTCGTCAGGACCCTCAAGCTGAGCGGACAATTCGAAAGCCTGGTCGAGCAGATCGTGCGCGACAAGCTGACGGTCAAGGCGGCGAAGCGCCAGGGCATCGTCGTCAGTCCCGAAGACATCCAGGAGCGCGCGGACCAGTTCCGGCGCGTGCAGGGTCTGCACCGCGCAGCCGACATGAACAATTACCTGGATGCACTGCGCATCAATCTCGATGAATTCGAGACCTACATCACCGACACGCTCTACCAGGAAAAAATGCTGGCCCGGGTATGCAGCGACAGCGCGGTCGAGGATTATTTCAAGCTCAACTTCCCGAAGTTCGACAGCATAGAGATCAGCCACGTGGTGCTCGATACCGAGGGCAAGGCCAAGGAAATGATTTCGGTGCTGGAGGACGATCCCGACAGCTTCGAGGAAATGGCGCGCGAACATTCGATCGCCGATACGCGCGACAAGGGCGGCCTGATCGGCAAGGTGCTGCGCGGTTCGCTCAAGAGCGATATCGAGGCCAAGGTGTTCAATGCGCAGGTGGGCGAGCTGCTGGGCCCGTTCCCGTCGCCGGACCGCAGCTTCTTCGAAATCTTCAGGGTCAATGCGAAGCATCCGGCCAGGCTGGATGAAGAATCCTCCGCCGAAATCCGCCGTCTTCTCAAGGAAGAGTGGCTGCTGGCGCGGGCGCAGGAACATATCATCGAAGCGCGATAGCGCTTGCGCGTGCAAGCGCATCACCCGGCAAGACCAAGGACAACCTGGCGCAAACAAGCGAAGTGGATGGCGAACACATGGACACCTCCCCCCAACTGCATCCGCTGACCGACTTCCTTGCCACTGTCGAGATCCTGTCGCCGTTTACCCGCGAGGAACTGGAGCGCCTCGCGGCCAGCGCGGAATCGCGCTTCTTCGGCTTCGGCGACACCGTCTGCAACGCCGGCGACGCGGCCGACGGGCTATATGTGATCAAGAGCGGATCGGTGCGCATCTTCACCGAGGAGCAGGGCAAGGAGATCAGCATGGGCGTGCGCAAGGCGGGCGAGGTGTTCGCCGATATCGCCATGCTGCGCGAATACCGGCATGAATCCTCGGTGCGCTCGTCCACCAAGACGGAGCTGCTGTTCCTACCGCGCCAGGTGATCGGTCCCATCGTCATGCAGAATCCGGCGGCCTATGCCTTCGTCACCAGCTATGTCGCGATCAGTTCCGCCGGCGGCTTCGTCGCGCGGCTGTTCGATCTCAAGGGCAAGGTCAACAAGAAGGAACTGGAGGAGTTCATCCGCAGCGTCGGCGTCAAGCGCATTGCCGCCGGCAAGGAAATCCTGAAGCAGGATGCGCGGGAGGACCGCAGGCTGTACGTGGTGCGCCACGGCGAGGTGCGCATCGTGCGCAGCGAGGAAGGCGCGGAGTATCCGCTGGCGACGCTGCGCGAGGGCGAGATCTTCGGCGAGAAGGCGTGCGTGATGCGGCAGGAGCAGATGGCCACCGTCACCGCCAATGTCGATACCACGCTGCTGGTGATTCCGGAAAAGACCGTGCACCAGCTGGTGGAGCGCAATCCCAAGCTGCGCGAGGCGCTGGAAGCGCGCATCCAGTTCATCGAACGCGAGCTGCACCGCCAGAAGAAGCTGGCCGAGCGGCGCAAGCATCCGGTGCGGCTCGATCTGCTTTCCGAGCCGGAGCGCGGCGAGAAGATGATCAAGCGCTTCCCCTGGGTGGAGCAGGCGGAAGAGATGGATTGCGGCGCCGCCTGCCTAGCGATGATCTGCAAGCATTACGGCATACCGATGACCCTCGGCAAGCTGCGTGAACTCGCCAACGTGACGACCCAGGGCGCCACCCTCGACAGCCTGGCGCGCGTCGGCGATTCGCTGGGCTTCACCACGCGCGGCGTGCAATGCACCTATGAATCGCTGCTCGGCTTCGAACTGCCGTTCATCGTGCACTGGGAGGGATACCACTACATCATCGTCTACGGCGTGTCGAAGCGGCATGTGCGCGTCGCCGATCCGGCGGTGGGTTTTCGCAAGATGACGGTGGAGGAATTCGAGCGCGGCTGGAGCGGCACCTGCCTGCTGTTCACCGCGCGCGAGGACATGGTGCAGATGGCGGCGACCCGCTCGCCCTGGATACGCTTCGTTGCCTATCTCAAGCCCTACAAGAAGATCCTGCTGCATCTTTTCCTGGCGACCTTCGTGATCCAGATGCTGGGACTGGTGCCGCCGCTGATCATCCAGAACATTCTCGACGGCGTGATCGTGCATCAGAACTACGGCCTGCTGCACCTGCTGATCGCCGGGCTCATCATCGCCAATGTGTTCACCCAGCTCATGAGCACCATCCGCGCCTATCTCGCCAACTTCATGGTGCGCAACATGGATTTCGCGATGATGTCGCACTTCTTCCGGCATACCATGTCGCTGCCGTTCTCCTTCTTCGCCAAGCGCAAGACCGGCGACGTGCTCGCACGCTTCCAGGAAAACCAGACGATACGCAACTTCCTTACCGAGTCCACGGTGACCACGGTGCTCAACCTGCTGATGGTGTTCATCTATTTCACCATCATGTTCATGTACAACATGAAGCTGACCCTGGTGCTGATCGCCTTCGTCATTCCCATCATGCTGCTGACGGTGCTTGTCACGCCGAAGATCAAGAACTATGCGCGCGAAGCCTTCGCTTCCGGCACCGATGCGCAAGCCTACCTGATGGAAACCCTGGGCGGCGTGGAAACCGTCAAGGGCATGGGCATCGAACGCGCGGTGCGCATGAAATGGGAAAAGAAATACGCGAAGTCGCTGGATGTGCAGTACCGGGCGCAAAGCTTCAACATCGTGGTGTCGCTGGCCAGCCAGGTGCTCAACGCCGCCACCACCATCACCATTCTCTGGTTTGGCGCCAACCTGGTGCTGTCGCGCGAACTGACCATCGGCCAGCTAATGGCCTTCAATGCCCTGATGGGCAGCGTGATGGGTCCGCTGATGGGCCTGGTCGGCTTGTGGAGCCAGCTCAATGACGCGGCGGTCGCCATGGAGCGGCTCGGCGACGTGCTCGACATGGAACCCGAACAGAAGCCCGAAGACCTGCCCTCGCGCGTGGTACTGCCCGACCTGCAGGGCGACATCCGCTTCGAGAACGTGTACTTCCGCTATGGCGGCAACGAGACCGATTATGTGCTGGAAAACATCAGCTTCGACATCAAGCCGGGCGAGCTGGTCGCCGTGGTTGGCCGCAGCGGCTCGGGCAAGACCACGCTTGCCAAGCTGCTGGTCGGCTTCTATGCGCCGACCGAGGGCAAGATCACGGTGGACGGCTACGACGTCGGCAAGATCGACAAGGATTACTTCCGCGCCCAGGTCGGCTATGTCATGCAGAGCAACCTGGTCTTTTCCGGCACCATCGCCGAGAACATCGCCAGCGGCGAGGAAAGCCCGGACCGGCGCCGCATCGAGGAAGTGGCGAAGATGGCCGATGCCCATCCCTTCATCGCCAAGATGCCCCTCGGCTACGAGCAGATCGTCGGCGAGCGCGGCGTCGGCCTGTCGGGCGGGCAGATACAGCGCCTGTGCATTGCCCGCGCGCTTTACCACGATCCGCGCCTGCTGGTGTTCGACGAAGCGACATCGGCGCTGGATACCCAGTCCGAGAGCAACATCATGGGCAACATGAATGAAATCCTCAAGGGCCGCACCGCCGTCATCATCGCCCACCGCCTCAGCACCATCATGCGCGCCGACAAGATCCTGGTGCTGTACGAGGGCGCGATCGTGGAACAGGGCCGGCACGACGAACTTGTCGACCGCCGGGGCATGTACTATCAACTTGTGCAAAAACAGCTGAGTGCCGCATGAAGCTATATAACCCGGGCCTGCCAGGCAACTCCGCCATGTCCTATGCGGGGCTGATCGAAAAGATAGAAATCCTCCGCACCACGCTGCGCTGGGCCAACCGGCTGGAGCGCGCCGACATTGAAAAGCTGCTGCGGCAATCCAATGTCCTGCGCGATGAAGTGATGCAGCTGTCGCACAAGGAACGCTTCATCAAGGCGGCGTCCGAATCGAATGAGAGCGACGAAGGGCCAGCGCGCGAGCGCCTGCCGGGAGAACGGCGCCAGGCATTGCTGGCCCGCAGCTTTGTATTCGAAGGCACCTTCGGCGACAACCCGGAACTGCTCGATGCGCTGGAAGTCGCGGAAAAGGCGGCGCCGACCGACCTGCCCGTGCTGATCGACGGCGAGAGCGGAACCGGCAAGGAATTGATGGCCAAGGTGATTCATGCGAACGGCTCCCGATCCGACAAGCCGTTCATCTCGGTCAACTGCGGCGCCATCCCGGAAAACCTGATCGAGTCGGAACTGTTCGGCCACAAGCGCGGCTCCTTCACCGGCGCGGCCACCGACCGCAAGGGAAAGTTCGAAAGCGCGCACAAGGGCACGATCTTCCTCGACGAAATCGGCGAGCTGCCGCTGACCGGGCAGGTCAAGCTTCTGCGCGTGCTGGAAGCGCATGAGATCCAGCGCGTCGGTTCGGACGAACCCATCCCGGTTGACACCCGCATCGTGGCCGCCACCAACCGCAACCTGCGCAAGCTCAGCGAGGAGGGCATCTTCCGGGAAGACCTGTTCTATCGCCTCAGCGTGATCCATGTAAACCTGCCGCCGCTGCGCCAGCGCAAGGATGAGATTCCGCTGCTGTTTTCCTATTTCTGCGACGAGGCGGCGGAAATGATGAAGCGCAGGCCGATCAGGATGACGCCGCAGTTGCGCGAATTCCTGCTCAATTACCGTTACCCGGGCAACATCCGGGAACTGCGCAACCTGATCTATCGGCTCAGCTGCCTGGCCGGGGAAACGGCGGACGTGGTGCATCTGCCGGTCGACATCCGTCCGGGCGCGTCCGTCGATGCGGCGCGCGCTGCCAGTGCAGTGACTGCAGCTACCGCAACGACCGCAACGTCACCCGCGTCCGTGGTGCCCGCAGCGCCCGCGTCCTTGCACGGATTGACGCCGCCGGCGGCATCCGGTGCGCGCCACATCGATGTATCCGGCATGCCCCTGCTTCCGGGGGCCCTCAGCGACGCGAGGCGCATCGCCAGCGACGAGGCGGAAAAGGCCTTTCTGGAAAAAGGCTTGCGCGAAGTTGGCGGCACGGTATCGGAACTGGCGCGTCGCTGCGAAATGAACCGTTCGCACCTGCAGATGCTGCTGAAGAAGCACGGCATCCATTCGAAGGATTTTCGCGCGCCGCGCAAAGCCGCGGCGGACGAGGTTGAATACGGGCGGTAAGCGCTCCGGCGGTACACGCGTGGCGGTCGCCGACTTACTCATTTTATTTTTGCTGCCAAGCAATTAGAAACGCTAGTTTCCTCCAGCCATCAGGACCTTCGTTGAATCATTCCACGGTCCTTGCTCCTGACGCCGCGAGATCCGATTCCCGATTCCCGATTCCCGATTCCCAATTTGCGGCCGCTTTATTGGCATTGCCCTTCGCGCTCGAATGGTCAAGGGCTCTCAGCCCGGAGATCGCCCCAGGGATGGAACCGAATGGGAGGCTTTAACACTCATGCCGGTACTTATCGTTATTGGGGCGCTTCCCACTCCTCCTGACAACCCAACTGCAGTTATCTATCGACATGGGCAAATTAACTTCATTTTTTCATCGCAATCCCCGGACGACCATGCATGCGCCAGAAACTGCGCCGCAACCTGCGCCGCAGCCGCCCCGGGCCACCGGTTCAGAAACGCCGCCCCTGCCCCGGCCCGAAGCGGTCAACAGGAGGCATCACGGCGTGCGCGGATTTCTGCATTCAATGACCGCGCGGCTCTCAAGATCCCGCCAGCGACCGGCGACCGACTCCGGGCCGCCGGCGGACCGCCAGCCATCGAGCGGGCGTCCAGCGCTGTTGCGGATGCCGCCGCTTGGCCGCCGCGATACGCGTGCTGGAAGTCATGTCTCGGGCGACAATCAGCCTGTACGCGGTCATTCTCCTTCGCTAGTCGAACCGGATAGGCGCGTGCTGAGCGGTGCGGTGGGGGGCGGGCCCGAGATGCCCATGATCATGGTCACCCCTGTAGAACCGCAGCGCCCCACCACGCCATTCACCCCCAGCGGTTTCCCGGGCGATTACCATACCGACGCGGACATCCCGCAAGTCGTTATTGCAGGAGCCGACGAAGACGGGTCAAGCAGCCGTCCAGAGTCGGTCCGGAGCGTATATCCGCCTTTCGGCCCGGCACAACTGGCGGCCATCCGTTCGCAGCGCCAGGGTGAGCCGGCGGTATTCGACCCGGACCCCGCGGATTCTTCCCATGCATCCCGCGGAGACCCTTCCGGACAACGGTCCGAATCGGGAGGGTTGGCTTCGGATGAGTCCGACACGGACCCGGCGTCGGTTCCCGGTGCAAGGGGCCACGGCCTGGGGCAGCCGGTCGATAGACCGCGGATCGTGCTCCCCCCGAATATCGGGGCAGCCGGCACGGCCCTTTCTCCGGAGAGCGCCTACCCGGTGACAGCTGAAACAGGGTCGGTCAGGACTGCCTACACTGACTACGGAAATCTGATTCCCTCGACGCTTGCCGAAGGGCTGCATCCTTACAGCCCGGGCGAAAGCACACGGGCAGGGTACTTTACAGACGGGCCTACGGGCGCGGACAGGCGCAGTGACTCAAATCCTGAGGATCTAGCGGAACCGAGGGTTCCACACTCCCCGCAAACAACAGCAAGCCGGCGCCGGCGGCACGCGCTAACCACGACATCCCGGCCGGAGTTGGGAAAACTGCCGTCATTGCATTCAGTGTTTGGCCCCGGAGGCTCGCCGGGTCATTGGCCCACGCAAACCGGCGCCGAAGAGCCCTCTGGCGGGAGCGAAGGCAGTTCCAACGCGCGAAGCTTTGTTCCTGGCCATTTCGGCGCCGGGGAGGGCGCGGATGCCGGTCTTGGCCAACAGCCCTATGCCTACACCTCGCAAGGGGGAGGGGAGGCACTAAATCCGAAAGCCTCGGCGCGCACGTCGCTCGACCTTAGGTTCAAACCCAGCAAATTAGGCATGAGCAGCGTGCGAACGGGACCCACGACTCCCATGGCGGAGAAGCCGCTGTCTCCGGAAATGCAAAGTGCGGTACCGCTTCCCGACGTCCGTGAAGAGCCGGGACGCTCGCCGACTCCGCCCGGGCCATTGAGCGAGGATGAAATCAATCAAAGGCTGAAACAATTCGATGGCATCTATCCGGAGCAGACACCGAAGGTGCGCGAAAGAACGGAGCAATTATTCAGGGAGCTGCTGCAGGAATTCCCCGAGCTTTCGTTTGAACGGCAATCGCCTCAAGTCGCAGCTCCAGACGCCGCCGCTCCGGACGCGGCGCAGCAGGCCGCGCCGGCCCAGCCGCTTGCAGATTTCGTTGCCCGGAACGTGAGAATCCGGGTCAATCCGTCGTTCACGACGGGAGAAGGCATCGTGCCGCTTTACCTGGCGGATCGCCAGGCAAAATTGCGCCGATGGGAAGGCGCGCATCAACCTAATTTCGAATTGATCAGGCAGGCTTTTGAAATAGTCGAAGAAGTGAATCAGCTCAAGAAGAATGGAGCAATAACTACGGCGAAAAAAGAAGCTGCCTATCAAAGCAAGGAGAATAGAACAATCACTATGGCGCAAAAACAAGCTGCTTATGAAAGGGCGGCTGCTTTGCTGCGCCGGGGAATCGGCATCGACGACGATACCTGGGAACTGGCAAAAGCCGATATTAGAAAGATGGGGGCCTGGGATGCATCCGACGGACTTCTCCATCTCCTGGTAACAGCCGGTTTTGCCGGCCTTATCGGCGCCGATTTGTTTCCGGAAGGGGTGAAGAAATTCGCAAAGTACCCGCTGACCCTCGTTTCCAATACGGTTCTGAACGCGTTCAGCCAGATAGGTCTGAATGCAATCCAGGATGTTGCAAGCGGAAATCATGGCGTACCCGTCATGGCCGCCAATATTGCCGCCAGTCCGAGACTGATGGATTTATCTCCCACCATCATGACCACTATCCAGGAAGTGCGCGACACCATGCAGCAATTGCAAGGAGATCCCGACAATCTTGAAGAATTGCGCGAGAGACTGAGAACGCTGGATAAGAGATTGGAAAAACATCATACGGACTACAAGCTCAAGATTGCGAGCGCAAGAACATACATGGAAAAGTATCGTCGCACCTTGCCATATCGTATCGTAGTCTCAATGCCGACCACCATTGCCACGCTCGCCCTTGCTCCCGAAGCACCGTTCATGTTGCCGGTCGCCGTCGGGCTGGCCGCATTACATCAGGCGGTCATCATTGGCCTGGCCAGATGGGATGAGGTCTCGAAATTCAATCACGTGCTACTTTCGAACGCCGTGCGCGGCAACTATATCAAGAGGAATGAAGACGGTACTCCGCAACTGGACGAGAATAACAGGCCTGTCGTCGATACGGACGTAATACGCGCAATGTGGTCTCATCCGGTAGACAAGATACAGAACGAGTTTGCGCTGGTGTATACCGAACGCCTGGCGCGGTATTATCGACAGCTGAACAAGGACTGCAAGGCATTGAAAAAAGCGGGGAGCAACGCGGCAAACCGCCAGAAATACCAGGAGAGAATCGACAGGCGCCAGAGCAAGATAGATAGTCTTCAACAAGATATCATCCACTTCACCGAAGGGCTCGATGCCATTCGCGCGAACCGGCGCGGTGCGCAGTGGAGCAAGTTGGACATGAACGGAGTCATCGCAAAAATGCTGATGGACCCGCGCGAACATGTCAAGCAGCTGACCAAAGTGCGACTCCAGAGACCCGGCGAATTCTTGGTGGAGCTGGGCGACCGTATTTATGGAACCGCGGCATTGCGCCTGGTCGGCCTTGGCATCGAGGACGCCGCAAGAGCGGGCGATGTGCAGGCACCCGGTCAGCCGATTTCCCAAAGCGGCATTCTGTTTAGCTCCGCTGTCACCACTCCCACCGCGAAGCATTTCAAGGCGACAATGGCACGCAAACCGTTTTTCGATCAGGCGCCCCCGGAAGAGGAAGACCTGATTCCGAGAAACAGTTTATATGGCCGCTGGTATGCCACGTCAGGCCCTTTCAAGCCATTCGTCCCCCTGAAAATTCCCGGACGCGACAAGCCGTTGCTGGTGGACTTAACGAAAACGGATGCGTGGGCGAAGCATGTGAATTCCTTTGCGTACCGTGTTAACCATAGATTGTTCGCAACCTTGACCAACATTGCTAAGAACTCGGGAGAAATAATTGCCACGCCGGTTGCACTGCACACGGCATCCAATCGGAATCGCACCGTCAAGGAACTGCGTGCCGAAATCGCACGAACTCTTCAAGCGGACACCACGGCACAAGGACAGGCCGAGCCGCAGGTTGACAATGAAGCAATGGCCATGAGACAACGGGTTATTGCGCAGCTGGAAAAAAATGCCGCCGATGCCGACGAGGTAGTCAACACCGTGAGGCAAAAAATTAAAGAGGTTGTGCAGTTTGCGGGCTACGAGATGGGGCTGGTGAAAGTGGATTTGGATTTCCTGTCGTCCACCGCCGGCGCGGCGCCAGTCAGCGCAGGAGAAGACAGCCAAGGTCCGGCGCTCGGAATTATTATTCCCGGTCAATCAACCGTGGAAGCGTCGCAGGTCGGGCATGGACTTCCGCCGGTGCAGGAAGAATCCGGCGCAAGTGCCGACGCGAGGCGTGCAACGAGGTCAAATACATCAACATCAAGGCCACATTCAATGGTTGAACGCGGTTTCGAAGCATTTCAATCTGCTGCAAGGGCGTTGTTTCCAATCGGGGAAAGCCCGGAACACTCCGACGATGCGCAGACCCCCAGGGACGTTCATATGCAGGAGGCTTCTTCACCGACACGATTGGAGCCTCGGCAAGAGCCCATCAATACGCCATTATTTGCTGAAGGGCAGGTTGAAGCCCTACTTGACCAAATCAGCCGAGAAGCCGACGCATATGTCAGGGGCCGCACATAGCCACTGCTTGCGCCAGGCAATGTCGGCGCATGATTGCCATGTCATTCAAGCCTGATCCTGCAACATGAGCGTCAAACGCGGCATGCTGGAAGCGCGGCTGCATGCCGCTGCTTCCAGCGCCGGCATTAAAGCAGTTCAAAGCGGTTTCGCCCCGGTGCCTTCAGTTGATTCACGACAGCGCCGGATTCAGGCTGGTCATCTCCACGGTTTCGCCTTCGCCGCCGGCGCGTACCACCACCACGGTGATGTTGTCGCGTCCGCCGCCGTCGAGCGCGAGTGAAATCAGGGTGTCGGACGCCTGCGCGCAATCTCCCGGCGCCATCGCGCCGCAGATGTCGGATTCGCTCACCGCATTGCTCAGGCCGTCGCTGCACAGCAGGAACATGTCGCCGTCATTGACCTCGACGCTTTCCTGGTCGACGTCCAGCGCGTCGGAGGCGCCGACCGCGCGCGTGATCATGTTGCGCAGCGGATGCATGGCCGCTTCTTCCTCGCTGAGCACGCCGCGCGCCTTCATTTCTTCCAGCTGGCTGTGGTCGCGCGTGAGCTGCTGCAGCTTGCCATTCCGGTACAGATAGATGCGGCTGTCTCCTGCCCACAGGTAGCCGCATTGCCGCTCGGACGCTATCAGCACCACCACCGTGCTGCCGATGATATGGGTGTCGCGCGCGGCCGCCTCGCTGCGCAGGCTCCGGTTCGCGATCTGGATCTGGAGCCTGGCGTCGCGCAGGGAGGCGGCGAGGTTGTCGGCGGACTTCAGTTCCGCGAGGCTGTTGACCACAGTCTGGCTGGCATAGTCGCCGAAGGAATGCCCGCCCATGCCGTCGGCCACTGCCCATATGCCGTGTTCGGGCAGCTCCAGGCAGGAATCTTCATTGAGATCGCGTACCAGGCCCACATGCGTGCGCGATGCGGAGGTCCAGTGAAGCTGGCCGATGGTGTTGATGGTGTTCATCGTGTTCATCGCATCCTCCATGATCGGCTGCGGATCGAAGCGAACTTGCCGCAGCATGGCGTGCCGGCGTGCTGGAGCGGCCGCGGTATTGCCGATCTGCCCGATTCAAACCCTGGCGATCGCCTTGCTGTTATTGCTGTTACCCGACACTGCCACATTAATGCTGGAGTTGGCCGCCGTGTTGTTGATATCGACCACCTGGATCTGGTTGATCATCTGGTCGGCATGATAGTTGTTGACCTGGTACAGATTCACCACGCCGCCAAAGCCTCCGCCTGATTCCGAGTGGGGCCTCATCCAGCCGAACACCCAGGGCGCACCGCCGCCATGGATGGCGGTCATTGCCTTGCGGTCGAGCGCACGGTTCATCGGCAGGTCATTGATCGTCAGGGTGGCCATGTTTGTTCTCCGCATCGTTGGTCAGGGTGTTGCGTCTTGTCGCACACGTTCATCTGCATGCGCTTACTGTTGCAAGCCGCGTGCCCGCTCATGGTCGCAGGCGGCATGGAGGGCAAGCCGGCGCGTTTTGCCCGGAGTGTTTCGCCCTGCCGCCATCACACAGTGGTATTCAGCATAGCCCATTGATTGGGGCTGACATTGATCTTCGGCACGGCGAAGCTCGGACCGATGGAGCCGACATTGTTGAGGGTGTTGACCTCGACATTCTGCAGCTGCGTCAGGTTCTGGTTGACGCCGACATTGA
>NZ_JAWIIV010000031.1:0-60359 GCF_035916955.1 Noviherbaspirillum album | reverse complement strand
TGATGGTGGTCACGCACGAGATGGGCTTTGCGCGCAAGGTGGCCAACCGGGTGGTGTTCATGGACCGCGGCTACATCGTTGAGGATTGCAGCAAGGATGAGTTCTTCGGTGCGCCGCGTTCGGAGCGGGCACGCGACTTCCTGGCCAAAATCATCACGCATTGAACGTTTCAACTCCGGCTGCACCCCGCCGCTCCAGGCTTGCCGGAGCGGCTTTTTTATTTGGCCTGCTCCCGGGAATGGGAGTGCGATTGACTCGATATCACACTGCCGAAGGTAAAATAGCGGCTCTTTCGAGAAAGCCACATCATGTCCAGCCCAGCGATTACTTCCCAACCCTCCAGCATTACCCTGACTCGTCCGGATGATTGGCATCTGCATCTGCGCGACGGTGCAACGCTTGCCAGCGTTCTCCCGCATACTGCGCGCCAGTTCGCCCGTGCGATCGTGATGCCCAACCTCAAACCGCCGGTCACCACTACGGAACAGGCGGCAGCCTACCGTGACCGCATCCTCAAAGCTTTGCCGGAAGGAATGCGGTTTGAACCCTTGATGACCCTGTACCTGACAGATAACACACCGCCGGACGAGATTCGCCGTGCCAGGGACAGTGGCTTCATTCATGCCGTCAAGCTATACCCGGCCGGTGCGACAACCAACTCCGACGCCGGCGTGACTGCCTTGACCAAATGCTACAAGACGCTGGAAGTCATGCAGGAAGTTGGGATGCCTTTCCTGGTACATGGCGAAGTAACGGATTCCGATATCGACATTTTCGATCGCGAAGCCGCATTCATCGACCGCGTGCTTCAGCCGCTGCGTCGGGATATGCCGGAACTGAAAGTGGTCTTCGAGCACATAACGACCAAGGATGCGGCGCAGTACGTGACCGAGGCTGCAGGACCGATTGGCGCCACCATCACCGCCCACCACCTGCTGTACAACCGCAATGAAATCTTCAAGGGCGGCATCCGTCCGCATTATTACTGCCTACCCGTGCTGAAGAGGGAAGAACATCGCAAGGAATTGGTCAGAGTGGCTACCTCGGGAAATGCAAGATTTTTCCTCGGGACTGATTCCGCACCGCATCCCAAGGGATTGAAGGAGCATGCCTGCGGCTGCGCCGGCTGTTATACGGCACTGCATGCGATGGAACTGTATGCACAGGCCTTCGATCAGGCTGGGGCGCTGGACAAGCTGGAGTCGTTCGCAAGCTTCAACGGACCGGCATTCTATGGCTTGCCGCGCAATACCGGCACGGTAACGCTGCAGCGCGAGCAATGGACATTGCCGTCGGAATTGCCGATGGGAGATGCAATGGTCGTCCCCTTGAATGGCGGCGAGTCGATCGGATGGAAGCTGGTTTGATTCGCAGCGTTGCGGATGACGCGCCGACGCATTGCATTAGATCATTTGAATGAATTCCTCTGTTTTTGCGGCAATTGATTGGGACGCGCCATGGCTTGTCCCATTGCGTGATCTCGGCATGTCCATAACACGGACTGGCGGTGACTGGCGAAATGAGTTCAACAGACTCGCGGCGAAACAAGGATTAAGCAATCACCGCGGCATGCCGGTTCGCTTCGTGCCCCAAGCGGATCTGCCTGCCGAGACGCCTTACGAAAGCTTCATCAGCCAAACCGGCGGCGTTCCTACACGCGACAATCTGCACGATTTCTTCAATGCTCTCATCTGGCTGAGCTTCCCGAAAATCAAGCAACAGCTCAACAGCCTGCAGGCGGAAGAGCTCGCCAAGAACCCGGGGGTATTGCCGCAGCGCGGGGTAGCGCGCGATGTGGCAACCATTTTTGACGAAAATGCAGCGATTTTCGTCACCTCCGATTCCGGGTTGATCAATGCCTTGCGTGAGCATCAATGGCACGACCTTTTCATCGCGCGCCGGCTACAGTTCGAAACTGCCTGTGAAGTGCGGCTGTTCGGCCATGCCCTCATCGAGAAGCTGGTCAATCCGTTCAAGGCGATTACGGCGCATGCATGGCCGCTTATCGCCGATAGTCAGTATTTTTCCTGGGATGAGGAAAAGAAACGTCAATGGCTTGAGTCCGCAGTTTCACCGGTGTTGAAAAGCGGTATTACGATGCGGGCCTATACCCCATTACCGGTTCTGGGAGTGCCAGGGTGGCATGACCGGCAGGACTCCGATTTCTATAACGACGTATCGGTGTTTCGGCCCAAGCGCCAGCAGAAACAGGCTGGCGCGTCGTAGCTTCCGCAAAAATGCTGCGACAGCGGGGCACATCGTGACTTGCGTTAGCGGTCGATCTGCAAGGGATGTGCAGATACCCTGACATGGCATGGAGTGCCACAGTCAAATTCACAAGATGCGTAATTCACAAGATGCATGATCAGCAAAAAGAAAAGGCACCCGCAGGTGCCTTTTTCCTATGCATTCAAATCATGGCAGGCCTAGGCCCGCTGCTGATTAGAAGCGGTGCTGCAGACCAACCTGGAACACGTTGTTGTCAACGCCAGTTGCGGCCTTGTCGTTCTGACGAGCGTAGGATGTGTAAACATTGGTACGCTTCGACAGGTTGTGGAGGTAACCAAGAGCGTATTGATCGAGGTCGCCACGAGCAGCAGTGACCACGTCAGCGTCACGGCGGATGAACGAAGCCATGACTTGGCCAACGCCCAGAGGTGCGCTTACGCCCAGCATCCAGTTATTGTCGTCAGAGGTACGAGCACCGGCGAGTGTTTCGACTTCGTTGGACTGGTAGGCTGCATGCAGCTTTGCAACGCCGAAGTTGTAGATACCGCCCAGGAATGCAGTCTTGGTGTCGGAAGTTGCAGCAGCAGCACCAGCAGCCGGGGCGCCGTTTGCATCGTGGTATGCGAACTGGACGTTGATCGGGCCATTAGCGTAGCCGAGACCCAGGCCAACCGAACGGTTTGCGGAGTTGTCGCCAGCGACTTCGCCGAGCGAGTAGTTAACCTGACCGGAGAAGCCGCCGAGGTTCGGCAGAGCGTAGCTCAGTGTGTTGTCGGTACGAACGCCGTTGCCATTGAAGACACGGTTGATCGCGCCTGCAAAGCCGGTGTTGAACGGATCGATTGTGTCGTTAGCCAGGTGAGTCACTGTGTACTGACGGCCCAAACGCACGGCACCGAAGTTGCCTTGCAAGCCAACCCATGCCTGACGGCCGAACAGACGACCACCTTGGCCCAGGTTGCCGCTGTCGGAGGTGAAGCCATTTTCCAGCGTGAAGATTGCGGACAAGCCACCGCCGAGGTCCTCAGAGCCTTTGAAGCCAATGCGGCTGCCATTCCTGTTGAAGCCGTTACCGTTGCCGTCTTCCATCTGCCAAGCAGCCGATGTGGCGTCCGAGTCAACGCGCTGGATGGCGACGTCCACGATACCGTAGATCGTTACGTTGGTCTGAGCGGAAGCCACGCCCGCAAAAGAACCCAGAACTGCAAGCGCGAGAAGCGATTTTTTCATTGAATAATCCCCAAAGGTTTATCGAGCTAGATTTTTAGTAGTGCGTTCGGCGAGGTCGCCAAGATAGTAGCGCCTGCCAGAAGGCCACGCTTCTTTAGAATTTAACCAAGAAGCCGATGCTTATTTCATCAAATATCAGCCGGAAGGACAAAGGGAATTTCGCTTTTTGCATCACTTAGCTCCCTTTCTGTGGTGGCTTTGCAACGTTGTTGTCGTTTCAGGTATTGTTGGCCAACCAATTCATTGTCAATGTTGCATCATGTCGGCCTTTGACAGTCGTTACTTTTTCGCGTCAGGGCAGGTGCTAATAGGCACGAAAATAAAAAAGCCAAGCTCCTTATAGAGCTTGGCTTCGGCTTTGAATTGTTCCGACTCCAGCACTTGGCTGCGAGCCGGAGCTTCATCCATTAGAACAGGTGATTCACGCCGATCGAAACGCCGGTGACGCTGTCGTAAGTGCCTGCGCGCTGGATACCCCAGGTTGCAGGATTGCCTGTGCCATTGTAGGTGCTGCGGTCGATATCGGCATACAGGTTGGTACGCTTGGACAATGCGTAAGTTGCGCCGATGATCCAGGTATTGCGGCGAGCGTCTGCGCCTGCTGCTGCATCCAGCTTAGTGCGATAGTAACCTGCTGTCAGCTGAGCAGCCGGGCTGAGAGCGAAGCTGCCGCCAAGCCACATGTCGTCGGTCTCGTTGGAAGCGCCGGCAACGGTGTCGGCTTCCTGCCTGGCGTAGCCTGCCGCAACGCGGAACGGGCCTGTTGTGAATGCGCCGCCAACGGTCCAGTTGTCTACGTCGACGAAGGGAGCACCTGCAACAGCGGAAGCTGCAACGTCACGACGAGTGTAGGCTGCGCCTGCCGAGAACGGGCCGCCCGAGTAGCCGATGCCAACTGCGCGAGTCGCGCCGTTGGTGTTGCTGCCGGCAACTTCACCCAGCGCCCATTCCGCACGCGCGGTGATCGGGCCGAAAGTGCCGGTGTACTGGATGTCGTTGTCCAACCAGGTCAGGCCGCCGTTGCCAGCCAGCGGAACGATGCTGGTGAACTTATAGGAGAACGGGTCATACAGTGCGATCGTCTTGAAGTTGACCGAGTACTGGCGGCCGAGATCCAGCGAGCCCCAGGAGCCGCCCAGACCGACGAATGCGGAACGGTTGAAAAGCCTGTTTGCAGCGTTATCCAGCGTACCTGTGCCGGAGTTGAAGCCGGTCTCGATTGTGAAGTGGGCGTTCATGCCGCCGCCCAGATCTTCAACGCCCTTAAAGCCGAGGCGGTTACGGTTGAAGTTGCCGTTGCCGAATGTGCCTGTACCCATGCTAACCCGGCTATTGCCAGCAGCATCAGCATTGTTCGTGTAGCGTACGCCAGCGTCGATGGAACCGTAGATGGTTACGCTGGTTTGTGCTTGAGCTGCACCTGCAAATGCACCAATGACTGCCAGTGCGAGAAGCGACTTTTTCATTAATTATCTCCAAGGGTTGGCATGCTAAAATTTTTTTGTTGCCTTTTTACCTCAATCGTCACGCCGGCAAACGCCGGTGTCACCACTGGAACTTCCGACCTGCTGGTAAAGAAGTTAAGGTGATTTCATCAAAAGTGGCCGCTTTGAGCAAAGGGAATTTGGCGGATATGACAATTTTCCGGTGAATATGTGGCAGGGTAACAACAAATTAATCGCGTTTCATGGCTTATTAGCAATGAATTCGCGGTGTGCAACACTATTTTTAGGTACGGTCGTACTAAATATTTTGCCTGGCTGCCAACTTTTATTCGTCAGATTTAACTGAGTTGGACAGTATTTTTTATCTGGCAAAAGCGTCATGCGTGTGCTGACGTAATTTATTCGAAAGGATTTTTTTTAATGCCGCATTTGGACGATGTCTTGATTGGTTTTGACAAAATGCTGCGTGTTGTCGCCGGCGTATCTCATGCATCGCGACAAAATCCTGCAGCCAGGGTGACGGATGGAGAATTGCAGGAGGCCGATCGCCGCCATAGTGCGGGGCTGATGCGGGTGAACCACGTCGGCGAGGTCTGTGCGCAGGCCCTCTATGACTCGCAGGCGCAGTTCGCCAGAAGCGAGTACTTGAAGGAGCAGTTCAGGCAAGCGGGCCGGGAGGAGGAGGATCATCTCGCATGGACCTCGGAGCGCCTGCGGGAACTCGGCTCCCGCACCAGCCTGCTCAATCCCCTTTGGTATGCGGGGTCTTATGCGATCGGCGCGATTGCGGCGCGCATGGGGGACGCGCACAGTCTGGGATTTGTCGTGGAAACCGAGCGCCAGGTCGAGGCGCATCTCGTGGAGCACCTGGGGACGCTGCCGGCGAACGACGGCAAGTCGCGCATCATCGTTGACCAGATGCGGGAAGACGAGGCAGCGCATGGCGCCCATGCGAAGGCGCTGGGCGCGGCCGAGGTTCCGGCCCCGGTGCGCATGGTAATGAAGGCCATGTCAAAAGTGATGACCGGCACTGCGTATTACATCTGACACCTGAGCACAGCCGCTGGCACCCGGGCTTCCGGTGCTTCCAGGAAGCTTGCGCATCCTGGAAACGCCAAATTTGTACATCCAAGCAGTAAAGACAGTTGCCTTAAGCCTGCGGCTCGATTTCCGCCAAGTCGTCCACGATCTCGAAGGAATGCGTCATTTCCGCAGTCTTCTCAAGCATGATCGAGGCCGAGCAATACTTTTCATGCGAAAGCTTGATCGCCCGTTCAACGAGGTTTGGCTTGAGATTGCGGCCGCGCACGGTGAAATGGAAATGGATCTTGGTAAACACCTTGGGATCCTTTTCGGCGCGCTCGGACTTGAGCGTGACGTCGCAGCCACGCACGTCCTGATGGCTTTTTCGCAGGATCAGGACGACATCATAAGCAGTGCAGCCGCCGGTGCCGGCAAGTACGACTTCCATCGGACGCGGTGCCAGATCCCGCCCGCCGCCTTCGGGCGCTCCATCCATTGTGACAACATGGCCGGAGCCCGTTTCTGCCAAAAAGGTCATTCCAGAAAGCCCGGTCCAGCGTACTGTGCATTCCATTTTCTCATCTCGCTCAAGTCGGAAGGCGGTATTGTAACTATTTTCAGCCGGCTTCCATTGCCGGTCGCACCACGGCAACAGGTGCCAAAGCTTCATCCAGGGCCGCAGGTATGACAGTCTTGGCGTTTCTGCCATTCTCGGTGGCCCGATAATCATTTGACGGCAAGTCTTTGAAAAGGCTATACTTTCGGGCTTTCCGTTCGCTCAGGAAAAGACAACAAGGAAGAGTCCGGCAGACAGTATCGAACCGGAACCGCCAATTTGAGCGTTTTTTATATTTTAGGAAATCATCATGAAAACCTTTTCCGCTAAAGCCCATGAGGTACAGCGCGAGTGGTTCGTGATTGACGCAACGGACAAAGTCCTCGGACGTGTTGCCAGCGAAGTGGCACTCCGACTGCGCGGCAAGCACAAACCCGAGTTCACTCCCCACGTCGACACGGGCGACTTCATCGTCGTCATCAATGCAGGCAAGCTGCGCGTGACCGGCAACAAGGCACTGGACAAGATCTATTACCGTCACTCGACCTATCCGGGCGGTATCTACGAAACCAATTTCCTGAAAATGCAGCAGCGTTTTCCGGGTCGTGCGCTGGAGAAGGCTGTCAAGGGCATGCTGCCCAAGGGCCCGCTTGGCTACGCGATGATCAAGAAGCTGAAGGTCTATGCAGATGGCACCCATCCGCATGCGGCTCAGCAACCCAAGGCACTCGAAATCTAAGGAACGGACATGATCGGTAACTACAACTACGGAACCGGCCGTCGCAAGAGTGCAGTGGCGCGTGTTTTCATCAAATCCGGCAGCGGCAATATCGTTGTCAACGGCAAGCCGGCCGCGGAATACTTTTCCCGCGAAACCGGTCTGATGGTCATTCGTCAGCCCCTCGAGCTGACCGGCAATGTCGAGCGTTTCGACATCCTGGTCAATGTGCATGGCGGCGGTGAGTCCGGTCAGGCAGGCGCTGTGCGCCACGGCATCACTCGCGCACTCATCGACTATGATGCAGGCCTGAAGCCGGAACTGGCAAAAGCCGGTTTCGTCACACGCGATGCACGTGAAGTCGAGCGTAAGAAAGTCGGTCTGCGCAAGGCACGCCGCGCAAAACAGTTCTCCAAGCGCTAATCTGCGTTTTCAGAGCATCGAAAAGCCGCCAGGTTTGCGCCTGGCGGCTTTTTGTTTTTCGGATGGCCGCCAGCATGCCGATGCAATGCCGGCTTCGGATACTTGTGGCCGAGGCTTCAAGTCCGTCAACTTGCTCGGGTTGATCGACTTTGATCGCGAACGCGGACAGAACCAAATCGTTCGTGCTGTTAGAATTTCGAAGTGAAATCATTTTTTGGCAAGGAAATAACATGATCAAGGTCGGTATCGTCGGCGGGACGGGTTACACGGGCGTCGAGCTGCTGCGTTTGCTCGCAGCGCATCCTGGTGTGCAGCTCACTGCCATCACGTCGCGCAAGGAAGACGGCATGCCGGTGGCCGACATGTTTCCGTCGCTGCGCGGCCATGTGTCGCTCGCCTTTTCTTCGCCTGACAAGGCCAGGCTGAACGAATGCGACGTCGTGTTCTTCGCCACCCCGCATGGCGTGGCGATGGCGCAGGCGCCGGAATTGCTGGCGGCGGGCGTCAAGGTGATCGACCTTGCTGCGGATTTCCGTATCAAGGATCCCGCCATGTTCGATAAATGGTACGGCATGCCGCATTCCTGCCTGGATCTGCTCGAGGAAGCCGTCTACGGCTTGCCGGAAGTAAACCGCGAAGCCATCAGAAATGCGCGCCTCATCGGTCTGCCGGGTTGCTACCCGACCTCGATGCAGCTCGGTTATGCTCCGCTTCTTGCGCAAGGCAAGCCGCTGGTCAATGAATCCATGCTGATTGCGGACTGCAAGTCCGGCGTTTCCGGCGCGGGCCGGAAGGCGGAAGTGCATACGCTGCTGGCGGAAGCGGCGGACAACTTCAAGGCGTACGGCGTCAAGGGTCACCGGCATCTGCCGGAAACCACGCAGGGCTTACAGGCGATCGCCGGCCGCAAGATTGCGCTGACCTTCGTGCCCCACTTGGTGCCGATGATCCGGGGCATCCATTCGACCCTCTATGCGCATATTCTTCCGGAAGCGCGGGATGTGGATTTCCAGGCCTTGTATGAACGTCACTTCGAAGGCGAAAAGTTCGTCGACGTCATGCCGCCCGGCAGCCATCCGGAGACCCGTTCGGTGCGCGCTTCCAACAAATTGAGGATCGCGGTGCATCGCCCGGATGGCGGTGACCTGCTTGTCATTCTGGTGGTCGAGGACAATCTGGTGAAGGGTGCTGCCGGTCAGGGGGTCCAATGCATGAACATCATGTTCGGGTTGGATGAAACAACTGGGCTGACGCAGGTTCCGGTACTGCCGTAAGCGATACCTGTCGCGATACCTGTCGATTAACCATCTGTTTCCCTGACAACCATGAAGTATCGGCTATTGCGCCGTCGCGCACCGATGGCGCTGCCCAGGCTTACCGTGCAGCGCGCGCTGCCGTGGCCGGTTCGGGCGCTGCTAGTTGCAGCAATCGGACTGGCGGGCGCCGCTGCGATGTGGGCTTTCGAGAATGGCCCGGTGCTTCCCGGCGCCGATCCACATACTCTCCGGGCCCAGCTGTCGCGCCATAAGACGCAGATCGAAACCCTGAATGCCGAACGCGACAAGTACTCGGCCACTGCCAATGCCGCGGAAAGCCAGTTGAACATCGAGCGTTCGGCTCAGAAACAGCTGGCCGCACAGGTTAAGGCGTTGGAATCGGAAAACGTACGGCTCAAGGAGGATCTTGCTTTTTTTGAAAGTCTGCTGCCAAATGCGACAGGCCCGCAAGGGATTACGATTCGCCGATTGAAGATTGATCAAATTGCGCCGAACCAGGTAAGGTATCGTTTGCTGATCATGCAGGGAGGAAAGGGTGACCAGTTATTTACTGGAAGCCTGCAACTGAGTGTCAATACGCTGCAGACGGGCAAGAGTGCTATGATGGTTTTTCCAGAAGGCAATTCTTCCGAGCGTGACAAGTTCAAGCTCAGCTTTCGTCACTATCAGCGCGTTGAAGGGATCCTCACCCTGCCAGAAGGAAGTGTAGCGAAAATGGTACAGGCGCGCGTCCTCGACAAAGGACAAGTTCGGGCGCAGCTATCTGCCAATTTTTAAAGGAGAGCCCCATGTTAGGCCGCAAAACAAAAGGCACGATTGACAGTCTGATTGGCATATCGACCAAGATCGAGGGAAACGTGCACTTCCAGGGCGGCTTGCGTATCGATGGCCACGTGAAGGGGAATGTAGTCGCGACAGGCGATGAGCCGAGCATGCTGGTGATCTCCGAACATGCAAAAGTCGAAGGCGAGGTGCGAGTCGCGCATCTGGTCGTGAATGGCGAAATCATCGGGCCGGTTCATTCGTCGGAACTGCTTGAATTGCAGCCGCGCGCCCGCATAACTGGAGATGTGTTCTACAAGGCGCTTGAAATGCACGGCGGTGCGCTTGTTTCCGGAAAGCTGACCCATGACCAGGTGGGCGAGCCGGTACTCAAGCTGGCGATGTCAAATACGTGAAATGCGCCAAGCGTCTATAATCAGGCATTGACCTTTGCTTTTGCAGGAGCTCTCACATGAATGCAGTTACCGAAATGCCCGCACCGATTGTCTTTACCGACAGTGCCGCAGCGAAAGTTGCACAGTTGATAGATGAAGAAGGCAATCCCGATCTGAAACTCCGCGTGTTCGTGCAGGGCGGCGGATGCTCGGGATTCCAGTACGGGTTCACCTTCGATGAGATCGTCAATGAAGACGATACCACCATGGAAAAGAATGGCGTTCAACTGTTGATCGATTCCATGAGCTACCAGTACCTGGTCGGCGCGGAAATCGATTACAAGGATGACCTCGAAGGAGCGCAGTTCGTGATCAAGAATCCGAATGCCACCACGACATGCGGATGCGGCTCTTCATTCTCCGCATGAAACACGTTTGACGATTCAATAAAAAACGCAGGCCAGGCCTGCGTTTTTTATTTCCGGCTTCATGACTTTCAACGTTGCGCCTTCATCCGCGGCCTGGATAGCATGCGCCAAGTATGCGCGGTCCCGCAGCTCCGGTGACGGCGGCCAGGTTGCCCGGCCTGTGCCGTGCATGCCGGCACGCAAGCCAGGCAAATGCCAGCGCTTCCACATGATTCGGCGAGATGCCCAGCAGATCGGTTGAATGTACAAGGCCTCGATGGCTCCGCTCCCCGAGAGCCTGCTGCAACAACTGCATTAAGTGCGCGTTGTATGCGCCGCCCCCGCACACATAGACATTGCGCGCATCCGCCGCATGGGCTGCAATCGCATCAGCAATCGTCTGCGCGGTGAAGGCTGCCAGCGTCGCCTGTACGTCCTGGGCGGAATTGCCGGGGCAAGCCTGCAGGCGCGCGTCCAGCCAGGCGCGGTCGAACAGGTCGCGCCCGGTACTCTTGGGCGGTGGCAGCGCAAGGAAAGCTTCGGCCATCAATTCGCGCAGCAGCGCCGGCACAGTCATGCCGCCCGAAGCCCACGAGCCGTTTGCATCGTAGGTTTTTCCTTGGTGTTCGGCAATCCATGCATCCATCAGCACATTGCCGGGTCCGGTATCGAATCCAAGGATGCTGCCGCTTTCGCCTAGTACGCTGATATTGCTCATGCCGCCGATATTGACCACGGCTCGCACTTCATCCTGGCTGCTGAAAACGGCATGATGAAATGCCGGGACCAGCGGGGCACCTTGTCCGCCCGCCGCGATATCGCGGCTGCGGAAATCGGCGATCACATCGATGCCGGTGAGTTCCGCCAGCAGGGCAGGATTGTTCGTCTGGCGCGTATAGCCCAGATCCGGGCGATGGCGCACCGTTTGTCCGTGGACGCCGATGGCCTCGACCCGCGACGCATCAACTGCCGCTTCGGCAAGCAGCATGCGTACGCATTGGGCGTATTGTCTTGCGAGCTGATTGGCAGCCAGCGCTTCGCGGTGGATTTCATTTTCGCCGGGGGCCTGCAGCGCCATCAGGTCGCCGCGCAGCGCTTCGGGAAAGGGAAGATACGAGGTGCAGAGCGTCGAGATGCTCTCGCCGTCGTCGCCTGAGAACGCCGCCAGCACGCCGTCGATGCCATCCATACTGGTGCCCGACATGAGGCCGATGAAAAATTGAGTAGAAGAATCAGGCATAAAAAAACCGTTGATGTGCCTGCTGATTTTACAGGCTCATCAACGGTTCTCCGCCGGTCGGCGGCCGCCTTTATGCGAATTATTTCGATGCCAGTTTGGGCCCGATGTCCTTGTCCTGCTTTTCCGTCGGGTTCAGCAATGCGAAGCGGTGGCTCATTTCGCTGGCCACTTCGCGGAAGCGCTGCAAATCGGCTCCAACCAGCGGCTGGGCATTGGGCACGTCGATCGACATCGGATCGCGCGGCTGGTTGTTGACCCGGAACTCGTAATGCAGATGCGGTCCGGTCGACCAGCCGGTGCTGCCGACATAGCCGATGACCTCGCCCTGGTTGACCTTCGCTCCCTTCCGCAGGCCGGCAGCAAAGCGGCTCATGTGCGCATAGGCGGTCGAATAATTGTTCCAGTGTTTGAGGACGACCACGTTGCCGTAGCCGGTTTGAGCGCCGACGAAGTCGACCACGCCGTCACCGGAAGCACGGATCGGCGTGCCGGTGGGCGCGGCGAAATCCACGCCTTCATGCCGTCGCCACTGTCCCGAGATCGGATGCTGGCGCATCGAGAAGCCCGAGGAGACACGGGAGAACTCGAGCGGCGACTTGAGGAAGGCCTTTTTCAGTGATTTGCCGTCGAAGGAATAATAGCCGCCGCCCTGCTTGTTTTCAGGTTCGTCGAACCATACCGATTGATAGCGGTTGTTGTTGTTGACGAACTCGCCGGCAAGGACGCGGCCGGCACGAACGAATTCACCGTTCTGCCAGAAGGTTTCATAGACCACGTTGAAACGGTCACCCTTGCGCAGGTCCGAGGCAAAGTCGATGTTGGTGGAAAACATGTCGACAATCTGGCTTGCCACGCTATCGGGAATCTGCGCGGCGTCGGTCGCGGCAAACAGCGAGGAGCGGATCTCGCCGGAATGCATTTCGACGCGGCGCTCGAGCGCGGCGGGGCTTTCCTTCGCGGTGAAGCCATCGCCGTTGCGGGCAATGACGATGTTTCTGAGCAGTTGTCCGTTGTTGTCGCTCAGCGTAGTCATCAGGCGGTGCAGCTGTCCATCCTTGTTGGTCTCCGCCTGAACGCGGCGGCCTGCCTTGAGCTGAAGCACGTTGTACGCAAGCTTGTCGGACTTGATGAAGCTCGTGGCGGCATCGTCATTGACGCCAAGCCGCGACAGCAGCGTGGCAAGCGTATCGCCCGGCCGCACTCTTTCCTCGCGCAGATAGCTCTGGCTGTCGGACTGCAACTGCGCAATCTGCTCGGAGAGGCTGGGAACGTTCAGTTCTTCGGTGATGGAAGTGACCGGAAGGTCGGATGCGTCGGGAGCCATTGGCGCCACGCCGGCCGCGCCGAAGGCGCATACCGCGAGGAAGATGGCAGTGGCCGAAATGATGCGCGTCTTGCGCGATCCGCCGGGTTGTGACTTGCTGCTCGAGTCCAGGCTCATGAATTTGTCTGTAGGGAGCATGCAATAAGTTAGAATTTGCGGTTTAGCCAAGAAGCCCGTGATGCGCTGTTTCTGTTTCGATCATGTGGGCTGACGGCTATTGCCAGTGAGGGAATGCCGGCGGCACTTCCTGATTCAGTCCGAAGAATTGATGATCTGTCACAAGCTTCGCTAGTTCTGTCATGCAATAAGAACAACACGTTGCACGACTGAAAAGTAGCAGGGATTATATCAAACCGATCGTATTGATTTTTCACAGTTAAATATTAATTTTGGTCAGCACATGGACACCTCCAAGACATTGCAAAACAACAATATCCCGCAGCAGTCATTGCCCTTGTCGGATTCCGTCATGGAAACGCTGGCAATCACCAAACGCGGTGTCGACGAGCTGTTGATCGAATCCGAATTCGCCCAGAAGCTGGCGCGCTCCGAGCAAACCGGCAAGCCTCTGCGCATCAAGCTCGGGCTCGACCCCACCGCTCCGGACCTGCACCTTGGCCACACCGTCGTACTGAACAAGATGCGCCAGCTGCAGGATCTGGGCCATACGGTCATTTTCCTGATCGGCGACTTCACATCGATGATCGGCGACCCTTCGGGCCGGAACATCACGCGTCCGCCGCTGACACGGGAACAGATCGAGGAAAACGCCAAGACCTACTTTGCGCAGGCCAGCCTGGTGCTGGACCCGGCCCGCACCGAGATCCGTTACAACTCGGAATGGTGCGATCCGCTGGGTGCGCGCGGAATGATCCAGCTATCCGCAAAATATACGGTAGCACGCATACTGGAGCGTGAGGATTTTACAAAACGTTTCAAAGCTGGCACGCCTATTTCCGTGCATGAACTTCTCTACCCGTTGATGCAAGGATACGATTCCGTTGCCCTGCAGTCAGACCTCGAACTCGGCGGCACCGACCAGAAATTCAACCTGCTGGTCGGCCGCGAGCTGCAGAAGGATTACGGGCAGGAGCCGCAGTGCATACTGACCATGCCGCTGCTGGAAGGACTGGACGGCGTCGAGAAGATGTCGAAGTCCAAGGGCAATTATGTCGGCATCACCGAGCCCGGCAACACCATGTTCGCCAAGCTGATGAGTATTTCCGACGACATGATGTGGCGTTACTACGAATTGCTGTCCTTCCGCTCGCTGGATGAAATCGCTACTTTCAGGAAGGAAGTCGAAGGCGGCCGCAATCCGCGCGACATCAAGGTGCTGCTGGCGCAGGAAATCGTGACCCGCTTCCATTCAAAGCAGGCCGCCGAGGATGCGCTGGCCGACTTCAACAACCGCGCCAAGGGCGGCATTCCCGACGACATTCCCGAGATCAGCCTGTCCGGCGCGCCGCTCGGCATCGGCCAGCTGCTCAAGCAGGCCAACCTGTGCCCGTCGACTTCCGAAGCGCTGCGCATGGTGGAGCAGGGCGGCGTGCGCATCGACGGCGACGCCGTCAGCGACAAGGGCCTGAAGGTGGAAGCCGGCACCTTCGTGCTGCAGGTCGGCAAGCGCAAGTTCGCGCGCGTCACGCTGGCTTGACCTCATGATCGCACTGCTGCAGCGCGTGCTGGAGGCGCGCGTGGTCGTCGACGCAGAAGTGGTGGGCGCCATCGGCGCCGGCCTCATGGTGCTGGTCTGCGCCGAGCGCAACGATACCGCGAAGGAGTCCGAGGCGCTGCTGGCCAAGCTGCTGGCGTACCGGGTGTTCGCCGATGATGCGGGCAAGATGAACCGCAGCGTCGCCGACACAGGCGGCGGACTGCTGCTGGTGCCGCAGTTCACGCTGGCCGCCGACACCCGCTCCGGCACCCGGCCGTCATTCACGCCCGCGGCGGCGCCGGAAGACGGCCGCCGCCTGTTCGACCATTTCGTGGAAGCGGCGCGCGCGCGCCATGCCGCGGTGGAAACAGGCCGCTTCGGCGCGCACATGCAGGTCTCGCTGACCAACGACGGCCCGGTGACCTTCTGGCTGCAGGTCAAGCCGCAAATTCCCACTTGATGGACAATAGGCGTTTCCGTGTTTGCAACCATTCAACCAGTGATGAAGAGGAGGCTACGATGAAGCTATGGAGTGAGTCTTTCAAGGACGGCGAACCGATTCCGGGCGAATTCGCATTCTGCGTGATCGATCCCGCCGCGCATGTGGCGATGTCTTCCAACCGCAATCCGCATCTTGCCTGGAGCGAGGCGCCGGCCGGCACCAAATCGTTCGCGCTGATCTGCCATGATGTCGACGTGCCCTCGCGCGGCGATGATGTGAACCAGGAAGGCAAGACCGTTCCTGCCGATCTTCCGCGCGTGGACTTCTTCCACTGGACGCTGGTGGATCTGCCGGCCAATACGCAGGCCATCGCGGCGGGGCAGTACAGCAGCGAAGTCACCGCGCGCGGCAAGCCGGGCCCGGAAATCGGCGGCGGACGCGCCGGACGCCACGGCATCAACGATTACACCGGCTGGTTCGCCGGCGACGGCGACATGTCGGGCGACTATTACGGCTATGACGGCCCGTGCCCGCCGTGGAATGATTCCATCATTCATCACTATGTCTTCACCGTTTATGCGCTCGACGTCGAGCGCCTGCCGGTCGACGGCAAGTTCACCGGCGCCCAGGTGCGCGAGGCGATGCAGGGCCATATCCTTGGTGAAGCGAAAATCACCGGTACCTACACGCTCAATCCCCAGGTGGCGGCGAAATAGGCAAGACCACAATCGAAGCAAGAACGGAGTCCCCGTGACAGAAATACTCTTGATCCGCCACGGGGAAACCGCGTGGAACGCCATCAAGCGCCTGCAGGGCCATCTCGACATTCCGCTCAACGCGGAAGGTGAACGCCAGGCGGCGGCGCTCGGCCGCAGCCTTGCCAGCGCCAGGCTGGACGCCGTCTTCTCCAGTGACCTGCAGCGCGCACGCCAGACCGCAGCCGCCATTGCCGGCCATCATGGCTTGCCGGTGCGGTCCGATGCGGGCTTGCGCGAACGCTGCTACGGCGCGTTCGAGGGCATGCTGTATGCGGAAATCAGCAAGCGTTATCCGCAGTCATTTGCCGCATGGAAGGCGCGCGACATCGATGCCCGCTTTCCGCCTGGCGTGCATGTGGCCGAAACCATGCGCGAATTCGCGGCACGCACGATCGATGCGATCAAGCGCATCGCAGGCGATGGCCGTCATCAGCGGATTGCCATGGTGGCGCATGGCGGCGTGCTGGAATGCGCTTACCGGGCGGCGCAGAACATGGATTTTGCACAGGAACGCAGCTTCGACATCTTCAATGCCAGCGTCAATCGCTTCTCCTGGAATGGCAGCGAGTTGAAGCTTTTGCAATGGGGCGATGTTTCGCATCTTGCGAAACTCGATGTCTCCACGCTCGATGAAGTGGCGCGCTGACGAATCTCCCCGGCGGCGGCCGCAAATTCCCTGAGCTGCTTATTTGATAGGCAGGCTGAACCGGCTAAAATAGCGGTTTGCCCGGAATCCGCCCCTCCTGTGAACATCGGTCCCCATTTACTTCGCAACAACGTCTTTGTCGCCCCGATGGCTGGGGTGACCGACAGGCCTTTCCGTCAACTCTGCAAGCAGCTCGGCGCCGGCTACGCAGTGTCAGAAATGGCGGCTTCCGACCCGCGCCTGTGGGCCAGCGAAAAGACGTCGCGCCGCATCAACCATGAGGGCGAGATGGAGCCGAAGGCGGTGCAGATCGCCGGCGCCGACCCGGCGATGCTTGCCGCAAGCGCGAAATTCAACGTCGAGCGCGGCGCGCAGATCATCGACATCAACATGGGCTGCCCGGTCAAGAAGGTGTGCAACAGCTGGTGCGGTTCGGCGCTGCTGCAGAATGAAAAGCTGGTCGGGCAGATCCTCGACGCGGTTGTCGGCGCGGTCGACGTGCCGGTGACGCTGAAGTTCCGCACCGGCTGGGACCGCCAGAACAAGAACGCCCTCACCATCGCCAGGATGGCCGAAGCGGCCGGTATTGCGATGCTGACCCTGCACGGGCGTACCCGCGCCGACGGCTACAGCGGCGACGCGGAATACGACACCATCGCCGCAGTCAAGGCGGCGGTCTCGCTTCCCGTCGTTGCCAACGGCGACATCACTTCGCCGGAAAAGGCCCGGCTGGTCCTGGCCCATACCGGCGCCGACGCGGTCATGGTGGGACGCGCGGCCCAGGGAAGGCCGTGGATTTTCCGCGAGATCGATCATTTCCTGCGTACCGGCGAACACCTGCCGCCGCCGCTGGTGAGCGAGGTGCGCGCATTGATGCAGGAACATCTGCGCGCGCATTACGCGTTCTACGGCGACTTCATGGGACTGCGCACCGCGCGCAAGCATATCGGCTGGTACATGCGCGACCTGGAAGGCGGCGAGCCTTTCAGGCAGCGCATGAACCGGCTGGAAAGCTGCGAGGAGCAACTGGCGGCGGTCGATGCCTTTTTCGAATCGCAGGCCGCCTTCGGCGAGCGGTTACAATACGGCCTCGCCGCGCACAAGCTGGCCGCCTGACCCTAAAAATACCAATACAGATTCTCATGAGCAAAGACAATATCCAGGACGTCGTCAAGAAGAGCCTTGAAAAATATTTCAAGGACCTCGGCGAGCAGCAGCCGTCGAACGTCTATGAAATGGTGGTCTTTACCGTGGAAAAGCCGGTACTTGAAGCGGTGATGGAGCGCGCGGACGGCAATCAGTCGCTGGCCGCCGAGATGCTTGGCATCAACCGCAATACCTTGCGCAAGAAATTGCAGCAGCACGGCTTGCTGTAGGGCTTTATAGCTCCGTGCCCTGGCGGGATGGCCGCGCCGCCTCCCGAAGCTGTTTGCCTGCCACATGAATTGCCGTGCAGTTGGCGCCAAGCATCCAAGCCTGCGACCACTGTTTTCCATCACCGTTTTCCCTACTTACCTTCAACTGCCAGTCCATCATGATCAAACAAGCCCTCATTTCCGTGTCCGACAAGACCGGCGTGCTCGAGTTTGCCAAGGCGCTTGCCGCCCAAGGCGTCAATATCCTTTCCACCGGAGGCACGGCCAAGCTGCTCGCCGACAATGGCGTGAAAGTGACTGAAGTCGCCGATTACACCGGTTTCCCGGAAATGCTGGATGGCCGCGTGAAGACCCTGCATCCCAAGGTCCACGGCGGCATCCTGGCCCGCCGCGACCTGCCCGAGCATGTCGCCGCGCTGGAACAGCACGGCATTCCGACCATCGACATGGTGGTGGTCAATCTTTATCCGTTCCAGCAGACGGTTGCCAAGGACCAGTGCACGCTGGAAGACGCGATCGAGAATATCGACATCGGCGGCCCGACCATGCTGCGTTCCTCGGCCAAGAATCACAAGGACGTGGTGGTGGTCTGCGATCCGGCCGACTATGGCCGCGTGCTCGACGAGATGAAGGCCAATAATGGCGAAGTCGGCTATGACACCAAGTTTGCGCTCGCCAAGAAAGTGTTCGCGCATACCGCCCAGTACGACGGCGCGATCACCAACTACCTGACTGCGCTTGGCGAAGACAAGCAGCATGCGACGCGCAGCGCCTATCCGCAGACGCTGAACCTGCACTTCGAAAAAGTGCAGGAAATGCGCTATGGCGAAAACCCGCACCAGTCCGCCGCCTTCTACCGCGACCTCGCGCCGGTGGCCGGCTCGCTCGCCAACTACCGGCAACTGCAGGGCAAGGAGCTTTCCTACAACAACATCGCCGATGCCGATGCCGCCTGGGAATGCGTGAAGACTTTCGAGGAAACCGCCTGCGTGATCATCAAGCATGCGAACCCATGCGGCGTGGCGGTCGGCGCATCGCCGCTGGAAGCCTACGGCAAGGCGCTGCAGACCGATCCGACATCGGCTTTCGGCGGCATCATCGCCTTCAACCGCGAACTCGACGGCAAGGCTGCCGAAGCGGTCGCCAAGCAATTCGTCGAGGTGCTGATCGCGCCCGCATTCACCGCCGAAGCCAAGCAGGTGTTCGCCGCCAAGCAGAATGTCCGCCTGCTGGAAATTCCGCTCGATAATGCCGTCAACGCCTACGACTTCAAGCGCGTCGGCGGCGGCCTGCTGCTGCAGTCGCCGGATGCGAAGAACGTCGCGGTCGCCGAACTCAAGGTCGTGACCAAGAAGCAGCCGTCGCCGCAGCAAATGCAGGACCTGATGTTCGCCTGGCGCGTGGCCAAGTTCGTGAAGTCGAATGCCATCGTGTTCTGCGCCAACGGCATGACCATGGGCGTGGGTGCCGGCCAGATGAGCCGCATCGACTCCGCGCGCATCGCCTCCATCAAGGCGCAGAATGCGGGCCTGTCGCTGGCCAATACCGCGGTGGCGTCGGATGCGTTCTTCCCGTTCCGCGACGGCCTCGACGTGGTGGTCGATGCCGGTGCCACCTGCGTCATCCATCCGGGCGGTTCGATGCGTGACCAGGAAGTCATCGATGCGGCCGACGAGCGCGGCGTCGTCATGCTGTTCACCGGCACGCGCCACTTCCGCCACTGATCGGCGTCTGTCGCTGTCGTTGCGGTTGTCGTTGCCGCCAATGCATGACAAAGCATCAACTCCGTGCACGTTTCGCGGCGGCGGCAACAAATTTGTCCGGATTTATTTGGTATGGGCAAGCCGATTCGATAGAATCGGCACTCAAGCGCGCTGGTCTTCGGTGTGGTGAAGCATCATCGCTCCTGCTGCAACGGAACCGCGCCCAGTTTGCCTAACCTGTTCGCGCTGGCATCGGCCAGCGCGCCACTCAATGAAAATCCTCGGCATCGACCCCGGCCTGCGCACCACCGGCTTCGGGGTAATCCACAAGCAGGGCAACAAGCTCAGCTACATCGCATCCGGCACCATCAAGACGCCGGACGCCGATCTGCCGCAGCGTCTCAAGACCATTCTTGCCGGCATTTCGGAAATCATTCGTACCTATCACCCCGACTGCGCGGCGATCGAGAAGGTGTTCGTCAACGTCAATCCGCAGTCCACGCTGCTGCTTGGGCAGGCGCGCGGCGCGGCCATCTGCGCGCTGGTCAATGCCGATCTTGCAGTGGCGGAATACACGGCCTTGCAGGTCAAGCAAGCCGTGGTCGGCCATGGCAAGGCGCAGAAGCAGCAGGTGCAGGACATGGTGCAAAGGCTATTGGTGCTTTCCGGCATGCCCGGCACCGATGCGGCAGATGCGTTGGGCGTGGCGATCTGCCATGCGCACAGCGGAGAAACCCTGGCCACCCTCGGCGGACTGGCGCCGGCCCTCGCAAAAAAAGGTTTGCGCGTACGCGGCGGCAGGCTGGTCGGCTGAGGATTTGGTTCGGTTTGAGCACGGCCGGCCTTGCGGTCATTTCATCCTAGAAATGCTTTTCCGCCTTGCGCGCGGCCACCTCGAATCGGTTGTGCCAATAGGCATTCTTTCCGCGCAATGCCGCCCACGCGCTGGAAGCCAAGTAAGCGAAGGGAAAGAGCGGACCCCACCATGCCGCCTGGCGCACATGGGCCAGTTCATGGATCAGTACCCGTGACGACAGGCCCGACTTCTCGGCAATGACGACATGGCCGATGGCCATCGCATTCATCGCGCCGAACGGATGACGCTGCAGCATGAAGTCGGCCAGCCTGCCACGCACCAGCAGCGCAAGCGTATGCCCGCGTATCAGCTGCGCATGGCCACTGAAGACCACGATCGGTACCGCCAGCACAACGCCGAAGGCAGTCAGCGGGGAAGCCCAGACGATGCCGAGCAGGGTTCCGCTCCAGGAGAGGGGGAGGCGGATCAGCGGGCTTTGGAAAAGTCGTTGTAAGGTTTGCAGCATGCGGCGCTTGATCAGATGCCGAAGGCCGTCGCAAGCGGCAGCGCGTCTCGGCGTGAACTTGAATTCGCTCAGGTCCGTGTCCAGTTCTTCTATTTCCATTGGAGCGTCGCGCATTGGAAAAAATCCTTGGTCAGAAGGCGCCGGAAGGCGTTTCCGCCATGCCGGCCGTGCCGGTTTTTGCCGGGCAGGGCGGCAAAACTACTGTATGATTAAACAGTTTTTATCCCCATATAGAGACCATGATAGGACGCCTTTCCGGTACGCTGCTTGAGAAAAATCCGCCCCAGTTGCTGATCGATTGCAATGGTGTCGGCTATGAAGTGGATGTGCCGATGAGCACCTTCTACAACCTGCCGGCCATGGGCGAGAAGGTGGTCCTGCTGACGCATATGGCGGTGCGCGAGGATGCGCACCTGCTGTACGGATTCGGCACGGTCGAGGAGCGCAACGTTTTCAAGCAGTTGATCCGGATCTCCGGCGTCGGCGCGCGCACGGCGCTGTCCATCCTGTCGGGCATGTCGGTCGCCGACCTGTCGCAGGCGATCACGCTGCAGGAAGCCGGGCGGCTGACGCGCGTTCCCGGCATCGGCAAGAAAACCGCCGAGCGCCTGCTGCTGGAACTGAAAGGCAAGCTTGGCGCCGACCTCGGGTCGGTCGGCGGCATCGCGCACAGCGACGCGACTGCCGACATTTCCAATGCGCTGCTGGCATTGGGCTACTCCGAGAAGGAAGCGGTGCTGGCGTTGAAGCAGGTGCCAGCCGGCACCGGCGTATCGGAAGGCATCAAGCTGGCGCTGAAGGCGCTCTCGAAAGCATAGATGCAGTAACAGCAAGGAAGCAGTGACACCATGAGCATACAGACCGACGACTTCAGCGAGCAGAGAATCATTGCGGCGACGCCGGCTTCCCCCAACGAGGAAGCGATCGAGCGCGCGCTGCGGCCCAAGCAGCTCGACGAATATGTCGGGCAGGAAAAGATTCACAGCCAGCTGGAAATTTTCATCACCGCCGCCCGCCAGCGGCGCGAGGCGCTGGACCATACCCTGCTGTTCGGGCCGCCCGGTCTCGGCAAGACCACGCTGGCGCACATCATCGCGCGCGAAATGGGCGTCAACCTGCGGCAGACGTCCGGACCGGTGCTGGAACGGGCCGGTGACCTGGCCGCGCTCCTGACCAATCTCGAACCGAACGACGTGCTGTTCATCGACGAGATCCACCGCCTGTCGCCGGTAGTGGAGGAAATCCTGTATCCGGCGCTGGAAGATTATCAGATCGATATCATGATCGGCGAAGGTCCGGCGGCCCGCTCGGTGCGCCTCGACTTGCAACCCTTCACCCTGGTAGGCGCCACCACTCGCGCCGGCATGCTGACCAACCCGCTGCGCGACCGCTTCGGCATCGTCGCCAGGCTGGAGTTCTACACGCCGCAGGAACTGGCGCGCATCGTCACCCGCAGCGCCTCGCTGCTCAACGCCGCCATCGTGCCCGACGGCGCACTGGAAATCGCCAAGCGCAGTCGCGGAACGCCGCGCATCGCCAACCGCCTGCTGCGCCGTGTGCGCGACTATGCGGAAGTAAAAGGCAACGGCGAAATCACCAAGCCTATCGCCGACGCGGCGCTGAAGATGCTTGATGTCGACCCTGTCGGCTTCGACCTGATGGACCGCAAGCTGCTGGAAGCCGTGCTGTTCAAGTTCAACGGCGGCCCGGTCGGCCTGGACAATCTTGCCGCCGCCATCGGCGAAGAGCGTGACACCATCGAGGACGTGCTGGAACCCTACCTGATCCAGCAGGGTTTCCTGCAGCGCACGCCGCGCGGACGCATCGCCACCCCCACCGCCTATACTCATTTCGGCATTGCCGCGCCGCGCGGGCCGAGCGGCGACCTCTGGGACCTGCCGCCGGCCTGAGCTTGCATTTCGCAGCATTGCATTGAATCAAGCTGGGCTTGCGTGGCACCGTCGCGCCTAGGGAATGACGAAAGCGGAGCGGGGCAGACATGGACACACCCTGCAACCTTCCATTGACTGGATAGTCACACCAACTCGTTCGATGCACCGCCCATCCAGACTGCACAGATTGATATTTTGTCATCCGTAGTACTACGAAGGCTGCAGCGGAGATTGTTAACTATGCTAACAATCGGGCAAAGACAATTTATAATTGTCCGCTAAAGCACGATCGCACTTTTTTATTTGAGAAAGCGCAAGCCTGTGATGCCTCTGAACGGTAGAGTTCAGGGTTTGTCTCGGGTTGCGGTGTTCAACCCGTTCCCCAGCTCCGATCGAGTTCCACCATGCTCATGTCCACGCAAGCCAATCGTTACGCGTATCAACTGCTTGATGCGCGTGCGCAGGCGCAATTGATGCCGCCCCTGTCCGCCCAGTCTCCGCTTTCCATTGCCGACAGCTACGACATCATCCGTTGCATCATGGATGTGCGCATTGCCCAGGGCGAGACGCTGGCGGGCCGCAAGATCGGTTTTGCCAACCGCAAGATCTGGTCGAAATACGGGCAGCAGGAACCGATCAGCATGCCGATCTGGACTCCGGTCTTCAACGAGACGGTGCGCTTTACCGAAGACAACCGCGGCATCCAGAGCCTGCTCGGCGCGCAGCAGCCGCGCATCGGGCCGGAACTGGTATTCAAGCTGGGGTCGACGCCGGCGCCGGACGCCACGATGGAAGAACTGGCCCAGTGCATCGAATGGATGGCGCATGCATTCGAGATCGTCACCTGTCCGTTTCCGGACTGGAAATTCGAGATGGCCGATTCGATCGCCGCCTTCGGCTTGCATGGCGCGCTGATCGTCGGCGAACCGAAGATACTGTCCGAGGCCAGCCGGCGCAGCCTCGGCGAAGTGCTCGCCAACGCCAGCCTGTCTCTGTCCTGCGGCGACGAGTTGCGCTCGGCCGGTTTCGGCAGCGACGTTTTGGGCAGCCCGCTGCACGCGTTGTGGCACCTGCATCAGTTGCTGAACCAGCAGCCGCAGTTTTCCGGGCTGGCGGCGGGTGAAATCATCACCACCGGCACCTGGACCGATGTCTGCCCGATCAAGCCGGGAGAAACCTGGACCTCGGCCTTTTCCGGCCTGAGCCTGCCGGGCCTGACGATTTCCTTCGTCTGAAGTGCATCGTTCGCCCGGAACGCATTGCCGGGCAGGTCCAAAGGCACAGGCCTCAGCGGCCTGCGGCGCTGCCTGACCAGGCGCCGATGTATTTTTCCGAAAAAGCGTACAAGTCCTGCCAGGCGTGGGGAAAGTCGATTCTCACCTTCTGGTGGTAGAGACAGATGGCGCCCGCAATGGCGCGCAGGCGGCTGGCGAACGGCATCTCGAAGCGGTGGCCGAAATCCTGCGAGGCAAATCCTTCCCGCGCGCGGTCGTAATCGATGTCGTTGAGCCGACAATCCCGGCTGTGGAAAAAGATCGCGACGCTGATCCTCGGCTGTTCCGCCCATTCGGTGCTGCGGCCTCCCCAGTGCATCACATGCGTATTCCATCCCAGCGCCGAGCCGGCTGCCGCGGGCACGGCGCGAATATTCTGGATGGCCATGAAATTGCCGAACGAGGGGGCTTCCTCCAGGTTCCCGGGAATATTGCGGTCGTGCCGCATCGGCAGCACATACATGCAGGAATTGAGCGGGGTCGCATCCGTCAGCGGCATCCACACATTGACCACCCGCGGCCGCCCGTCTTCCCGCACGGCTTCGCCGGCGAACATGTCCCGGTGCGGGCCCCAGCCGGCGGCAGTTGAAGATGGCGTGACATGCCAGGCCCAGATATCGCTGGGTGTCATCTGAAAATCGTCGCCCAGCAGGGAAGCCAATACGGGACTCATCCCGCAGGCCATTTGCCAGAATTCATCGTAGACAAAGGCGAATACCGGTGCGATGCCCCGGGCGGCGAGGTCGCCGACGACACCGGCCAGCCTGGCCGCCCGGGCCTGGGACATGATGGGCGGCGTGTCGAAATAACCGTCCTTGATCATGCGTTGCGCGCAGCGTTCGGCGACCGGCCCGGAGATAGGAGAGGCGCCCGCCAGCTTGGCGGCCAGCGGGAGCGGACTGATATGCAGGTCGGGATGAAGTGCTCGCCAGAATGACTCGTCTGCCGCCTGCGCGAGCGGCGCGGACAGGCGCGGTTCAGTTGCTGTATTCATCCCGGTTCCCCCGTTGTGTTGAACTCTGCCCGGCACCGTCCATGAAGGACCGGCCGATGGAGCGGCGGCAGGCGAAGCGCGCCTGCCTTTTCATCAGTGGCGGGGGAGGCCGCGGCGGTTCCGAGGGGCACAGGCATTTACGGATTGCCCGCAGCGGCAGGATGAAAAAAGGGCGCCATCCGGCGCCCCATAGTGCGATTGCCGATGCCGCCTTATTCGGCGCGCACCCAGGTCTGGGTGCGGCCGAGCATTGGCACGCCGACATAACCGCGCACATCCAGCTTCTTGCCGCCGTCGCCCAGCGACATCTTGCTCTTGTAGATCTTGCCGCTGGCCGGGTCCAGGATCTGGCCGCCGCTGTAGTTATAGGCGTCGCCATCTTTCTTCATGCCGGTGATGATGGTCATGCCGATGATGGGCTGGTCCTTGCGCACATCCTCGCATTTTTCACATTTCGGATTCTGGTCTTCGCCGGCGTCGCGGAACAGTTTCTCAACCTTGCCGCGCAGTTCACCGTTGCTTTCCGTGATGCGCACCAGCGATTTCGGCTTGCCGGTCTCGTCGTCGATGGTCTTCCACAGCCCGACCGGCGAGGCGTCCTGCGCCCATGCGAGCGAGGCGGTCAGTGCCAGCGCGGCGAAGCTGCCGAACGTGGACAGAAATGTTTTTCTCATGTCAGGTTTGTCTCCTCTGGTTGGACAGGATCCGCGCCGCCGGCCATCAATCAACCGGCGGTGCAGATTCCGATACTACGCGCTGGCGTTTCAGCTCTTTTGCAGTTTGCCAAACTGTTCGCGCAGCTTGTCGAGCGTGGCGCCGAAGGCGGCGACGCGCTCCTTTTCCTGCGCCACGACCTGCGCGGGCGCGCGGGCGACGAAGCTTTCATTGCCGAGCTTGGCGTTGGCCTTGGCGATCTCGCCTTCGAGGCGCGTGATCTCCTTGCTCAGGCGCTCGCGTTCGGCGGCGACATCGATTTCCACCTTGAGCATCAGCTTGGCGGTGCCGACTACCGACACCGGCGCCGGCGATTCCGGCAGCGCATCGACCACCTGGACTTCCGACAGCTTGGCCAGCGCCTGCAGGTAGGGCGCGAAGGATTGCGCCTCGGCCTTGGCATCCGCGGACGCTTCGATGACCAGCGGCACGCGCTGCGCCGGCGACAGCTGCATCTCGCCGCGCAGGTTGCGGCAGGCATCGGTCATGGACTTCAGCTGGGCCATCCAGGCTTCCGCCTTCTCGTCGAGCTTGTCGGCGCTGGGGCGCGGATAGGCTTGCAGCATGATCGATTCGCCGTTCGGATCGAGCTGGCGGTCGGTCATCGGCGCGATCTTCTGCCACAGCTGCTCGGTGATGAACGGGATGATCGGATGCGCCAGGCGCAGCACGGTTTCCAGCACGCGCAGCAGGGTGCGGCGGGTGGCGCGCTGCTGGGCTTCGTTGCCGGTCTGGATCTGCACCTTGGCGACTTCCAGGTACCAGTCGCAGTACTCGTCCCAGATGAACTTGTAGATGGCCGAGGCGATGTTGTCGAAGCGGTAGTCGGCGAAGCCCTTTTCCACTTCGGCCTCGGTGCGCTGCAGCAGCGACACGATCCAGCGGTCGGCCTGCGAGAAGTCGCGTCCGCCTTCGCCGCAGGAGGCGCCGTCGAAGCCGCAGTCCTTGCCTTCGGTATTCATCAGCACGAAGCGGGTCGCGTTCCACAGCTTGTTGCAGAAGTTGCGGTAGCCTTCGCAGCGGTTCAGGTCAAAGTTGATGTTGCGGCCGAGCGAGGCATAGCTGGCCATCGTGAAGCGCAATGCATCGGTGCCGAAGGCGGGAATGCCGTTCGGGAATTCCTTGCGCGTGGCCTTGGCGATGCTTTCCGCCTGCTTCGGATTCATCAGGCCGGTGGTGCGTTTTCCGACCAGCGACTCGACATCGATGCCGTCGATCAGGTCGATCGGGTCGAGCGTGTTGCCCTTGGACTTGGACATCTTCTGGCCCGACGCGTCGCGCACCAGGCCGTGCACGTACACGGTCTCGAACGGCACCTTGCCGGTGAAGTGGGTGGTCATCATGACCATGCGCGCCACCCAGAAGAAGATGATGTCAAAGCCGGTGACCAGCACCGACGACGGCAGGAAGGTCTTGTAGTCGGGCGTCTCTTCCGGCCAGCCGAGCGAGGAGAAGGGCACCAGCGCCGACGAGAACCAGGTGTCGAGCACATCGGATTCGCGCTTCAATGCCTTGCCACCGGCCTGGGCCTTCGCCTCTTCCTCGCTGCGGGCGACGTAGATGTTGCCTTCGTCGTCATACCAGGCGGGAATCTGGTGGCCCCACCACAGCTGGCGCGAGATGCACCAGTCCTGGATATTGTTGAGCCACTGGTTGTAGGTAGTGGTCCAGTTCTCGGGGACGAACTTGATTTCGCCGCCGGAGACTTTTTCCAATGCCACTTCGGCGATCGACTTGCCGGGGAAGTGCGTGCCTTCCGGAGCCGGCTTGCTCATCGCGACGAACCACTGGTCGGTCAGCATCGGCTCGATCACGACATTCGTGCGGTCGCCGCGCGGCACCATCAGCTTGTGCGGCTTGACCGACTCCAGCAGGCCTTCGGCTTCGAGGTCGGCCACGATCTGCTTGCGCGCGTCGTAGCGGTCCATGCCCTGGTACTTCGCAGGGCCGTTCTCGTTGATCTTCGCGTCGAGCGTGAAGATGCTGATCTTTTCCAGGTTGTGGCGCTGGCCGACCGCATAGTCGTTGAAGTCGTGCGCGGGCGTGATCTTCACGCAGCCGGTGCCGAATTCCTTGTCGACATACTCGTCGGCGATGATCGGGATCTGGCGGCCGGTCAGCGGCAATGTCAGCAGCTTGCCGAGCAGCGGGGTGTAGCGCTCATCCGTCGGATCGACCGCGACCGCGACGTCGCCCAGCATGGTTTCCGGACGCGTGGTCGCCACCGTGATGTGGCCGCTGCCGTCGGCGAGCGGATACCTGATGTGCCACATGTGGCCGTCTTCCTCTTCCGACACCACTTCCAGGTCGGACACCGCAGTCAGCAGCTTCGGGTCCCAGTTGACCAGGCGCTTGCCGCGGTAGATCAGGCCCTGCTCGTACAGGCGCACGAACACTTCGGAAACCGCCTTGGACATCTTCTCGTCCATCGTGAAGTATTCGCGGCTCCAGTCGGTGGAGGCGCCCATGCGGCGCATCTGGCCGGTGATGGTGGAGCCGGAATGCTCCTTCCATTCCCAAACCTTTTCCAGGAATTTCTCGCGGCCGAGGTCGTGGCGGGAAATCTTTTGCGCATCCAGCTGGCGCTCGACCACGATCTGGGTGGCGATGCCGGCATGGTCGGTGCCCGGGATCCAGGCGGTGTTGTGGCCGCGCATGCGGTAATAGCGGGTCAGGCCATCCATCACGGTCTGGTTGAATGCATGGCCCATGTGCAGCGTGCCGGTGACATTGGGCGGCGGCAACTGGATGGAGAACGCAGGCTTGCCGGCATCCGTGGTCGCGGTGTAGTAACCGCGCTGTTCCCATAGGGTGCGCCAGTGTTTCTCAATCTCGGCGGGCTCGAAAGACTTGGCTAATTCCATGATTTGACTTATGTTTCTGCGAAACTAGGCATTATAAATGAGGCGCATGCCGACATCGGTGCGGATGCGCGTATAATTCGCCGAAGTCGTTACGGAGCCTGCTCCTTGATGACTACCTGCTAGGGGTCCTGGCCAGCATTGCAATAGATTGCCAATGCGCGCCGGGTGAGAAATACCCTTGAACCTGATCTGGATAATGCCAGCGAAGGGAAGCACCCGGAATAAATGCGTTGTCTACGCACCATCCTTCCGCCGCTCCTTCGCTTTTTCGTTTTAGCAAAGGAGCAACATGAACGCCAATCCCCAATTCCTCGCCGCGACCGCCAAGGTTGACGAAGCCGCAATCCAGCCGCTGCCGAATTCCCGCAAGATCTACGTCGAAGGTTCCCGCCCCGATATCCGCGTGCCGATGCGCGAGATCAGCCAGTCCGACACGCCGGCATCCTTCGGCGCCGAAAAGAATCCGCCGATCTATGTCTACGATACTTCCGGCCCCTACACCGATCCGCAGGCGCAGATCGACATCCGTTCCGGCCTGCCGGCAATGCGCGCGAAGTGGATCGCCGAGCGTAACGACACCGAGGAATTGCCCGGACCGACATCGAAATACGGCATCGAGCGCCTGAACGATCCCAAGCTCGCCGAGCTGCGCTTCAACCTGCATCGCAAGCCGCGCCGCGCGCTGCCCGGAAAGAACGTATCGCAGATGCACTATGCGCGCCAGGGCATCATCACGCCGGAGATGGAATACATCGCCATCCGCGAAAACCTGCGCCGCAGGGAATATCTCGAAGAACTCAAGGCGTCCGGCCCGATGGGCCAGAAGCTGGCCGACCTGATGGGCCGCCAGCATCCGGGCCAGAGCTTCGGCGCCGCGATTCCGGCCGAGATCACGCCGGAATTCGTTCGCTCCGAAATCGCCTGCGGCCGCGCCATCATTCCCGCCAACATCAACCATCCGGAAATCGAGCCGATGATCATCGGCCGCAATTTCCTGGTAAAGATCAATGCCAACATCGGCAACTCGGCCGTCACCTCCTCGATCGGCGAGGAAGTCGAGAAGATGACCTGGGCCATCCGCTGGGGCGGCGACACGGTGATGGACCTGTCGACCGGCAAGCACATCCATGAAACCCGCGAATGGATCATCCGCAATTCGCCGGTGCCGATCGGCACGGTGCCGATCTACCAGGCACTGGAAAAAGTGAACGGCAAGGCCGAGGACCTGACCTGGGAAATCTTCCGCGACACGCTGATCGAGCAGGCCGAGCAGGGCGTGGACTACTTCACCATCCACGCAGGCGTGCGCCTGCAGTACGTGCCGCTGACAGCCAAGCGCATGACCGGCATCGTCTCGCGCGGCGGCTCGATCATGGCGAAATGGTGCCTCGCGCATCACAAGGAATCCTTTCTGTACGAGCATTTCGAAGACATCTGCGAAATCATGAAGGCCTACGACGTGTCCTTCTCGCTCGGCGACGGCCTGCGTCCCGGCTCGATCTACGACGCCAATGACGAGGCGCAGCTGGGCGAGCTGAAGACGCTGGGCGAACTGACCCAGATCGCATGGAAGCACGACGTGCAGGTGATGATCGAAGGCCCCGGCCATGTGCCGATGCACCTGATCAAGGAAAACATGGAGCTGCAGCTCAAGGACTGCCATGAAGCGCCGTTCTACACGCTGGGCCCGCTGACCACCGACATTGCACCCGGCTACGACCACATCACCTCCGGCATCGGCGCCGCGATGATCGGCTGGTACGGCACCGCGATGCTGTGCTACGTCACGCCGAAGGAGCATCTCGGCCTGCCGAACAAGGCCGACGTCAAGGAAGGCATCATCACCTACAAGCTGGCCGCGCATGCCGCCGACCTGGCCAAGGGCCATCCGGGTGCGCAGATCCGCGACAACGCGCTGTCGAAGGCGCGTTTCGAATTCCGCTGGGAAGACCAGTTCAACATCGGCCTCGACCCGGACAAGGCGCGCGAATTCCACGACGAGACCCTGCCCAAGGATTCCGCCAAGGTGGCCCACTTCTGCTCGATGTGCGGACCGCATTTCTGCTCGATGAAGATCACCCAGGATGTGCGCGATTATGCGGCCAGCCAGGGCATTTCGGACGAGCAGGCGCTGAAGAAGGGGATGGAAGTCAAGGCGGTGGAATTCGTCAAGTCCGGCGCCGAACTCTACCGCAAGCAGTAAGCCATGCAGATCCAGTTGAACGGAGCGCCGCATGCGGTCGCCGACAACGAAAACGTGCAAGGGCTGATCGCTGCGCTGGACCTCGCCGGCAAGTCGCTCGCGGTGGCCATCAATCGCGAAGTGGTGCCGCGGCACTTGTGGATGGAGCGGATGCTGCGGCCGGATGATTGCGTGGATATCGTGCGGGCGATCGGGGGTGGGTGATGTTTAAAGTTTCCATACCTGCTTCCGCATACTGACGCGCTGATAAAGGATGTTTCCTCCCCTTCAAGGGGAGGGAGCGAGGGTTTCGCAACGCATGCGTTGCGCTCGCGGACTCGGAGCGGCTTGCAAGCGGCGACGTGGACGGGAGCGAGGGTTTCGCAACGCATGCGTTGCGCTCGCGGACTCGGAGCGGCTTGCAAGCGGCGACGTGGACGGGAGCGAGGGTTTCGCAACGCATGCGTTGCGCTCGCGGACTCGGAGCGGCTTGCAAGCGGCGACGTGGACGGGAGCGAGGGTTTCGCAACGCATGCGTTGCGCTCGCGGACTCGGAGCGGCTTGCAAGCGGCGACGTGGACGGGAGCGAGGGTTTCGCAACGCATGCGTTGCGCTCGCGGACTCGGAGCGGCTTGCAAGCGGCGACGTGGACGGGAGCGAGGGTTTCATAATGCACTGCATGCACCTGCAGAATCCGATTTGCATGAGAAACAAGACAGACCAAGCAAAACTTCGGCAGAAGCATTTCAATTTTTTCCGTTCCTCCTACAAAGAACGGCAGATGTAACAGGAGAGCACCATGAGCAATCCGCAGCAATCCCAATCCGAAGGCCTCACCATCGCCGGCAAGACCTACCGCTCGCGCCTGCTGGTGGGCAGCGGCAAGTACCGCGACCTCGAGCAGACCCGACTGGCCACCGAGGCCAGCGGCGCCGAAATCATTACCGTGGCGATCCGCCGCGTCAACATCGGGCAGGATCCGAAGGCGCCCAGCCTGCTCGACGTGGTGCCGCCGTCGCAGTACACCATCCTGCCCAACACCGCCGGCTGCTACAACGCCAAGGACGCGGTCTACACATTGCAGCTCGCGCGAGAACTGCTGGGCGGTCACAAGCTGGTCAAGCTGGAAGTGCTGGGCGATGAAAAAACGCTGTTCCCCAACATGCCGGAAACCCTGAAAGCGGCCGAGACGCTGGTCAAGGACGGCTTCGACGTGATGGTGTACTGCAGCGACGATCCGATCCAGGCCAAAATGCTCGAAGACATCGGCTGCGTGGCCGTCATGCCGCTGGCCTCGCTGATCGGTTCCGGCATGGGCATCCTCAACCCGTGGAACCTGTCGCTGATCATCGAGCAGTCGAAGGTGCCGGTGCTGGTCGATGCCGGCGTCGGCACCGCGTCCGACGCGGCGATTGCGATGGAGCTCGGCTGCGACGGCGTGCTGATGAACACCGCGATCGCCGGCGCGAAAGATCCGATCCGCATGGCGCGCGCGATGAAGCTGGCGGTCGAGGCAGGCCGCGAAGCCTATCTCGCCGGGCGCATACCGAAGCGCTTCAGTGCTTCGCCGTCGTCGCCGATGGAAGGCCGCGCAACGTGATTCGCCCCAGCGTTCTCGTGTTTGCCGGCTCCGACCCCAGCGGCGGCGCGGGCATCCAGGCCGATGTGCAGGCGACCGCCGCGCTGGGCGCGCATCCGCTGACATCGATCACCGCGCTGACGGTGCAGGACAACGACCGCGTCTACCGGATCCACCCGACGCCGGCCGACCTGGTGCTGCAGCAGGCAAAGGCCCTGATCGACAAGATGGACATCGCCGCGGTCAAGATCGGCATCGTCGGCAACGGGGCCAACGCGGAAGCGATCGCCGAGGCGATCGGCCTGCTCAGGCAGCGCCGTCCAAACCTGCACGTGGTGCTAGATCCGGTGCTGGCCAGCGGGCATGGCGACAGGCTGTCGGCGGACGATCCGCGCGAGACCATCCTGCGGCTGCTGCCGCTGGCTACCCTTGTGACGCCCAACCTGCCGGAAGCCGCGGCGCTGTGCGATGGAGAACAACGCGCGGAATCCCAGGCCGGACTGTTGCTGGAACACTGCCGCAACGTCTTGATCAAGGGCGGGCACGGCGAGGGCCCGGACGTGGTCAACCGCTGGTTTTCAAGAAGCGATCAGCGCACCTGGACCTGGCCGCGCCTCGACGGCGGCTATCACGGAAGCGGCTGTACGCTGGCATCTGCCATCGCGGCATTGTTGGCGCGCGGCATGCCGATGCGTGACGCGCTCGACCAGGGACAATCGTATTGCCAGCATGCGCTGGCGTCCGCCTATGCCATCGCCGACGGGCAGCGCATGCCCGACCGCGGCATCACTCTGGAGAACAGGACATGAAAGGTTTATATCTCGTCACGCCCGATTGGGACGATACGCAGAAGCTGCTGCAGGTCACCGAGGCCGGCCTGCGCGGCGGCGCGGCGCTGGTGCAGTACCGGCACAAGTCGGCGTCGCCCCAATTGCGGAAGGAGCAGGCGGCGGCGCTGCAGGCCTTGTGCAGGGAGCATGGCAAGCCCTTCATCATCAATGACCATGTCGAGCTGTGCATCGAGCTGGGCGCCGACGGCATCCATGTCGGCGGCACCGATGCCTCGGTGGCCGAGGTGCGCGCCGCGGTGGGACCGGACAAAATCGTCGGCGCATCCTGCTACGGCACGCTGCAGCTGGCGCGCGAAGCGCACGCGGCCGGCGCCAGCTATGTCGCTTTCGGCGGCTTTTATCCGTCTCGGGTGAAGAAATACGACATGAAGACGCCGCCCGAGATCGTCGCGCAGTCCAAGGCCGAGATTCCCTTGCCGGCGGTGGTGATCGGCGGCATGACGCAGGAAAACTGCACGCCCCTGGTGGTGCTCGGCGCCGACATGGTGGCCGCCATCAGCAGCGTCTACATGGCCAACGATCCGGAATCGGCGGCGCGCGGATTTGCCGTCCTGTTCGGCTGATCGGCGCCTGAAGAGAGCGCATCGATCAGCAGCCGCACGCGGGCGGGCAGCAGGCGGTTGCCCGGCCAGACGATGCTGACCGGCAGCGGCGGCGGGCGGAAGTCCCGCAGCACTTCCACCAGCCTGCCGCTGCCAATGGACTCGGCCGCCATGTAATCCGGCACCTGGATCAGCCCGGTGCCGTGGCAGGCGCTCTCCACCATGCCTTCGCCGTCATCGATCAGCATCCGGTAGCGCGGATGCAGTTCCAGCACCTCTCCATCCACGGAAAACTGCAACGGGCGCTCGCGTCCGGAGGTGGGAACGCGAAACACGATGAAGGCATGCCCATCCATCTGCGCCGGATGCTTGGGCTTGCCGCGCCGCGCCAGGTAATCCGGACTGCCGCAAACGACGAGGTGCTGCCAGCCGATCCGTTTGCTCGCCAGCCGCGAATCGATCAGCGGCATGATACGCACCGCCGCATCGATGCCATCCTTGATCACATCGCATAACTGATCCGTCAGGCGCACATCGGCGCTCAGGTCCGGATGCGCCTGCAGCAGGCGAGATACCGCCGGCAGCACCACATGCTTGCCGTAAGTGATCGGCGCATTGATGCGCAGCTCCCCGCGCGGCTCTCCATGGGTGCCCGCCGCCAGGGTTTCCAGTTCATGGATATCGGCAAGAATCTTTTCGCAACGGGCATACAGCGCCTCGCCGTCCGAACTCAGCGTCACCTGGCGCGTCGTCCGGTGAAACAGCTTGACGCCGAGCTGCTCTTCCAGCCGCAGGATGCGCTTGGCGACCGTGGATGCCGTGATGCCGAGTTCCCGGCCGGCATGGGCAAAGCTGCGATGCCGGGCTGCGCTGGCGAAGGCAATGAATTGCGTGAATCCACTCATGATGACCTGCCGGTAGTTGATGCGGATTGAGGAAATATTTTCTTCAATGTTACGACATTCCATGTTGTTCAAGTGGCAGCGCGGAATGGGCATACTGCCTGTCATGCCGTCGCCGACGGCTTTCAGGAACGAGGAGAACAGACATGCATGTGATTACCCAGAGCAAACCGGCAGCGACCGGTTTTCCCGGCATCGAACACGTCACGCTGGCCGGTGCCGCCGAAGGGCTGCGCGCGATGTCGATCTGGCAGCAGTCGGTGGCGCCGGGCGCTGCCACGCCGCCGCATCGCCATGATTGCGAGGAAGTCGTGATGTGCGAAGCGGGCACCGGCGAACTGCATATCGACGGCCGCGTCGAACGCTTCACTGCCGAGCAGATCGTTGTCATTCCGGCCAATGCCCAGCATCAGATCCTGAGCGTCGGCAAGGAGCCGCTGCGCTTCGTCGCCGTATTCAGCGTCAGCCCGGTGCAAGCCTATTTTCCCGACGGCACTCCGATCGCATTGCCATGGCGCACATGAGATGCCAAAACTGCACGTTGCATGCGTGAAGGGAGGGACGGAAATTGCCGGAAGGCCTTCCCCTCCGGGCTTATAATCTGGGGATGCAAAATCTTCTTCACAATCTCAACCCCGAGCAACTCGCCGCCGTCACTCTGCCCGCGCAATCCGCGCTGATTCTCGCAGGCGCCGGCTCCGGCAAGACGCGCGTCCTGACCACCCGCATCGCCTGGCTGATCCAGACCGCCCAGGTCTCGCCAGCCGGCGTGCTGGCCGTGACATTCACCAACAAGGCAGCCAAGGAAATGATGTCGCGCCTGTCGGCAATGTTGCCGATCAATACACGCGGCATGTGGATCGGCACCTTTCACGGCATATGCAACCGGCTGCTGCGCGCGCATTACCGCGACGCCGGGCTGCCGCAGACTTTCCAGATTCTCGACTCCGCCGACCAACTCGCCGCAATCAAGCGCCTGCTGAAGGCATTGAATGTCGATGATGAAAAATATCCGCCGCGCAACCTGATGTACTTCATCAATGGCGCCAAGGACCAGGGCCTGCGCGCGCACGAGGTGGAAGCGAACGACGACTACAACCGCCGTTTCGTGCAGCTGTACGAGGCCTATGACAACCAGTGCCAGCGCGAAGGCGTGGTCGACTTTGCCGAACTGCTGCTGCGCACCTATGAGCTGATGAGCCGCAACCAGCCGCTGCGCGAGCATTACCAGGCGCGCTTCAGGCATATCCTGGTCGACGAGTTCCAGGACACCAATAACCTGCAGTACAACTGGCTCAAGCTGATGGCCGGCGAACACAATGCGGTGTTCGCGGTGGGCGACGACGACCAGAGCATCTATGCGTTCCGCGGCGCCAACGTCGGCAACATGGTGGCCTTCGAGCGCGAATTCCGGGTGCAGAACCTGATCAAGCTGGAGCAGAACTACCGCTCGCACGGCCACATCCTCGATACCGCCAACACGCTCATCGCCAACAACAGCAAGCGCCTCGGCAAGAACCTGCGCACCGATGCCGGCCACGGCGAACCGGTGCGCATCTACGAGGCCAGCAGCGATATCCAGGAAGCGCAGTGGATCATCGAGCAATCGAAGAGCCTGATCGGCGAAGGCGCGCTGCGCAGCGAGATCGCGATCCTGTACCGTTCCAATGCGCAGTCGCGCGTGATCGAGCATGCTCTGTTCACCGCCGGCATTCCCTACCGCGTGTACGGCGGCCAGCGCTTCTTCGAGCGCGCCGAGATCAAGCATGCGATCGCCTACCTGCAGCTGATGGACAATCCGCACAACGATTCGGCCTTCCTGCGCGTGGTGAATTTTCCGACGCGCGGCATCGGTGCGCGCTCCATAGAGCAGCTGCAGGATGCGGCGCGCCAGTACGGCATCTCGCTCTATGCGGCGGTGCCTTATGTGGCAGGCAAGGCCGGCAGCTCGCTCGGTTCCTTCGTCAAGCTGGTCGAAGGCATGCGCTTTGAAACCCAGAATCTGCCGCTGCAGGAAATGGTAAAGGTGATGCTCGACATGAGCGGCCTGATCCCGCATTACCAGACCGAAAAGGAAGGCGCCGACCGCATCGAGAACCTGGAGCAGCTGGTCAGTGCGGCGATGCTGTTCGTGAACGAAGAAGGCTTCGGCATCGACACGCCCGCCTTCCTCGGCCCGAAGGCGCAGGAAGTGGCCGGCACGCCGCTGCCCAACGGCGACGAGCTGATCGATGCCGATGCGCCGCTGGTGACCGTGATGTCGCCATTGTCGGCCTTCCTGTCGCATGCCTCGCTCGAAGCCGGCGACAACCAGGCGCAGGCCGGCCAGGATGCGCTGCAGCTGATGACCGTGCATTCGGCCAAGGGCCTGGAGTTCGATGCGGTGTTCATCACCGGCCTCGAGGAAGGACTGTTCCCGCACGAGAACAGCGCGCAGGAGCAGGGCGGCCTGGAAGAAGAGCGGCGCCTGATGTACGTGGCGATCACGCGCGCGAAGAAGCGCCTGTACATGAGCTTCTCGCAGACGCGCATGCTGCACGGCCAGACTCGCTACAACATGAAGTCGCGCTTCTTCGACGAGCTGCCCGAGGCGGCGCTCAAGTGGCTGTCGCCGAAGGTGCAGCACCAATGGTTCGGCAACAAGAAGAGCGCCTGGGACGATGCGCCGGAAGTCGGCGCCAACAACATCGCGCAAAGTTTCGCCCGCAAGGACGTCGGCTGGCGCATCGGCGAAACTGTCTCCCATCAGAAGTTCGGCGAAGGCGTGATTGTCAATATCGAAGGCGGCGGCACCAACTCGCGCGCGCATATCAATTTCGGCAAGCATGGCATGAAGCTGCTGGACCTCAACATCGCAAAGCTGGAGCGGGTCGCCGGATAAAAATCGAGGTGGCCGGGGCAGCGGCAATGTCGTTGACGCTGCCGTTGCCGGCAATAAAAGAGCCGCATTGCATGCGGCTCTTTTTCATTTCCCCGTTCAAGGAGCAGGCGATGCACTGCCATTTCTGCGCTGCATCCAAAATGGCGGCCTGCGGGCCGGAATGCGTCACGCCGCAAAACGCAATGCCTAGAGCGGCTTGCGAATGGGTGTAAGGTCGCCTAGGCCTGCCTTGGACGCATGGCAGCGTTGTTCCTCGCTTGTGTGGCCCGCCACACGGCGCTCCTCTCGCCTTGCCCTGAATCCCAGGACAAACCGATTCTTCCCTATTCCCACCCGCAGTCCGCTCTAGTTCTCCCGTTCATTCTCCGTGGCATTCTTCATGATGTCGCCCACATCCGTGCGTGCCTGATACTGGCTGTTCCCTTCCTTGTACAAGGCGCCGCCTATCCGTATCAGCGCATCGAAGTTTTCCTTGGATAACCTGCCGCGAGATTCAGCGAGCAGGCCGGCGAGGTCAAGAATAATCGTGTTCAGCAACGGCAATTCCGTCGAATCGGTCCTGGCGCGCTCCCGAAACATATCAATGACTTCGTCCTGTGTCATATCGCTCTCCAGAGTGGAATCCGTCAGTGTACGCCGCTACGGTGCCGGCAGGGACATGCAGCGGACAATCCACGCGGCTTCGCTTTGTCTTGACATTTCAATTGATGCGAGTATGCTGGAAAACATCCAAGCACCATCCACGTGGATGGTTTTATGAACCAAGCGTTATATTTTCCCCAAGAAACATGAAAGAAATCGAGCTGCGAACCAAAGTCGTGGATAGCGAAAAGATCACCATCAATCTCGGTCCCATCGACCTTGGGCAGATCGATCTGCTGGTACAGGAAGGTTTCTATGCGAACCGTACCGACCTGATCCGCACCGCCATCCGCAACCAGATCGCTTCCCATGCCGAGGCTGTCCGCCAGACCGTCATGCGCAAGAGCCTAGTACTCGGTTTGCAGCATTTTTCACGTTCCGATCTGGAGGCGGTCCGGCAAGCCGGACAGATGCTGCAGATCAGGGTCCTGGGCATGGCGAGCATCGACAGCGATGTCACGCCGGAACTCGCACAGGAAACCATTGAATCCATTACCGTGCTGGGCGCATTTCATGCAAGCCCGGCGGTCAAGGCCGCTCTGGCAGGCCGAATCCGATAACGAATCCCTGAAAGTCTCTTATGAAACTCAATGAACAATTTCTCGCGCAGATGCGCGAAGCCACCGCATTGCTCCAGACTTCCGGTCCGGCGGCGGCCAATGACGTCATCCAGCGCGCGCTGGGTGCGGCGGGTCTCACCGGCACCAACCCCGGCGGCGCATCTCCCGGCCACGAAGATTTCATCGACATTAATCCTGCTTCGCAGGAAACCGCGACGCCGAAGGCGGGATTGCATGGCTTGCTTGAGCGCCTGCGCAGCCGTACCGGCGGAAAATGGCGGGCGCCATTCCCGACCCCGGAATTCGAAGATGCGGAAGTGCATGGCGAAGCCGATGCGGAGGCAACCGGGACGCAGCGCACGAACGAGAATGGAGGCGGCCGTTTTCTCTCCGGATCCTGCACCAGCCGCGCGGGAACGCGAACCTACAGGCTCTATGTGCCGAGCACCTACCGCGGCGAACCGCTTCCCCTCGTGGTGATGCTGCATGGCTGCAAGCAGAATCCGGATGACTTTGCCGCCGGCACGGGAATGAACCGCCTGGCCGAGCAGCATAACTGCCTGGTTCTTTATCCGGCCCAGGCTGCAAAAGCCAACGGCTCCAATTGCTGGAACTGGTTCAGCCCGGCTGACCAGCGCCGCGACCACGGGGAGCCTTCCATTCTTGCCGACATGACTCGGCAGATCATGAAGGAATACAGCATCGATCCGGAGCGCGTCTATGTGGCAGGACTCTCCGCGGGAGGGGCGATGGCAGCTATCATGGCGGCGAGGTATCCCGAAGTGTATGCGGCAGTCGCGGTGCATTCCGGTCTTCCGGTCGGCTCGGCGCATGATGTGGCATCGGCCTTTGGTGCAATGAGCGGAGGAGCGGGATCGGTCGGTTCAGCCTACTCCCGGCCCGTTCCGATCATCGTCTTTCATGGGGACCGCGATCGCACGGTTCATCCCGACAATGGCCGCAAGGTCCTTGCCCAATGCATGGGAGCGGCGGAAGCGAAGGCATGCGGCAGCACGTCCACGAAAGGCAAGACTGCGCATGGGCGCGCCTATACGCAAACCGTGTATCTGGATCAGCAGGGACAGGCCGTTGCCGAGCACTGGGTCACGCATGGAGCGGGACATGCATGGTTCGGCGGCAGCAAGGCCGGCTCCTATACGGATCCGAAGGGGCCCGATGCTTCCTCCGAAATGATGCGCTTCTTCCTCGCGCATGCGAACAAGCAGCCGCGGCAATGATGCGCGGCACCCGGCGGTCTCCGGCGGGATGACGATGCGAAGCGTTCTCCATGCGGTGAACGATTCGCCTCAAGATCAGGCCGCTTCACGGTTCATGCGCGGTGCGCGTAATCAAGCGCATCGGCAAGACGATCATAGCGATAACTTTGATAATGGTAGTGCCTGCCGTCGAACGTGATGCCAAGCAGGTCCATCTGCTGCTGTTCGGCATCTGTCGGCAGTGCGGGCGGCGTCCATACCGGAAGATCGTCGCTGGGAACGGCCGGGTAACCGGGACGTCCCTGATCGAGTCTTGCATAGGCCAGGGCATCCTTCAGGGTGTCGTAGCAATACGGACCGTAACGGTAAGCGCGTCCGTCGAAGCGAACATTCAGATCCGACATTTGCACGGCATCGGTTTCCGACGGCTGACACAGGTCGATCGCCGCAGTGCGTCGCGGCTGTGACGGCAAGCCTGCCGCATCGGTATTCATCATGTTCCACCCCTGCAAAAAGAGTAAGCGCTCTACGCCGCGCGACAAGGAAGCAGGGCGCCGCATGAGATCAACGTCCCGTTTTCATCTTTCACTATAGTGGCCAGTCGGCTACTGGCCCAGGCTTATTTTGGCCGGCATTGACCTTCCCCGGTTGGCATGCGAAAGCTCATGCAGCAGGTGAATGTTTCGACTCGGGTACAATCGAACCGAACCCTCGCAGGAGATTGATGTCCGAACGAATGCAAGGGGAGAGAATTATCAAGGTTATCCGTGCCGATGACCCGCATCATGGCTCAAGGAAGATCGTCTGCGCATCGCTGACGCCAATCGTTCTTATCTCCGCCTCTTCTCCAGCCGGCCTGCCAATATTCGCAGGGCGGCGTTCTGCAAGACCGCACGCAGGACTGACGGCGCCGGTATCAATGCGCGCCGAACATCTTCCCATCAATTATTTTTACAAGGAACATGCCATGAGCCAACTCACCAAAGAACCTTACCAGACCAGTGAAGGCGTGATCTTTACCGTTGTCGTCGATTCTCTCAAGCGCGAATGCCTGATCAAGGAAGAGGCGCTGCAGCAACTGTCATCGAAGAATACCGAAGCTTCCACCGTCGGCATGATGGATGTCTTTCATGCATTCGAAGGAAAGATCAATGGAGTGGCGAGACGCCTGGTCGCCGCGGGCGTGCAAGGCACGCCGCTGGTACTGAGCCGCAATACTTTTGCCGCTCCCCCGCGCTAAGTCCAAGCCAGTGCTCAAGCTCGAGCCATCGATCGCATTTGTGAGGTCATGGCTTGCAATCGCAATAAGCCGCAAATGATGGCCGGTTCGGCATCGGCCATTGCACGGACGGTAGCGCGGAGCGTCGCCCGCGGGAGAAAAGGCTTGCGGGTAAGTTGCCGTGCCGTGTTATAGTCTGCCCGTCCGATGGCAGTTTGCCCGTCAGGTCAGAGTCAGGTGTTCGTATCCCGTCTCTTCCCGTCCTTCGGCCATGCAGGGAGAAGTTGATGTCCCATGCATGATCCGACCACCTTCATCGTTCGCTACTGCATTACGTCACTGCCTGTCACAGGCAGTCGATTCGCACCAGCATAGCCGGCTGTCCACCGCGACAGGCGAGAGATGTGCTGGCCATTCACGATGTCGCTTGCATGTCCGCCAGATGCGCAGATTCGCGCTCCGGACACGATCCTGCGGTTGATCGGTCGCTCGGCCTCCGGCCAGATACTGCGAGCGGAAAACGATACTGGAATTTTTTATGGCAAAAGAAGATCTGCTGGAAATGATGGGCCAAGTCGCCGAAGTGCTCCCGGATTCGCGTTTTCGCGTGGACCTCGAAAACGGACACAGGCTGATCGCCTATACCTCGGGGAAAATGCGCCAGCATCACATACGCATACTCGCCGGAGACAAGGTATCCATTGAGATGTCTCCTTATGACCTGAGCAAGGGTCGCATTACCTTCCGCCATCTCGAAAAGCGCGGTCCCGCACCCACCGGCTACCAGCGCCGCCGCTGATTGCGGATTTCCCGCAGCGGCATCAAACCTGACATGGATAGAATTTTTTCCGTATCCAAGCGCGGACCGGAAATAAACGAAGTATCGCTAGGTCTTTTCAGGTTTGGCCTGTATAGTGGGTTTCGTGCTTGTATCAAGTCGTTGTTGTTGGTCTCTTTCCCGTCTTGCTCGTTGCTGAGCCATTCCTGTTTGAATTCCTTCGGTAGTCTTTCTTGATGTCAGGTGCGTCCTGGGTGATACACCCCTATTTTTAAGAAAGATTCAAACAAATGAGTACTCAATCCGGCACGGTCAAATGGTTCAACGACGCCAAGGGCTTCGGCTTCATTACACCCGACAATGGCGGCGGCGATCTGTTCGCGCATTTCCAGGATATTCAATCGAACGGTTTCAAGAGCCTGAGCGAAAATCAGCGCGTCTCGTTCGAGCGCAGCACTGGCCCGAAGGGCGAGAAGGCAAGCAACATCCGCGTTATCTAAATTTTCAGGAACATGCTCGGTTTAGAAGGCCAAAGGTGTGCAATACGTTTGCGCATGACCTTCATGACTGAAGCCTGTCCAAACCACTTTACCTGACATGCAACGGGAAAGGCACCATGCAGATAGCATGGGCCCTAGAAATACCAAACCGGTGACACCACGCAGATAGCATGGGTTGCCGGGCCTGTTCCGGTAGTAGACAAGAGAGCTCGCTTCGGCGGGCTTTTTTCATTTGGGGCGGACAATACGTATATCTGCGACATCCTGTGCCTGCCCAATCATCCCATCATGCAGGCAGCACAAAAAACTTCATCGGATCGACCCGCCACTTCTCAGCCGACTGGTAGCTCTGTATCTTGTCGCCCCCGCCCATGCCCAGCGGCTTGGACAGATCAACCTGCACCGGCTTGATGTAGGTATTGGACTTGGTGCTGAAGAAGACATTGACCTTGGGCGACAGCAGGTTGGTCTCGTGCGGCTCGGTCACTACGCCGAGCCGGCCCGATTCCAGCAGGACCAGGGTGCCGACGGGATAGATGCCGACGCAGCGCATGAAGCTTTGCACCTGCTGCGGATTGAAATGGAACTTGCTCCATTCGAAGATCTTGCGCAGCGCTTCCGCCGCCGGCATGCCCTTGTGATAGCAGCGGTCGGCGGTGATTGCGTCATACACGTCGACGATCGCAGCCATCTGCGCCATGGTGCTGATCTTGTCCGCGGGCAGCTTGTCGGGATAGCCGCTGCCGTCCATGCGCTCGTGGTGATGTAGAGTGATGTCGAGCGGGATCTCGCCGACCCCGGGCGTTTTCAGCAGGATGTCGTAGCCGTCCTTCGGATGGCGGCGGATGATCTCGAATTCCTCATCGGTCAGCCGGCCCGGCTTGTTGAGCACTTCGTCGGGCACCAGGGCCTTGCCGGTATCGTGCAGCAGGCCGCCGAGGCCGGCCTGGCGGGTCAGCTCCGCATCCATGCCGGACGAACGGCAGAAGGCCACCAGCAGGGTGCAGACGCTGACCGAATGCAGGAAGGTGTAGTCGTCCTTGTTCTTGATGCGCAGCAGGCCGGTCAACGCCCCGGGATTGCGAAGAATGGATTCGGTAATGTTCTGCACCACCGGCTCGACCTGGTCGAGTTCGATTGCCTTGCCGAGGCGGGCATCATGCATCACGGTGCGCACCAGCTGGTGCGCCTGGTTCCTGATCTGCGCGGCGCGGGCCAGTTCGTCGGCGACCGATACCCGGATCACCGGAGCCGGTTCGCGCCCGGCAATGGCGACCAGTTCCTTCTCCAGGTCGCGGCGGGCTTCCTCCGCGGTCGGCGCATGCGCGGCGTCCAGGCCCTTGCTGGTGTCGATATACACTTCGTGGATGCCGGCGTCGATGATTTTGCGGATTTCATCTTCGGACGTGAGCATCAGGCGGCTGCGCGCGAAGGGATGATCCATCCAGTGACAGCTGAAGTCATGAATGAACATGCCTACCCGCAGTTCGCGCACGCCGATTTTCTTGATCACCGGATTTCCCCTGATTGGCCAGTCGAATAAGTGCGGCCTGGCAACATGCGCAAGTATATTCCCGTATCGCCAGGAGATGCCAATCCCGGACCGCGCCGTCGTTTATCGGCGCTGTCAGCGTTCGAAATCGGCCACTGGCGCGGCAATCGCATCCGGCCGCCCGAACACGGCCGTGTAGGTGGGATAGAAGGAGCAGTACATTACCACCGTCAGTATCAGCGACAGCGGCAGGAGTACCAGCATCACGATGAAAGCCTTGGAAATCAGCAGCGCCACGATGCTGCTCACGATCACCGGCACCAGCACGCCGATCAGGAGCCAGGCCAGCCCGTACACCAGGAAGGCCTTGCCGGCGCGCTTGACGGCGAAGAAGCTGTAGAAGATCGCCTTGGCGATGCCCATCTTCTGCCAGGCGATCAACGGCGCCGCATACCAGAAAGCCATCGCCATCGGCGTGTAGATCAGCGCCGAGAACATCATGCCGAGCGACATGTTGGAGTTGCGGATGGTTTCGGTATCCATCGCCTTGTTGCTGCTCATGACCTGCCAGAACACGCCGCCGTCGATCAGCGCCGATGCCGCGATCGCGGCCACCGCGGCAATCAGGTAGAGAAAGCCGAGTTTCACCAGCGACAGGAATGCGGGCGAGCGGAACCCGGTCAGCAGCAGGTTGGGATAGACCTTTTTGCCGTCTTCGACCTGCAGGCAGGCCTGCATGAACGCCATCGAAAATACCGGGATCAGCACCATCGGCAAAATCTGCCCCAGCAATGGCAGGATGCCGACCACCAGCATCAGGAACATGTAGGCGAGAAACAGCGTCGACATTTCGGCCGGCTGCTTGCGGAACAGGGCGAATCCCTGCTTGACCCAGAGCCAGCCAGCGTTTGCGGGCAATTTTTCCATGTTCAAAACAGTTCCGGAACCGGGTTGTCGATGCGCTGGCGCAGGATACGCTCGAAATGCGTGGGATCGTGCGGCGTCAGCATTTCCGCTTCACGCGGCAGGTGGAAGTCGTACAGGCGCGACAGCCAGAATCTCAGCGCGCCGGCCTGCAGCATCGGCCGCCAGGCTTCCTGTTCTGCGGCGCTGAACGGACGCACCGCATGATAGGCGTCCAGCAGGGCGCGCACCCGCGCAGCATCGAGGGCACCGGTGTCGAGATCGATGCACCAGTCGTTGACCGTGACCGCGACGTCGAAGATCCAGGTGTCGCAGCCGGCGAAATAGAAATCGAAGAAGCCGGTCAGGCGCTCGCCGTCGAACATCACGTTGTTGCGGAACAGGTCCGCATGCACCGGACCGTTCGGCAGTTCGCGGTAGGTTGCGGAGGCGGCAAACGCTTCCTGCGCATGCAGTTCGGCGCGCAGCAGGTGCTGGTTGGACTCCGACAGGTAAGGCAGCACGGTCGGCGTGGTCATCCGCCACCAGTCCAGGCCGCGCAGGTTGGGCTGGCGGATGCCGAAGTCGCGGCCGGCCAGGTGCATCTTCGCCAGCATCGCGCCGACCGCCGCGCAGTGCGCCGGACGCGGATCGAGCTGCGAACTGCCTTCCAGCTTGGTGACGATGGAGGCCGGCTTGCCGTGCAGGGAGTGGAGAATTTCGCCGGCGTGGTTGGCCACCGGGGCCGGCACCAGCACGCCGCGCTCGGCGAGGTGGCGCATCAGGTGCAGGTAGAACGGTAGCTGCGCGAAGGTCAGCTTTTCGAAAATGGTCAGTACGTATTCGCCCGTCTCGGTGGTCAGGAAGAAGTTGGTGTTCTCGATGCCGGAGGAAATGCCTTTGATTGCAAGGGGTTTGCCAAGATTGAACTGGGGCATCCAGTCGGTAAGGTCATCAAGGCTGACCGGGGTGAAAACTGCCATGAGCGAAATCTAGAGTGGGTTCGGAAAATCGGCGATTACTTGGCGGCCGGCGGGGGCGGAGCGGGTACCTGCGCAGCTTCCGCCGCCTCGGCTTCCCTGCCTTCCTTGTCTTCCTGCGGGCGGCCCAGGTCGAACTCCAGCACCTGCCATTGCGGTGCGCGCAGGAAGCTGCCCTGGGCATCGCCGGGCAGGGCGCTGCCGGAAGAGTCGTTGGCCTTGAGCACATAGGTACTCTTGCCGCTGGTGACCTGAACTTCCGTCACCTTGCCGCCGGGTGCGCGCTTTTCCACGGTGCGGGCGCGCTGCTGGTCGGGCTGGCGGATCGTGACGGCGGGTTCTTCGCCTTCTTCCAGCTTTTCGAGTTGCGGCGGCGGCGGTGCCGTGTTGCCGGATTGCTGCTGGGCCGATGCTGCCAGCGGTAGTACGGCGGCGGCCATGCAGGCCGCGTACATCGGCCAGGCCTTGAGTGTGCGCATAATATGTTGTCGATTGATGAAGATGCCGGCAGGCGGGTCCGAGTCTGTGTTTGAAAGCGCGCAACTCGCCTGACTGCAACATTTTAACAAAGCCCACTCCAGGGTTCGCACCTGAAGTTACAAATAGGCACCCGGTTCCTTGCTTTGCGTCGATAGCAGATCTTCCCTGGCTTCATAAAATGCAAAAATGGCATCGACGATGTTGGCTGGTTCGTCAATTACCTGCAACAAGTTCATGTCCTTGGCCTCGATCATGCCATTGGCCAGCAGGGCGCTGCGGAACCAGTCCAGCAAGCCTTTCCAGAACGTCGTCCCGACCAGTATTACAGGAATGCGGCGCGAGGTGCCGGTCTGGATCAAGGTTAGTACTTCGGTGAGCTCGTCCAGAGTGCCGAAGCCGCCGGGCAGCACCACGTAGGCATCGGCATATTTGACGAAGGCAACCTTGCGCGCGAAGAAATGGCGGAAGCTGATCGAGATATCCTGCCATGCGTTGCTGGTCTGCTCGCGCGGCAGCTGGATGTTGAGTCCCACCGACGACGACGCGCCTTCGAACGCGCCCTTGTTGGCGGCTTCCATGATGCCCGGCCCGCCTCCGGAGATGACGGCCAGCCCGGCATCGGACAGGCGGCGCGCGATATCGATGGCCTTCAGGTAGTCGGGGTGATCGGCCGGGGTGCGCGCCGAACCGAAAATCGAGACCGCCGGACGCAGCTCGGCCAGCCTTTCGGTCGACTCGATAAACTCTGCCATAATCGTGAGCATATGCCACGACTCGCGCGCCTTCTTCTCGGTGGCGCGTGAAATGTCAGCCACCTGCCGCAGGCGCGGCACGTTTTTTCCCTTTGACACCATATGAATAAAACCCTGTTGTTAGTGGATGGATCAAGCTATCTGTACCGCGCGTTCCACGCGATGCCCGATCTGCGCAATCCGGAAGGCGCGCCCACCGGCGCCATCTACGGCATGATCAACATGCTGCGCCGGCTGCGCAACGATTACGCCGCAGGATACATGGCCTGTGTTTTCGACGCAAAAGGCAAGACTTTCCGCGATGAACTCTATCCCGACTACAAGGGCCACCGGCCGTCGATGCCGGAAGACCTGTCGCGCCAGGTGGAACCCATCTACGAAGCGGTGCGCGCGCTCGGCTGGCCCATCCTGAGCGTCGAAGGGGTGGAAGCCGATGACGTGATCGGCACGCTGGCCGCGCAGGCGGTCGAGCACGGCATGGAAGCGGTGATTTCCACCGGCGACAAGGACATGGCGCAGCTGGTCAACGAGCATGTCACGCTGATCAACACGATGACCAATGAAAAGCTCGACCGCGAAGGCGTGATCGCCAAGTTCGGCGTGCCGCCGGAGCGCATCATCGATTACCTCACGCTCATCGGCGACACTGTCGACAATGTGCCGGGCGTGGCGAAGGTCGGTCCCAAGACCGCGGTCAAGTGGCTGACCCAGTACGGCTCGCTCGACAACATCATCGCCCAGGCAGCCGACGTCGGCGGAGCGGTCGGCGAGAACTTGCGCAAGGCGCTCGACTGGCTGCCTACGGGGCGCAAGCTGATCACGATCCGCACCGACTGCGACCTCGCCAAGCACATGGTGTCGATCCCGGAATCGCTGGTGGCCAAGCCGGTCGACAATGACGCGATGATCGAGTTCTTCAAGCGCTACGGTTTCAAGACCTGGCTGCGCGAACTCACCGGCGACCCCACCGCCGGCGGCCGTCCGACCGCGGCGCCGGAGCAGGCCGATGCACAGGGCAGCCTGATCGAGGCTCCGGCCGCGCCGACCGTCAAGGAATACGAAACGGTGCTCACCGAGGAGCAGCTTGACCGCTGGCTCGCTGTCATCGATGCCTCCGAACTGACTTCGGTCGACACCGAGACCACCTCGCTCAATGCGATGCAGGCGCAGCTGGTCGGCATCTCGCTCTGCTGCACGCCCGGCATTGCCGCCTACATTCCGGTCGCGCATCGTTATCAGGATGCGCCGGAGCAGCTGTCGCGCGAAGCGGTGCTGGCCAGGCTCAAGCCCTGGCTGGAAGACGCGGGCAAGGCCAAGGTCGGCCAGCACCTGAAATACGACAGCCACATCTTCGCCAACTACGGCATTACGGTGCGCGGCATCGTGCATGACACCTTGCTCGAATCCTATGTGTTCGAGTCGCACAAGAGCCATGACATGGACAGCCTGGCGCTGCGCCACCTGAACCGCAAGACCATCAGCTACGAGGAAGTGTGCGGCAAGGGGGCGTCGCAGATCGGCTTCGACCAGGTGAGCATCGAGCGCGCCACCGAATATGCGGCCGAGGATGCCGACATCACGCTGCAGCTGCACCAGGCAATGTGGCCGCATGTCGCGAAGAACGACGGGCTCAGGTTCATCTATGAAAAGATCGAGGTTCCAACCTCGGTGGTGCTGCAGAAGATCGAGCGCAACGGCGTGCTGATCAATAGCGAACAGCTCGCGCGGCAATCGCATGATCTCGGCATGCGCATGCTTGAAATGGAAAAGCAGGCTTACGAACTCGCGGGCCAGCCTTTCAATCTGAACTCGCCGAAACAGATCGGCGAAATCTTCTTTGAGCGCCTGCAATTGCCGGTGGTGAAGAAGACGCCGTCGGGCACGCCGTCGACCGACGAGGAAGTGCTGCAGAAGCTGGCGGAAAATTATCCGCTGCCGAAGATCCTGCTCGACTATCGCGGCCTGTCCAAGCTGAAGTCGACCTATACCGACAAGCTGCCGAAGATGGTCGACCCCAATACCGGCCGCGTGCACACCAATTATGCGCAGGCGGTGGCCGTCACCGGCCGCCTCTCGTCGAACGAGCCCAACCTGCAGAACATCCCCATCCGCAACGCCGAAGGCCGGCGCATCCGCGAAGCCTTCATCGCGCCGGAGGGCAGTGTGATCGTGTCGGCCGACTATTCGCAGATCGAGCTGCGCATCATGGCGCACATCTCCGGCGACGCCAGCCTGCTGCGCTCGTTTTCCGAAGGGGAGGACGTGCACCGGGCGACCGCCTCCGAAATCTTCGGCGTCGCGCCGGCCGAGGTCAGCAGCGAGCAGCGCCGCTACGCGAAGGTCATCAACTTCGGCCTGATCTACGGCATGAGCGCATTCGGGCTGGCCAGCAATCTCGGCATTGAGCGTTCCGCCGCGCAGATGTACATCGACAAGTATTTCCAGCGCTATCCCGGCGTCGCGCAATACATGGCCGAGACGCGCACCCAGGCCAAGGCGCACGGCTTCGTCGAGACGGTGTTCGGCCGCCGCCTGTGGCTGGCGGAGATCAATTCCCCCAACGGACCTCGCCGCCAGGCGGCCGAGCGGGCGGCGATCAATGCGCCGATGCAGGGCACCGCCGCCGATCTGATCAAGCTGTCGATGATCGCGGTGCAGCAGTGGCTGGAGAATGAGCGCATGCAGTCGAAAATGATCATGCAGGTGCATGACGAACTGGTGCTTGAAGTGCCGGAGGACGAATTGTCGACCATCCAGCAGAAGGTCCCGGACCTGATGCGCGGCGTTGCCGAGCTGAAGGTGCCGCTGATCGCCGAAGTCGGCATCGGCAAGAACTGGGACGAGGCGCATTGATGCCGGCGCCCTGGCAGCTGAAGTGAACCGAAGTGAAATGCAGTTAAATGCAGTGCAGGGAACGAAGGCGGCATCCGCCGCAGTGACAACAATGAATAATCGGAGAATGGGCAATGCAGAATTTCAAAGAAGATTTCGATAGTCTGGTCGGCAAAACCTCCTTGTCCGACGGCGTGGACCGCCGCGGCTTCCTGAAAACCGCGCTGGGCACCGGCTTTGCCGCCGCCGTCCTGCCGGTCTCTGCCCAGAACGTGGTGAAGACCGATACCGCCGGCCTGACCGCGGGCGAGGTCAGCATCACCGTCAATGGGCAAAAAGTGCCGGTCTACCGCGCGCAACCCGAAGGCAAGACCAACCTGCCGGTGGTGCTGGTGATTTCCGAAATCTTCGGCGTGCACGAACATATCGCCGACGTCGCGCGGCGCTTCGCCAAGCTCGGCTACCTGGCGCTGGCGCCCGACCTGTTCATCCGTCAGGGCAATCCCCTGACCTATACCTCCATCCCCGAACTGCAGAAGGACATCATCTCCAAGGTGCCGGATGCGCAGGTGATGGGCGACCTCGATGCGCTGGTGGCCTATGCGAAGGACAACGGCGGCAACACCGACAAGCTCGGCATCACCGGCTTCTGCTGGGGCGGCCGCATTACGTGGCTGTATGCCGCGCACAACCCCAAGGTCAAGGCAGGCGTGGCCTGGTACGGCCGCCTGGTGGGCGACAAGACCGCGCTGGCGCCAGCGCATCCGGTCGATATCGGCGCGTCGCTGAAGACGCCGGTGCTCGGCCTGTACGGCGGCAAGGATGCCGGCATTCCGCTAGATTCCGTCGAAAAGATGAAGGCGGAACTGGCCAAGGGCGGCAGCAAGTCCGAATTCGTGGTGTTCCCGAATTCCGGCCATGCCTTCCATGCCGACTATCGTCCGAGCTTCGTCGAGGCGGATGCAAAGGAAGGATGGAAACGCTGCACCGAGTGGTTCAAGACGCATGGCGTTGCCTGAGGCCGCCTGCTTCATTTCCCGCTCCATCTGAAAATCCCGGCGCCTGCCGGGATTTTTCAAGCAATGGCACGGTTTTTAATCGCCCCGTTTGCCGAAATCTCGTGTCTGTGCTTTAATTTGCAACTTTGTTGCACATCCGACGGGGCATAAAATCGATTCCGCGCTTCTTTCCATCCTGCTGGCTACTACGATCGCCGGCGTCATCAGCATTTCCGCTGCGGCGATTTTTTCCTTTTCCCTGCTTTCCAAGGTGGTGGAGCGCATGGTCAGCCTGTCGGTCGGCATCCTGCTGTCGACCTCGCTGCTGCATGCCTTGCCGGAAGCCTTCGAATCCGATGCCGACACGCATGCGCTGTTCGCCACGCTGCTGGGCGGCCTGCTCGCGTTCTTCCTGCTGGAAAAATTCGCGATCCTGCGCCATTCCCACCATTACGAGGGCGACGGCCACGGCCACGAGCATGGCCACGATGCGCACGAGGCCGGCAAGGCCGGCTGGATGATCCTGGTAGGCGACGGCCTGCACAACTTCACCGACGGCATCCTGATCGCGGCGGCCTTCCTGGCCGATCCCAGCCTGGGCATCATCACCGGCGTTGCCATCATCGCCCATGAAATTCCGCAGGAGATCGGCGACTTCATCGTCCTGCTCAATGCCGGTTTCAGCCGCACCCGGGCTTATGTGTACAACCTGCTTTGCAGCCTGATGGCGGTGATAGGCGGCGTGTTCGGCTATGTCATGCTGGAGCGCGCGACCGACTGGATTCCCTACGTGCTGGTGTTCGCGTCATCGGGCTTCATCTATATCGCGGTCAGCGACCTGATGCCGCAGATGCAGCGCCGCGCGACACTCAGGGAAACCATCCCGCAGATCGTGCTCATCGCCGTGGGCGTGGGCATCGTCCTCTTCCTGACCGGACAAACCCACGGGCATTGAGCCTCCGGGCCCTGGGTTATTCCTATTCCCCGCGCGCCACCGGCCTGGCCGGGTCGGCGCACCATTCGCTCCAGGAACCCGGATACAGCGCCGCGCCCGACATGCCCGCGATTTCGAGTGCCAGCAGGTTGTGGCAGGCGGTCGCGCCCGAGCCGCATTGCATGATGGCATTTTGCGGTGTATCGATGAACGCCGCGAAATCCGCGCGCAATTGCGCGGGCGGCTTGAAGCGGCCGGCAGCGTCCAGATTGTCCTTGAAGAAGCGGTTCTTCGCGCCGGGAATATGGCCGCCGACCGGATCGATGGTTTCATTCTCGCCGCGGAAACGGTCCGGGGCGCGCGCATCGACGACGGTGCGCGCCGGCGTCTGCAGGTTGGCGAGCACATCCTTCACATCCACCGTGCGCATCAGCGGCGCATGCGGCTCGACATTGCCGCGCGGGCGTGTTTCGACGGCGGTGGACAGCGGCAGGCCGAGCGCCTGCCAGGCCTGCAGGCCGCCGTCGAGCACCGCCGCCGCTTCATGTCCGACCCAGCGCAGCATCCACCAAAGGCGAGCGGCGAACATCGCGCCCTGAGCATCGTAGACCACGACCTGCGAGCCGTGATTGACACCCCAGCGACGCAGCGTTTCGACAAAGGTTCGCGGCTCCGGCAACGGGTGCCGGCCGCGGAATTCGCCGTTCGGGCCGGGGCTCTTGTCGGACAGGTCGGTATCGAGGCTGGCATGCTGCGCCAGCGGAATATGGCCGGCGGCATAGGCTTGCGCGCCGGCGGAAGGGTTCATCAGGTCATGGCGGCAGTCGATGACGACCCAGTTCGGGTCTTGGTAATGTCTGGCTAAGTCTTCCGCGGCGATCAGGGTGGTATAAGGCATGGCGGGGTCTCCTCTATACTTTTCTACTCTACACTTCGGTAGCGATGGGATCGTTGGCTTCGGTGACCTTGGCCTTGGCGGCCGGCACGGAAGCGACGCGGGTATTGTAATAGGTCGCAGCCAGGCCGCTGCCGAGAATGACGGCGATGCCGCACCAGGCCAGCAGGCTCAGCGCGTCGCCCCACAACACGATGCCCCAGGCGCTGGAAAAGACGATGCCGGTGTATTGCAGGTTGGCAGTGACCAGCGTCTTGCCGAGACGATAGGCGCGCGTCATGGCCATCTGCGCCACCATGGCACTGACACCGATGGCCAGCAGGAGCAGCCAGCCCTTCATGCCGTGGACGCCTTGGCCGCCAAGGCTGCTCAGCGACAGCGTGCGCAGCCCGTCGCCGTCGACAAAGGCGCCCGCCAGCCCGGCAAGCATGCCGGTGAGGGAGAAATAGAACACCACCCGGTACTCCGGCTCACCCAGCAGCCCCAGCCGGCGCACCTGCAGATAGGCGATGGCCGAGATCAGCCCCGAGGCCAAGCCGGCCAGCGCGGCCTGCCACTGGTCGGCATGGAAGGCAGGCTGCAGCAGCATGGTCACGCCGGCGAAGCTGCAGAGGATGGCGCCGGTCAGCCCGGGCTCGAAGCGGGATTGTCCGCGCCACCAGCCGGCCGCGAACAGAATCGCCGCGATCCAGATGGGCGACATGTAGTTGAGCGTCATGCCGGTGGCCAGCGGCAGCTTGCCGATCGACCAGTACCACAGCCACAGCGAGACCACGCCGATCAGGCCGCGCCATGCATGGTGCCAGGCAAGACGGGTCCTGAAACTGCCGCCGCGGGCAACGATCAGCACGCCCAGGACCACCGTGCCGACCAGGCCGCGGTACATGACGATTTCGGAAACGGAGTACATGTCCGATGCGATCTTCACGCAGACCCCCATGATGGAAAACATGAAGGTGGCGACCAGCATCCAGAGTGATTGCATAGAACGGCGGGAAAGACGGATGAGCCCGGCAGGTACAGCCGTATAACCGGGATGATTGAAAAGCCTTCGATGATACGCCGATTCGCGCAGTCAGGCAGTCAGTCAGTCAGTCAGTCAGGCAGTCAGGCAGTCAGGCAGTGGGCCGGCTGCAACGGAGATTATCGGCAAATGCGCGTGCATGATGCGAAACGGGCGAAACCTCCCGGTGACGCCCGTTGTTTGCCGCGCTGTGCAGCGACGCTTTGCAGCGGATATGGGAGCGGTTTCCTTTCCCTATACCGCGATGCGCCTGCGGTACCACTCGTGGAAATGCTGCATGCCGTCTTCCATCGGCGACTGGTAGGGCCCGACTTCATTGACGCCGCGCTCCATCAGGATCCGGCGGCCGGCGTCCATGCGCATGCCGATCTCGTCGTCCTCGATGCAGGTTTCCATGTAGGCGTCGCGTTCCGCCGCGATGAAGTCGCGCTCGAACAGCACGATCTCTTCCGGATAATAGAACTCGACGACATTGCGGGTCTTTTGCGGCCCGTTCGGCCAGACGGTGGATACCACCAGCACATGCGGATACCACTCGACCATGATGTTCGGATACAGCGTCAGCCATATCGCGCCATAGGGCGGCGGCACGCCGTTGCGGAACTGGAGTACCTGTTCCTGCCACTTCTTGTACTTGGGCGTGCCGAACTTTGCCAGCGCATGATTGACGCCGACGGTCTGCACGCTGTAGTGCTCGCCGAATTCCCAGCGCAGGTCGTCGCAGGTGACGAAACTGCCCAGTCCCGGATGGAAGGGCTCGACATGATAGTCTTCGAGATAGACTTCGATGAAGGTCTTCCAGTTGTAATCGCAGTCATGCACTTCCACATGATCGAGCATGTACCCGGTGAAATCGAGGTCCTTGGTCACGCCGAGCCTGGACATGATCCGCGCGACATCGACACCGTTCTGCTCGAACAGCAATCCGTTCCAGTTCTGCAGCGGCGTGCGTGACAGGTTCATGCACGGCGTTTCGCCGAAATGCGGCGCGCCGATCAGTTCACCCTTGAGATCGTAGGTCCAGCGATGCAGCGGACAGACGATGTTGCTCGCATTGCCGCGGCCATCGAACATCTTGGCCTGGCGATGGCGGCAGACGTTGGAAAGCAGCTCGATGCCGTGCGCATTGCGCACCAGCATCCGGCCTTCGTTTTCCCAGGGCAGTGTGGCATAGTCGCCCACATTCGGCACCTGGAGTTCGTGGCCGGCGTAGCGCGGGCCGTTTTGAAAGAGTTGTCGTATTTCCTGCTGCAACAGCGTGTCGTCGAAATAGACGTTTACAGGAAGTTGCGCGTTGGATCGCGCGAGCTTGGCGACAGTAGCCAGATCGGACATCCCCACCCCCAAATTAATTTGCACCAACCTAAGAGAGAAAGAATCCGCAAAAACCAGTATCAAATAAGATGAAACGGAAATTTTGGACAGAACCGGGAATTATACCCGAGACATTGCTTTTCAGACTGTCTTGGGTCCGTCGCGAGGAAGAGGGATAAAAAGCCGCCGGGCCATGTCGGAAAGGGATTGGGAAATCCGGTAAAGATTCGGGGTTCAGGGTTCGGATTCCAGGTGCAGTGGCGGTAGCGGCTGGGCACCGAGGAAGAAGATGCCCATGTTACTTCTTTTTTGAAACGGCATTGCAAATTCTTCAATTCGACTTGATGCCGCGCATAAGAACGCCGGATTCAAGGCGATTTTTGCTGCTTTTGCGGTTTCTGCTTCTCAACTGCATCAGGTCGTTTGTTCTAAAATAACGGGCTACTTATCAAGATTGTCCAATATGTCAAAGAAAACAGTGCCTTCTGGAGAACCGGCGTCGTTCGAAGCGGCCATGGCGGAGCTGGAACAGCTCGTTGCCCAGATGGAAGCAGGGGAATTGCCGCTGGAAGCCTCGGTTGCGGCGTACCGGCGCGGGTCGGAATTGGTCAAGTTCTGTTCCGGGCAGCTGGACAAGGTCGACCACCAGGTCAAGGTGCTGGAAGGCGAAATGCTTAAGCCGTTTGCCGTCGATGGTGAAGACGACGACGGCGAGGCCGACGAATGAATGTCGCCGGACTCGCATTCGGCGACTGGATGAAACACATCCAGTCGACCATGGAAGAGGCGCTGTCGGCCCTGCTGCCCGCAGCCGCAGACGTGCCGGAGCGGCTGCACGATGCGATGCGCTACGCGGTGCTCGACGGCGGCAAGCGGGTGCGTCCGCTGCTGGTATTCGCGGCCGGCGACCTGTTCGACGCCGACGCCGACCTGCTGGCGCGCGCGGCGGCGGCGGTGGAAATGATCCATGCGTATTCGCTGGTCCACGATGACATGCCGTGCATGGACGACGACGCCTTGCGTCGCGGCAAGCCGACCGTCCATGTGAAGTATGATGAAGCTACCGCCCTGCTGGTCGGCGACGCATTGCAGTCGCAAGCTTTCATCGTGCTGTCGGAGGGTGCCGTGGAAGCCGGCGCCGATACGCAGCGCCGGCTGGCGATGTTCCGGCTGCTGGCGCGGGCCTCGGGCTCGGCCGGCATGTGCGGCGGCCAGGCGATCGACCTTGCCAGCGTCGGCAAGGCATTGTCGCTTGCCGACCTGGAGCACATGCATCAGCTCAAGACCGGAGCCCTGCTGCATGCCTCGGTGCTGCTCGGCGCGCTGGCCGGCAAGTCGCTGACGCAGGAGGAGAACGCGGCGCTCGATGCCTATGCCGCGGCGACCGGGCTGGCGTTCCAGGTGGTCGACGATGTGCTGGATGCCACCGCCGATTCGGTGACCCTGGGCAAGACCGCCGGCAAGGATGCGGCGGACAACAAACCGACCTATGTATCGATCCTCGGTCTCGAGGAATCGAGGACGCTGGCGGAGACACTGCGGAATGACGCGCATCGCGCGCTCGAGCCGTTCGGAGAAAAAGCACGTCGGCTACGCGAAATCGCCGATCTGATCGTGCAACGGAAAGCCTAGCATGGACTTGTTGAAGAATATTGACGGACCCGCAGATCTGCGCAAACTCTCCCGGGGGCAGCTCAAGCCGCTCGCGGACCAGCTGCGCGCCTTCGTGCTGGATTCGGTATCGAAGACCGGCGGACATCTGTCGTCGAATCTCGGCACGGTCGAGCTTACCATCGCGCTGCATTACGTCTTCAATACGCCGGAAGACCGCATCGTCTGGGATGTCGGCCACCAGACTTATCCCCACAAGATCCTGACCGGCCGCCGCGACCGCATGCACACGCTGCGCCAGTTCAACGGCATTTCCGGCTTCCCGCGCCGCGACGAAAGCCAGTTCGATACCTTCGGCACCGCGCATTCCTCGACCTCGATCTCGGCGGCGCTCGGCATGGCCATGGCGGCCAGGACCAAGGGCGAGAACCGCCATGCGATCGCGGTGATTGGCGACGGCGCGATGACCGCCGGCATGGCCTTCGAAGCGCTCAACAACGCCGGGGTCTACAACGACATCAACCTGCTGGTCATCCTCAACGACAACGACATGTCGATCTCGCCGCCAGTCGGCGCGCTCAACCGCTATCTGGCGCGCCTGATGTCGGGCAAGTTCTACGCCGCCGCCAAGAACGTCGGCAAGACCGTGCTGCCGGCACCGATGCTGGAACTGGCCAAGCGACTGGAGGAGCATGCGAAGGGGATGGTGGTTCCGGCGACCATGTTCGAGGAATTCGGCTTCAACTACATCGGCCCGATCGACGGCCACGATCTCGAATCGCTGGTGCCGACGCTGCAGAACCTGAAGAACCTGAAAGGCCCGCAATTCCTGCACGTGGTCACGCGCAAGGGCCAGGGCTACAAGCTGGCCGAGGCCGACCCGGTGCTGTACCACGGTCCGGGCAAGTTCAATCCGGCCGAAGGCATCAAGCCTTCCGCGGCGGGCAAGCTGACCTACACCCAGGTGTTCGGCGACTGGCTGTGCGACATGGCGGCCCAGGACGAGCGCCTGATCGGCATCACGCCGGCCATGCGCGAAGGCTCGGGCATGGTGCAGTTCGAACAGCGCTTCCCGAACCGCTACTATGACGTCGGCATCGCCGAGCAGCATGCGGTGACCTTCGCCGCCGGCCTCGCCTGCGAAGGCATGAAGCCGGTGGTGGCGATCTATTCCACTTTCCTGCAGCGCGCCTACGATCAGCTGATCCATGACGTTGCGCTGCAAAACCTGGACGTGACCTTCGCGTTGGACCGCTCCGGACTGGTCGGCGCCGACGGTGCGACGCACGCGGGCAATTACGACATTCCCTATCTGCGCTGCATTCCCAACATGGTAGTCATGGCGGCGTCGGATGAAAACGAATGCCGGCAGATGCTATCCACCGCCTATCACTATCCGGGTCCAGCCTCGGTGCGCTATCCGCGCGGCTCCGGCATCGGCGCCGCGATCGACAAGGAACTCGCCACGCTGCCGCTCGGCAAGGGCGAAATCCGGCGCGAAGGCAAGGGCATTGCCATCCTCGCCTTCGGCACCATGGTCGCGCCCAGCCTCGCCGCGGGCGACGAACTTGACGCCACCGTGGCCAACATGCGCTTCGTCAAGCCACTCGACGTGGAACTGGTCAAGCAGTTGGCGGCTACCCATGAAGCGCTGGTCACCGTCGAGGAAGGCGCCGTCATGGGCGGCGCCGGTTCCGCCGTCGCCGAAGCGCTGGCTGAAGCCGGCATCGTCAAGCCCATCCTGCATCTGGGATTGCCGGACAAGTTCATCGATCATGGCGATGCAGGGCAGTTGCTGGCTATGTGCGGGCTGGATGCGAAAGGGATCGTGGAATCGATTCGCAAGCGTTTCGGCAGCAAGGGGGAGCCGCGGCTGGTGGTGAACAACTGAGGGGTAGGGCGGCGCAGTTAACAGTTTTCATTGCTGCCGTCAGGAAGTTTTTCGACTGACTGTACTGGCGATCTTTTTTGAGAGCTAACTGCGCCTACCCACTTTTTTCTCGTTACACCGTTCGATTCAGGGCTATTCCCCGTTCGATTTTACTTCCTGGCTCAACCGGGCCTCTATGCGATTAAGCCATTCCCGATAAGTGGTATTGTCACCTTCTGGGGCGTACTCGCAGCCCATCTTGTCAAGTTCAGCTTCTACTTCTGCATCACTTCTCCGTAAAAGAGCGCGCAATTCAGCAAGAACAAGCGGAGGATATTCCGTTGAGTACTCCTTTAAATAATTTTCCAGGACAATATCAACAGTTGGCCCTTCGGTCTGCCAATCCTGATGGAAGTAGCAGCCAATCAAATTATCGAGATTCGGGTAGTCAGTATTCATCGTGTTGGAAACCCTGTTTGAATGCGGAAACCGTTAGGCATAGTTGGATCGCGGCGCAGAATGAGCCGCATGTTTGCTGTGTCTAGGGCACTTGCGCTCCCTTTGGAGATAGTCACTCCTATGTTTTCAGATAAGGTGCTTTCAATCTTCAAATCCCTTTGGCCGCCACTTAGCCATTTATTGATTTTTGCCTGATTTGCATCTAGCGTCTTGGCAATCGCTGATTCAGCAGTCGCACGGTTATAGAACGATGAGGAGCCAGCAATCGTCGGATCCTTCATCAATCGGTCTAGTAGATCATCTGCCTTCTTACCGACGTGCCGTTCCAACAAATGCCCTCCAGCAGCTTCGTGAGCAACTAACCCTCCGCCGTCAACAAGACGGCTGAAAGGCGCTGCCGTATTTGCTCCGCCTCGCAACAATACACTGCTTTCTTTCGCTCCAATGCCCTTCATCGCTCCCATCACCGCGCCAGCACCCACAGCGATCCCTTTCGCTCCCAGCTTGAGCGGCCCGCCAATCAAGTCGTCCGGCGCAATGATCGGTTGCTGCAAGGCTTGCGCCCGCTGCCGCTCGGCCTGCCACTCCTTGGAGCCGACCACCGGTTGCCCATGCCTGCCGGTTGCCGGCTCAGCTACCTTCGATGGTTGGGCTGTTCCCGCGTTTGCATTCGTATTCAGATCAATCCGCTGCGTCCCGATCACATCCACATGCAAGCCCTGTATCGTGATCTTCCCATTCGCTTCCATCCGTATCCGGCTCGCCCCCGCCTCCAGCACGATCTCCGTCGCCGCCTTCAGCTGAATAAACTCCGTCTGCGACTCCAGTTCCACACGCTTCTTCACCTTCGTCACCTGAAAGCCGTTCGTCACCGTATTGGTCTGGTGCGGCCCGTTCACCACCGTGGCCTGCGTGTGCTGCACCGTAGTGACCATGTCCTTCTGCGAATGGATATTGATCAGCTCCTGACCCTTTTTGTCATGGATCACCATCTCGCAATAGCCACCTCCGCCAGGCGTCGAGCGGCTCTTGAAGCCCATCACGTGCGCCGCGCCCGGCAATGCATACGGCAGCGGCTGCGCGCTGTTGTACAGTCGCCCGGTGCAGATCGGCCGGTCCGGATCCCCTTCGAGATAATCGATGATCACTTCCTGGCCGATGCGTGGTATCGCAACCGTCCCCCAGCCAGCGCCGGCCCATGGCTGTGACACACGGATCCAGCACGAACTGCGCTCGTCATGCCGGCCATAGCGGTCCCAGGGGAACTGCACCTTGATGCGGCCATACGCAT
>NZ_JAWIIV010000030.1:0-61429 GCF_035916955.1 Noviherbaspirillum album | reverse complement strand
GCAAGGGCGAGACCGCGCTCGGCGTGACCAACCTCGACCGCGACGACGCCATGCTCGGCGTGAGCGCCCCGATCGGCGCCGGCACCATCCTGGCGTCCTACATCCGCCGCAACGACGACATCGGCGGCGGCACGCGCGATGCCGACCAGTGGGCAATCGGCTACACCCACGCGCTGTCCAAGCGCACCAACCTGTACACCTCGTATGCCCGCATCAAGAACGATGCGGCTGCGACCGTGGGCAGCCCGGCTGCAGCAGGCCTGGATCCGTCGATCTTCAACGTCGGCGTGCGTCACCGCTTCTGATCGCCGTCATCAGGCGAACCGGGAATGGGCCTTGCGGCTTGCCGCAAGGACGGCAAGCGCTGCCCCGCCTTTTGGCGGGCAGCGCTTTTTTCTTGCTTAGCTTGAGCAGTCAAGGCCTGAAAAGACTGCATGAATAACGGCATGGAAAGCTGGCGGGAACGATACGGAATGCAACCCGTGTCTGCGCGGACGGAAGTTGCTCGCGGCTTCGATCCGCGTTGTTCATCTTCTGATGCACGTCGGCCGCCTTTGTCATGGGCATCCTATAATCTTGCCTCATAAGGATACCTATAGCGAGGAGACTCCATGCACAGCCGATCATGCGGCCGTTTTCAGGCCACGGTAAGGCACCTATGGCTATTCCTGCCCATGCTGCTGGGTTTCGCGGCGCCGGCGGCGGCGGAACCGGACCTGAGGCTGCTTGAAGCGGCGCGCAGGGAACAGCCTGCTCTTATTGCCAGCCTGCAGGACATGGTACAGATCGAGTCGCCCAGTTCCGACGCCGCCGGGCTTGTCCGCATGGCCGACTATACGGAAAGGCGCCTGCGTCAGCTCGGCGCCAGCGTGGAGCGGCGCAAGGGCACCCAGGGGCCGGGCGATATTGTGATCGGCACGTTCCATGGCACTGGCACCAAACGCCTGATGCTGATCGCGCACATGGATACCGTCTACCCGGTCGGCACGCTCAAGACCCAGCCTTACCGCATAGACGGCAATCGCATCTACGGACCCGGCATCGCCGACGACAAGGGCGGCATCAGCGTCGCGCTGCATGCACTGAAAATCATGAAGGACATGAAGCTGCAGGATTACGCCCGGCTGACCGTGCTTTTCAATGCGGATGAAGAAACCGGTTCGCGCGGTTCGGGCATGCTGATCGCCGCGCTGGCCGGCGAGCATGACATCGTGCTTTCCTGCGAACCCACGCCCGATGTGCCTGAAGGCGTCCTGCTCAGTGCGGCAGGCACTGCCACCGTGACGATGCAGGTGCAAGGCCGAGCATCTCATGCGGGCGCGGCGCCGCAAAGGGGACGCAATGCGCTGGTCGAACTTTCGCACCAGATCCTGCAGACCGAGGATATCGCTCGTTCGGTACCCGGCACCCAGCTCAATTGGACCATTGCCGGGGCCGGCATCGTACGCAACCAGATTCCGGAGCAGGCCCATGCCATGGCCGACATGCGGCTCACCGCGCCGGACGGCATCGAGCGGATGCAGGCGGCCTTGCAGGAGAGGGTAAAGCAGCGCAGGGTGCCGGATACCGAGACCACCATTCGCATCGAGCGCGGACGCCCGCCGTACGTCGCCACGCCAGCGGCGCAGGAACTCGCCCGCAAGGCCGAAGCCATCTATGCGGAAATCGATCGCAAGCTGACCTTGATTCCCGCGACTGGAGGTGCGACCGATGCCGGCTTTGCCAACCTCACCGGCAGGGCCGCCGTTTTGGAAAGCCTGGGCCTCGCCGGCGCCGGCTACCACGCCAGGGACGAGTACATCGTCATCGACTCCATTGTGCCGCGTCTGTACCTGCTGATCCGGCTGCTGCAGGAAGCGGCGCGTTGAACGCGCCGGCGTGGAGCGATGCTTGTTTCATGGTGTCCTGCTGTCAGGAAGATGAAATCTTGTCGCCAAAGACCCCGTGCCGAAGGTACTTGGACGCGCCAAAGTAGGCTGCTGCCGCGCATGCTCCGCCGGCCATGGCGACAGGTATCGCGGCCACATTGATGAATGGAAAAAGTCCGACCATTGCGACTCCGGCGGTGAGTCCGATAGTGGCATATGCCATGGTATCGACGACATACCAAACGGCTTTGGCCGAAGGCATAAATCCTCGTAACGCATTGTGCGCCGTCTTCGAAGCCTTGGGGGCCTGCGTTGACTGGTTTTGATTCCGCCCAAGCGGCGTAGCTTTCGCGTCCGCGCGACGATCGGAGCGTGCCGAATCGCTCGGTAGAGATGCGCGATGGAATTGGTTTGGACGCCCTGTCGTCCGCTGATGCTGCGTTCGATTGCCAAACAAGGAGGGCCAGTACGAAGGTCGATTGCCTTCATGATGGCTCGCGGCGATGGACTCCCGCTCGTCGTCGGGATGGCTTCGGCTTCGTGCACTGCCAGCGATGCTGCTTCTACCGCTATGGCTTCTGGCGGTTCTAAAGCTGTCATTGCCTGTCCGACTTCCGACGGATTCGCGCCTGAAGCCGGGCCGCAAAAATATCTGCTGAGCGCTCGGGCCACTTCGGCTGGGATGGGGAAGTGACGGAATGTGCTGCCGATGCACAGCCTCCGAAACGGCCGGTGTGCGGCTCCCAGATGGCAGCGGAGGTGCTGGCTCGGAAAATGGGGCCAGGGAAGCGCCGGAGCGTGTTGGAGTGACAGGTGCCATGGAAAGTGTTTCCTGAATGGTTGAATCGGAAAATGCATGGCGCTTCTCAACCGCTGGCACAAGGTCGTTTTATAGTAAACGGCCTTGCCCCGCAGGCGGCCATGCAGACAGACGTTGGTAAGTGGCAAAAGCCTCGGCTCGGGTTCCATTAAGCAAATGAAAAATTGCAGCCATGCCTCAATGGCAATATTCGTAAGCAACGCCGGACACCGGTACAATCACGTTCATTTCCATGACCAAACACTGAACCCAACGTGCGCAACCGACTCGCTGTTCTGCATCAGTATCTTCTGCCCAAGCAGGCGCTCACTGTCCTCGCCGGCAAGATTGCCGGAGCTCGCGCAGGCGGGCTGACCACCGCACTGATCCGCGGCTTCGTGAATTTCTACGGCGTCAACATGCAGGAAGCGGTGAACCCCGACATTCGCAGCTACGCCACCTTCAACGAATTTTTCACGCGGCCGCTGCGCGAGGGTGCGCGGCCTTTCGCAGCCACCGATTTCCTGTGCCCGGTCGACGGCGCCGTCAGCCAGTTCGGCCGCATCCATAAGGACAGGATATTCCAGGCCAAGGGACATGATTACTCGACGCTGGCGCTGGTCGGCGGCGACAGCAAGCTTGCGGCGCAGTTCGAGGATGGCGATTTCTGCACGCTCTATCTGAGCCCCAAGGATTACCACCGCATCCACATGCCTTGCGGCGGCCGTCTCACGCGCATGATTTACGTGCCTGGCGATCTGTTCTCGGTCAATCCGACCACGGCGCGCGGCGTGCCCAACCTGTTTGCGCGCAATGAGCGGGTGGTGTGCGTATTCGAAGGAAAGGATGGGCCGTTCGTGCTGGCGCTGGTGGGGGCAACCATTGTCGGCAGCATGGCCACGGTCTGGCACGGCGTAGTCAATCCGCCTCGCCACCCCGATATCCGCGAATGGCACTATGAGAACCAGGACATCCGCTTTGAACGCGGCCAGGAGATGGGGCGCTTCCTGCTGGGATCGACAGTCGTGATGCTGTTTCCGAAGAATGCCGTCGAGTTCAATCCCGACTGGTTTCCGGAGCGCCTCGTGCAGGTGTGTGAAGCCATGGGCGTGCGGCCGGCTGGCAGCGCAGAATCTGCGCATTGATCCCCGAATGGCGGACGTGCCGCCAGCGCGTGACTTTAACTTGCCAGCGCAGTACGGCGCTATCTCGGCTTGCGGTAGCCGCTTTCTATCCAGGCTTCGGCACTGGCGCGCGTAAGCTTGAAAGTCGGCGCCACCCGAACTTCGGCAATGGCGTCGCCGAATTCGTCGGTTGCGCTCAACATGGCGTAGGGGTCGTCTTCGTCCGGGACGATATCGAGCACGACATTGATGGTGCCCGAATCGGTCGTGACTGCAATGCTCTTGTGCAGCAAGGCGTGCAATTGCTGTTCATGCCGGCGCAGGACTTCCGACGCCGTCTTGACTAGCGTATTGAAGGCGCCCGTATCGAGCGGTTTCGGGTTCTTCTTGTCGCGGCCCATGGTCCAGGGGCCGACGAGAGCCGGTTCGGCTTCGCCATCCTTGATCATTTCAACCGCCCAGCCGTCGTCATCCTCGTTCTTGATCACGCGCGCGGTCCATCCGTCATCGCGCCACAAGCGGGCCTCATGGATAGGCGCCGACGAATCGGACTCGTTATTGGGTTCAGGAATGTCGTTCATGTCGCTACCGCAGCGGATAAAGAAGGGAAGGGACGTCATGATAGTCCAACGCGACGTCCTGCGCTGAGGCCCGCGGTTCCGGGCCGCGGCATGGGGCATGACTGAGGAATGGGATTATCTGCAGCCGGCGCAACCCTGCGTGATCGAAACCGACCGGTTGCGCGGTGCTTGGGGAACTGGTCTGGCCCAGCTCCGGACAATCAATGCGCGGCGACGATATTCGACGCCTGCTTGCCCTTGGGGCCTTGGGTCACTTCGAATGTCACCTGCTGACCTTCCTTCAGCGTCTTGAATCCGGACGAATTGATTGCCGAAAAGTGCGCGAATAAATCCTCGCCGCCCTGATCCGGGGTGATGAAGCCAAAGCCTTTAGCGTCGTTGAACCACTTGACAGTACCGGTTGCCATAAAAAATACCTCGTGCATGTGCATTGTGAAGTGCCTGGGCGCTGTATGGGTTTGGTTATGCTGCCCCGGCGGTTTATCGAGCAAGTCCTGCGATGTCTCCTCCTCGACGAAGCAAAGTGTAGCGAAGCAACGAGAACCGTGCGGGCTTACATTGTTGATTGAAATCAATAGTAGGTGGTATGTATGGAGCCTGACAGTAACCGCGCAACGAGGCCGGTCCAGTCTCCGGGGAAGGCTGGCAAAAGAAAAGGGGCCGCTCAAGTGCGGCCCCTGCAACCAGCGTCTGGTCTGTCCGCAGGCACTGGTACTGCCTTCTCGCCAGTTCCGCTGGTTGAAGGCTTTAATCGATATTCGAATTACGCATCAAAACTCTTCCCAGCCATCGGCTGCCGAGATCTTCGGTGCCGGCGCTTTCGCCCTTACCGGTGCCGTGGATCGTGTAACCACCGCCGAACCCGTGGCCGGCTTGGCAACCGGTGCTGCCGCGTGAACAGCGAGGCCAGGACGAGTCGCGGGCGTCGATGCCGCAGCGTGCATGCCGTCCAGCTTGAACACGCCGACCGCGTGCGCCAGGCCGCCGGCCTGCTCGCGCATCGATTCGGCCGCTGCCGCAGCCTCTTCGACCAGCGCCGCATTCTGCTGCGTCACCTGGTCCATCTGGCTGACTGCCTGGTTGATCTGGTCGAGGCCCGCAGTCTGCTCCTGCGTGGCGGCGGTGATTTCGCCCATGATGTCGGTCACGCGCTGGATGCTCTGCACGATCTCGTCCATCGTCGAACCGGCCTGGCCGACCAGGCGGCTGCCGGCGTCGACCTTCTGTACCGAGTCGTCGATCAGGAGCTTGATTTCCTTGGCCGCCGCCGCCGAACGCTGAGCCAGGCTGCGCACTTCCGATGCGACGACGGCAAAGCCGCGGCCCTGCTCGCCGGCGCGCGCGGCTTCCACCGCTGCATTCAGTGCCAGGATATTGGTCTGGAAGGCGATACCGTCGATGACGCTGATGATGTCGGAAATCTTCTTCGACGATTCATTGATCGAACCCATGGTTTCCACCACCTGCGATACCACCGTGCCGCCGCGGTTGGCCACTTCGGATGCCGATTGCGCCAGCTGGTCGGCCTGGCGCGCATTGTCGGCGTTCTGGCGAACCGTGGAGGTGAGTTCTTCCAGCGACGAGGCGGTTTCCTCGAGGGAGCTGGCCTGCTGCTCGGTACGCGCCGACAAATCCTGGTTGCCGGCGGCGATCTCGGTGGACGCATTGCCGATGGTCTCGGTGCTGGTGCGCACCTGGCTGACAATCTGCACCAGGCTGTCGTTCATGTTCTTCAGGGCGCGCATGAGCTGACCGGTTTCATCATTCGACCTTACATCGATCTTTTGCGTCAGGTCGCCATCGGCGACGCTGGCTGCCACCTTCACCGCGACGTTCAAGGGCCTGGTAATCGCCTGTACCAGCCACCAGCCGACCAGTGCGGCAAGAACGACGCCGAACAGGATACCGGCGATGCAGGAATTGCGTACCCATTGATAGATTGTCTGCGAGTGCTCGTATTCGGCCTTGGCAATATCAAGCTGCAGCTTGATGAGGTGGTCAATCTTGTCGCGCATCGGCGTAAACAGCTTGCTCATCGGACCGTGCAGGGCGGCCACGCCGGATTGCGTATCCAGCACCTGCAGGGAATCGGTCGCGGCCTTCAGCCCTTCGGCCATATAGACCTTTCGGGCGGCAGCGAATTCGTCCGCCGCCTTTTTCTCTTCCGGCGTCAGTTTGGTCCTCATGTAGGCTTCCCACTCCTTCTCCACCAGCTTGCTGCGCTCGCCGATTTCCTTGAGTGCCTGCTCCACGCCGCTTTGCTCGCCGGTGAGCGCCTTGGCGACCGCCGAATTGTCTTCGTTGATGTAACGGATGATGCGGTCAAGCTGGCCAAGGGTTACCAGGCGGTCGTCGTAAATCGAGCGCATGGAACTATTGGCATTGCTCAGGCTGGCAATGCCGATGACGCCGCCAATGATCAATTGCAGGGAAAGAAATGCAATGACGCCGATAAGCCGTGTCTTGATCGTGAGGTTCTTGAACATGAAGCGCCTTATGTGTGAAAGGTTTTCAAGGAATGCGACGGTAGGCCGGGTGGCGGCATCCATCCTGCTGCAAGGGTGAAGAAAGTGTTGCGGATTGATTCGGACTCATCCACGCTGCCGACGATGTGGGATCCGACATCCGAAACGGAAATCTCGATCGGGCAATTGACTGCCTGGCCCGGAACGCCTTTGCTGCAGGAGCCCGTGGCGCATTGGCTCTGATGGCATTATCCCAAAACAGGCTGTTGGTTGCTACTTGGAAATGCAGTAGTGACCTGCTGTTGTTCCTCCGTCACAATTTTTTACATTTATATTCGGGCTGCGCGAGAGCGGTCGTTCCAGGCGACTCCGCTCACGGCGGCGGGATGTCCGCCAGCCGGGCTGCAAGAAAGTCGACGAAACTGCGCACCTTGGCGGAGAGATGCTTGCGGCTGGAATAGACGGCATAGATACCCATCTCGCCCGACTGGTAATCCTCGAGAATCTGCTTCAGGCGGCCTGCTCTGAGATCGTCGCCGACAATGAAGCGAGGCTGGAAGATCAGGCCGGCGCCGCTGACCGCAGCCAGGCGCAGCATGTCGCCGTTATCCGCCCTGATCGGTCCGTTGCAGCGCACGTTGACCGTGCCGTCCGGCCCTTCGAGCCGCCACTCGTCGCCGCCCTGTCCCAGGGAATAACCGAGGCAGGCATGCGCCGCCAGTTCGCCGGGAGTGCGCGGAACACCATGTCGCTCCAGATAGGACGGCGCACCGCAGACGATGATGCGCTCTTCGCCCAGCTTGCGTGCGATGAGACCTGGTTCGAGTGTCATGCCGATGCGTATCGCCAGGTCGAAGCCTTCATCCACGAGATCGACCTTGCGGTCGCTCAGTGCGATGTCGAGCTTGACCTGGGGATAGGCATGCACATACTCGGCGATAACGGCGCCAAGGCGATGTTGTCCGAATGACAATGGCATCGCAATCTTCAGCACGCCGCGCGGTGCCGCCGCCATGTAGCCGGCCACCTGTTCCGCTTCACTCAGGTCGGCGATGATCTGGACACTGCGTTCATAGAAAACGGTTCCGGTTTCCGTGAGGCTGAGGCGGCGCGTGGTGCGGTTGAGCAACCGGGTGCCCAAGTGATCTTCGAGCGCGGACACATGCTTGGATGTCATAGCCCGAGACATATTCAAGCGCTCCGCAGCCGAGGCAAAGCTGCCGGCATCCACCACTGCCGTGAAGGTTTTCATACTTGAAAGAATATCCATACCGCATTGTCAATCATTAAGAAACAATCTGGCAAGCAGATAGGTATTTATCTACCCGATAAAGTTAAATATAGTGAAACCCGATCACGCCTCGCCGACGCAAGGCGATGAAGAACCGTTGAGCTACCTGGAGAGATCACATGACGTCATTGCCAGCCCTGTTTATCTCGCACGGCTCTCCGATGCTTGCGATACAGGACAGCCCGGCGCGTCGTTTTCTTCTCGGACTGGGAAAATCGCTGCCGCGGCCCGAAGCGATCGTCGTGTTTTCCGCCCATTGGGAAGCGTTGGGCGGCCCTGCGGTCAGCTTTGCCGAGCGGCCGGAGACCATTCACGATTTCGGCGGTTTTCCAGCTGCGCTGTTCGAAATCGACTATCCGGCACCCGGTGCGCCGCAGCTCGCCGGCAAGCTTGCCGGCCTGCTCGAGCAGGCCGGCCATGCGGTCAAGCGTAGTCCTGCACGCGGCCTCGATCACGGCGCCTGGGTACCGCTGCGGCTGATGTATCCGGAGGCCGATATCCCGGTGCTCCAGGTTTCCATTCTGCGCGGCGGCACGCCGGCGGAGCATGAGAGGCTGGGCAGCGCATTGTCCGAATTGCGCCGGGACGGCGTGCTAGTGATCGGTTCCGGTTCGCTGACGCATAACCTCCATGAATTTCGCGGCCAGGGCATCGACGCGCCGGTGCAGGCGTGGGCCGGCGAGTTCGCAGCCTGGATGCATGAGCGATTGAACGGGCAGATGAACGAGGAACGGCGCGCGGCTCTGCTCGATTACCGGAGCAGGGCGCCGCATGCGGCGCGCAACCATCCTACCGATGAGCATTTGCTGCCCATGTTCGCGGCATTGGGTGCCGCCGGCACTGAGGCGCGCGGCGAACGCCTTCATGGCAGCGTTGAGTACGGCGTGCTGGCCATGGATGTGTACGCGTTCTACTGAGTTCGTAGCACGGCGCCGGACGAATTTTGCAATTCCTGTAATCTCTACGTGCTGAACGCCTTGCTTGCATGCAGTGCAATTGGCAATTCAACAAGAAATAGATCAACAAACCCACTCACCCGTTACGGAGGTTTACCATGTCAAAAGTGCTTGTCCTGTATTACTCGACCTATGGCCATATCGAAACGCTCGCCAACGCCGTTGCCGAAGGTGCGCGCAGAACCGGCGCCAGTGTCGATATCAAGCGCGTGCCGGAAACCGTGCCGCAGGACATCGCCAAGAATGCGCATTTCAAGCTTGACCAGGCTGCACCGGTCGCGACCGTCGCTGAACTGGCCAACTACGATGCCATCGTCATCGGTGCGCCGACCCGCTTCGGACGGATGCCGTCGCAGATGGCAAGCTTTCTCGACCAGGCGGGCGGGCTATGGGCAAAGGGCGCATTGAACGGCAAGGTCGGCGGCGCATTCACTTCCACTGCGACTCAGCACGGCGGACAGGAAACCACGCTGTTCTCCATCATCACCAACCTGCTGCATTTCGGCATGACCGTGGTCGGCCTGCCGTACAGCCACCAAGGCCAGATGACGCTGGACGAAATCGTCGGCGGCAGCCCTTACGGCGCAAGCACCATTGCCGGCGGCCAGGGCCAGCGCCAGCCTTCCCAGATCGAATTGGAAGGCGCTCGCCACCAGGGCGAGCTGATCGCCAAGACAGCCAACAAGCTGTTCGATTAAGCTGGCGGGCAACGCAGAAAAGTCTTTAAATCATGCGGCCGCCGTNGAGCTGATCGCCAAGACAGCCAACAAGCTGTTCGATTAAGCTGGCGGGCAACGCAGAAAAGTCTTTAAATCATGCGGCCGCCGTTGCATCCGCCGGCGGCCCGCTGCAGATCGTTACCGAGATGCTGTCGAAGACAGCATGAAAATCGCCGCACCTGCGCTTGAGCGCAGGTGCGGCGACACAGGGAAAATGACGGCAACACTCGCATGGCACGCCGCCACTCCTGCCGCCTCGTCATTCAGGACAATAGCGTTTGTGCTACGGCAAGCATGCCGCCGACATTAATCACCAAGCCCACCGCAAATTTCACGCTGCGCAGTGCATGCCATTTTGTAGCGTCATCGGGTTTGCCTCGCATAAAGACCTCCGTTCTCCCGGCAATGTGACACCATTCATTAAGGCTTAGTCACTTTGTCGGCGATGAAATTCATGTTATTTCCGCATTGTCGGAATAGCCATTTAAATTTTTCAATCGGCCCTTTAGCCGCGTCTTCGATGAAATCTTTTTCTTTCCTATTTAGCATCCGCAGGCGATCAACTCCATAGACACCAGCAATGTTGTCGAGTATCATGCGCACCGTCATTGGGGAGTAGCCTCCCTTCAGCAATGCAATAAGTTGAAGGGGCTTGCGTCAACACACTTGGTCAGCAGACCATGGCGCAAGCGGTTCCAGCACTTGGCAAGACCTTTGACCATATGCCTTCCATTGGCTGGACGGGCGTGTGGTCAATGGTTCATGTCCGGCCAGGGAACAATAACATTACATGGAAGCATTCCTCGTCTCCACCGGCATCGTCGCACTCGCAGAAATCGGCGACAAGACCCAGCTCCTTGCATTCATCCTTGCTGCAAAATTCCGCAGGCCTGTGCCCATTATTCTCGGCATCCTTGTGGCCACGCTGGTCAATCACGGATTTGCCGGCGCTCTCGGTGCGTGGATCACTTCGGTGCTGGCGCCTGAAACGTTGCGCTGGGTGCTCGGCATTTCCTTCCTTGCCATGGCGGCGTGGACACTGATTCCAGACAAGTTCGATGAGGCGGATGCGCAGCTTGCCAAGTCCAGCGTGTTTGTCGCGACGCTGGTTGCGTTCTTCCTGGCCGAGATGGGTGACAAGACGCAGGTGGCAACAGTGGCGCTGGCCGCGCAATACAATGCCCTGCTAGGTGTGGTTGCCGGTACCACCCTGGGCATGATGCTGGCCAATGTTCCCGCCGTACTCATGGGGGACCGCATCGCCGACCGCATGCCGGTACGCCTGGTGCATGGCATCGCCGCGGCGATCTTTGCGGTGCTTGGCATCGCAACGCTGCTGGGTGCAGGCAAGAGCATCGGATTCTGAGCGGGCTGGACCCGGGTAAAGTCAACGAGAAGGAAGCAGCATGCACCATACTCCGCCGAACCATTCACGCCACCCGGAGGAATCAAGCCACTCGGACCACTCCATACCCGGCAACAGGCAGGCGGACGATGACATGCATGTCCACGTCTACGGCGGCGACAATCCGGCCGCCGAGCGCGGCACCCGCATCGTCATGTGGATCACGGCGTTCACGATGCTCGCCGAAATCACTGCCGGATGGTGGTTCAATTCCATGGCGCTGCTGGCGGACGGCTGGCACATGAGTTCCCATACGCTCGCCATCGGACTGAGCACATTCGCTTACGCGGCGGCGCGGCGCTATGCGCACGATCCGAGATTTACGTTCGGCACCTGGAAGATCGAGGTGCTCGCCGGCTTCACCAGTGCGGTGCTGCTGATCGGTATTGCCGCGATGATGGTGGCCGGCTCCATCGAGCGGCTGCTCGCGCCTCAGGATATCCATTACCGGGAGGCGATGCTCGTCGGCGTGCTGGGACTGGCGGTGAATGTCGTCTGCGCGTTTATCCTGGGCGATGCCCATCATCACCATGACCACCATCACGGCCATGACGACCACCACCGGCATGAGCACGCGCATGAACATGAACATGCGCATGCCGGACAGCATGGGCATCACGCAGATCTGAACCTGAAGGCGGCCTATGTGCATGTCATTACCGATGCCGCGACATCGGTGCTGGCCATCGTTGCACTTGCGGGCGGCTGGATCTACGGATGGGCATGGCTGGACCCGGCCATGGGCGTGGTGGGGGCCGTCGTGGTCGCTATCTGGGCGAAGAACCTGCTCCGTGACACCGCCAAGGTGTTGCTCGACCGTGAAATGGACCACCCGGTGGTGCAGGAAATCCGTGAAGCGGTCATGGCGAATCGCGAAAGCGAACACACCCGTATCACAGACCTGCATGTATGGCGGGTCGGTCGCCAGCATTATGCATGTGCGCTGAGCGTGGTTACCGACAATCCCGCGCTGACACCCGATGAGATGCGCAGGCGCATTGGCATTCATGAGGAAGTTGTGCATTCCACCATTGAAATCCGCCATGCACGGCGCGAGGGCGCGTAGTCCCGGTCAGCCGGCGTTGTGCGGGTGGCGCGCTTCCCATGCGGCCAGTTCGGCGCGGTAGCGCTCCATGGCCGCATAATGAATATCGAATATGCAAGGATCGCAGCCGTTGCCGCAGCACTCTTCAAGCGCGGGCTCGATGGGGGGAACGGGACGCGGGTCGTCGGTCAGGCTGGACATCGTATTCGGGAATGAGCTGGAGATATGCATAGTTTACTCCTGGCAGGCCTCCTGCCGCACCATGGTATCGTGCGGGTTCTATCCCGGTGGAACTGCTTGAGGCAGGCATGGTTCCCAACAGGCTTGCACTCATTTTTCGATTGACCGCAAATGCAGACTATCCAGCTTGACAACAAGACAACCGAAGTCCTCGCCGCGCTCGGCATTTCACCGGAGCGGGCGGCGCAGACGGGCCTGCCGTTTCATCCGGAAGCCACCGAACTGGCATTGGCCGAGATTGGCAGCGATGGTTTCCCGCATCTCATGATTCCGGCTGCGGCGCGGGCATGGCAACGGATGCGGGAGGCGGCGGGGCAGGATGGGGTCGAGCTGTATATCGTGTCGGCGTTCCGCGATCTCGCCAGCCAGGCCGACATTGTGCGCGCCAAGATCGAGCGCGGCATGCCGCTCGCCACCATTTTCACGCTAAGCGCGCCGCCGGGCTACAGCGAGCATCACACCGGGCGGGCGGTCGATATCAATACGCCGGGCTGCGAGGAGAGGGAAGTGCCGTTCGAGGAAACCGCCGCTTTCGTGTGGCTGACCGCCAATGCGGGCCGCTTCGGATTCGTGCTTTCTTATCCCCGGGGGAATGACAAGGGTTTTGCGTACGAGCCCTGGCACTGGCTGTTCATGGAGCACCAGGCGCGTTAGCAGATGCGCTCGAACACCTGACTTGATTGCCGCTTCGCTTCGAATAGTTGAAGTTGAAGGTGATCTGAAAAGTTTTTCTCAACTTGCCAGCAACCTTCCCGCCATCAGTACCAGCACCGACGGCAGCAGCCATTTTTTCAGCGGAGAGGCTTTGCCCTGCATGCGCTGTCCGATACGCGCGGCTGCGGTCGCATACACGCAGTCGAAAGCGAAGCCCACCAGCACCAGGACCGCACCGAGCCAAAGGAATTGCGTCAGCGCCGGCCCATGCGCGGCCGAGACGAACTGCGGCAGGAACAGGCCGCAAAACAACAGGGCCTTGGGATTCATCAGGTTGGTGAGAAAGCCGCGCAGGAAGCAGGAGCGGGCGGAGCGTTCGCTGCGTGCCGATGCATTGAGCCGCAGGTCCGAGCGCAGCACCTGCACCGCCAGAATCAGCAGATAGGCCGCGCCGATCCAGCGCACCAGATCCAGCAGCATGGGATTCGCCGCCATTAGCGCGGCGAGTCCTGCTCCCGACATCAGTACGTGCAGTCCGCGCGCCAGAGCGACGCCGAGGCTGGTTGCCAGCGCGAGGCGCCTGCCGTGCGCGGCGCCGGTGGCGATCACCAGCGCCATGTCCGGTCCTGGAAGCAGATAGACCGCGACGAGTGCGGAGAGATAGAGGGGCAGTACGGCGATATCCATGACGGTTTTTTTCGGAAGGGAGAAAGGAATGCGGAAATTATGCTCGTGCGCGCCGGTAATTTTCTTGCCAAATAGCCTCTACAGACTGCTATCCTGAGCAAGAATCCACTACAAAAAGGAAGTAAAGTGGCAAAAGATCCTCTCAACGAACTGGATCGTGTTGATCTTCGCATCCTCGAACTGGTGCAGAAGGAAGGCCGCCTGAGCAATGCCAGGCTGGCGGAGCAGCTGAATCTGAGCGAAACACCGGTATGGCGGCGCCTGCGCAGGCTGGAAGACGAGGGGTACATCACCGGCTACCAGGCGAACCTCGACCGCCGCAAGCTCGGTTTCGGACTGATTGCCTTCGTGCAGATCAATTTCGCCAATCACACCGGCGAGCTGCCGGCGCAGTTCGAGCGCGCGATCCAGTCTATCCCGGAAATCCTGTCCTGCCATAACGTCAGCGGCGAGGCCGACTATTACCTGCGAGTGGTGGCCCGCGATCTCGACGCCTATGGCGAATTCGTCACCCACGTATTGCGCAAGCTGCCTGGCGTGACCTCGATACGTTCCAGCCTCGCGATGCGGGAAATCAAGTCGACCTCGGCCTTGCCGATTTCCTGATGCATGGATGCGAGATGGAGCTGCATGCCATGCGGCATGGGATTGCGCGCCGCCGCAAGCGAAACGGACCGCCGGCTTGTGCTGCCTCATGGAGCATTCGCACGCGGAGGATTATGTTGTCTGCAGGTCCGGCGGCCGCCGGACCTGCAGACAACCTCGATCCGCGCCATGGAGAACCACTCCCTTAATGAATTGCTGGCACGCAAGGAAGTGCGCTTCCTGCTGGCCGCCCTCTGCGGCTTCTTCGCCGGCCAGGGCGGTTACCTGCTGCTGAACGGAACGCATGCGATGGACATCGTGCGCGGCGGCGGCGAGGTGCTGCTCTGGGGCAGCCTAGCCGCGCTGAATCTTGCGCGCATCCATGGGGGCGGTATCCCCGGCATCCGTCTTGCAATCTATGTCGGTGCTGGTTTGATCGTGGCCAGCTGGCTGCGATGAGCAGCAGCGTGCTTGCCGCGAATCCGGTCATCGTTTTCGGCGCGTTCGACAGACACAATTTCGGAGACCTCCTGTTTCCGCATATCCTGGAAGCGCTGACCGGCCCTGCCGATTTCGTGCACGCAGGACTCGTTGCACGAACCCTGAACGATGCCGGAGGACACCAGGCGCATGCGATCGCCGATCTCGCGGAGCGCTACCGTGACTGGCCGGTGCGCATCGTGCATGCCGGCGGCGAACTGCTCACCTGTGGCGCATGGGAAGCCGCTGTCATGTCCCTGTCAATCGACGAGGCACAGGAGATCACAGCTCGTCTTGGAAGCGACGCGCAACAGTCTCTGGCATGGACACGGGAACGGCTGTGCCTGCAGGCACTCGCTCCCTACGTCGCCGGGCGCGCTCAATTCCCCTGTGCCGATGCGATCGTGCACAACGCCATCGGCGGCGCCGAACTGGATGCGGTGACCGCGGCGATGCGCGTGGAAGTGCGGGAAAAGCTTGCAGGCGCCGACAGCATCTCGGTGCGCGACCGCCGAACACTTGCGCATCTGAATTCCCAGGGACTGGCCGCTGAGCTGGTGCCGGATCCGGCGGTGATGGTGGCCGAGTTGTTCGCTGACCGCCTGCAGGCGCATGCCGCGTCAGGCGAGGTGCTGCAATGCCGGCAGGCGTTTCCCAAGGGCTATCTTGCGCTGCAGTTCAGCATCGATTTCGGCGACGAAGCGACGCTCGATACGCTTGCCGCCGGGCTCGATCGTTTCGTCAGGCACAGCGGCTGGGGCATCGTGCTGTTTCGCGCCGGCGCCGCACCCTGGCATGACGACATTGGCGCCTACCGGCGACTGGCGGCACGCATGCGTAGCCATGCGGTGCGCATACTGTCGTCGCTGCATCTCTGGGATATCTGTGCGCTGCTCGCACGATGCAGTGCCTATGCGGGAAGCAGCCTGCATGGGCGTATCGTCGCCGCGGCCCATGCGCTGCCCCGCGTCACCTTGTGCCGCGACGATACGGGAAGCGGCTGCGCGAAGCACGCCGCTTATGCGGAGACATGGGACGGCGACCGGCAATGCTGGCTGGCCGAGCCGGCCGCGCTGTGCGAAGCCTTGATGGACGCTATCCGGATTGCATCGATTGAGCGGGAGCAGCAGCAAGCCGCTGCCGCCGCGCTTGCGGCGCGTTACCGCGCGCATGCCGAGGTACTGCAAGCAAGGCTCACCGGATGCGTATCCGCAAGCCTCAGCCGCTGACCAGTTTTACCTGGCTGTCCCGCCTGCGCCTTCCGCTTGTGAAAGCCGGAGCAATCGCGCGGCTTTGCTCCGAGGGCAATTCAATGGCGCTGTCGCTTGCCCATAACTGTTCAGCCATCGCGCGCACCCGGCGCGCTTCGCTGCGCAGGTTCCTCTCGACTTGCAGGCCCAGTGCGCCGGCCTTCAATGCTTCGGCTTCAAGCAGGCTGGCCAGCGTGCTCAGGTGTTCGGCAATGCTGCGGCTGTGGATGGTTTCCGACATCACGTTTCCTTTCATGCGGTGCCAATATGGTGCGATGAGGTACGAAATTACTGGGCTCCACTGGTGCATGCGTTTTCCGGCGATCACTATTTCGCTTTTAATTGAGGCGAAGTTTCACCTTGCGGGTGCAGCAGTTTCAAAAAGCCCCTTCAGACTTTCTCAAGTGCATAAGGATGCAAGCAACGTGCCCTGAAGTGTCAAGCAGACGAACTTACTATTGATGGATTGATCATAACGGCATGGGACGCCCACTCAAAATTCTCGCCGGAAGCATTGCCGGGATCATTGCGCTGCTTGTGCTGGCGTTGGTGCTGCTCGCCAACATGGACATGAACCGCTTCAAGCCATGGATCAATGAGCGGGTCAGCGCGGCGACCGGACGCAATTTCGCAATCAACGGAGACCTGTCGCTGAGCTGGGACCGTCCGAAGGCGGTCGAAGGCTGGCAGCGCTTCATTCCCTGGCCGCACATCAATGCCAAGGACATCACCTTTTCCAATCCCGACTGGGCCACCACCGGCGAGAACATGGCCACGGTCGGGGAAGTCGATTTCCAGCTCAATCCATTGGCGCTGCTGAAAAAAACCGTCAGCCTGCATGCGGCGAGCATCAAGGATGCAAAGCTTGCGCTCGAACATGATGACGGCGACCGCAACAACTGGACCTTCGCCAAGAACGAGGAAGAAAAGAACAAGCCTTCGCAATGGCAGTTCGCCGTCGACGGTCTCGACCTGGCCGGGACCGAGGTGCGTTATGTCGACCCCGGCAAGAAAGCCGACGTCAATACGCAGATTGAAACCGACCAGGACGGCAGCATGATCTGGAAAGCCGCCGGCAGGTTCAACGGGGAAAAGATGACGGGCAACGGCAAGGCCGGTTCGCTGCTTTCCCTGCGCGAGAAGAATGTGCGCTATCCGGTGGAAGCGGTGGTGAAAGTGGGCGAAACCACGATCACCGCCGACGGCACGCTGACGGACCCGTCGACGCTGAGCGAACTCGACATCGACATGAAGATTCTCGGCGCCAGCATGGCCGACCTGTTCCCGCTGAGCGGCGTGCTGCTGCCTAACACGCCGAAGTTTTCCACCGAAGGCCGTGTGATCGGCAAGTTCACGCCGGGTGCAATGGTGTTCCGCTATGAGAAGTTCAAGGGCAAGGTTGGCGACAGCGACATCGGCGGAACGCTCGAATACAAGCAGCAGCAGCCGCGTCCCTTGCTGAGCGGCGAGGTTGTTTCCAATTATCTGAACATCAGCGACCTCGGTGCACTCGTAGGCGCCGATGAAAACGATAAGAAGGAAACTGCCTCCGAGGTCAAGCAGCCCCCTGACAAGGTGCTGCCGGTTTCGCCGTTCAAGACCGAGCGCTGGCGGAAGATGGATGTGCAGGTCACTTTCAACGGCAAGAAAATCATCAAGGACAAGAGTCTGCCGATCGACAACCTGTATACCAAGATCGAGATGAAGAATGGCGTGCTCGGCCTGGCGCCTCTTAATTTTGGCGTGGCGGGCGGGAAGCTGACCACCGAACTGCATATCGACGGCCGCGAAGATCCGGCCAAGGCCCGCATGCAGATCGCGGCGCGCTCGCTCAAGCTCAAGCAAATGTTCCCCGGCGTCGAGTCGATGCGCGCCAGCCTCGGCGAACTCAACGGCAATGCGCAGCTGACGGCGTCCGGCAACTCGATCGCCAAGCTGATGGCTTCGTCCAACGGTGAAGTGAAGTCCGTCATCACCGAAGGCAGCGTCAGCAAGTTCATTCTCGAAGCCATGGGCCTGAACGTCGGCAGCGCGGTGATCGCCAAGGTGTTCGGAGATCGCCAGGTGCAGCTCAACTGCATGGCTGCGGATTTCGGCATCAAGGATGGATTAATGGATGCACGCACCTTCGTAATCGATACCCAGGATGCCACCATTCTCGTCGACGGCGCCATCAACTTCGATAACGAAAAAATAGATCTCACCATTAACCCGGAGAGCAAGGGCATCCGCATCATTTCGCTGCGCACTCCGCTTTACGTAAAAGGCACCTTCAAGGAACCGGACGTCGGGCTCGACAAGGGCGTGCTCGCGCTGAAGGCAGGTGCCGCCACCGCGCTGGGTACGCTCGCGGCTCCCCTGGCAGCCCTGCTGGCCCTGATCAACCCCGGCCCGGGCGAGGAAGTGCCCTGCGGCCAGCTCATAGCCGATGCCAGCAAGAAGCCGACCGCACCGCCTGCGGGCAAGAAAATGCCTACGACTGCGCAGCAGAAAGCGGAAGAAGGTCAGGCCAGCTCCGGTCGCTGAACATTGCCGGAAACAAATCGGGCAGGACCGCGTCCGTGCGTATTGCTGCATCGCATCAAGCGAGCGGGTACAATGCCGTCTCCGCGCAGCATGCGACGCATCCGTACCGATCGATTCATCATGGCCCGCCTGAAACTCGAATTTCCCGAAGACCAGTACTACTATTCCACTCATCTCACGGTTCGCGTCACCGACATCAACGGCGCGAATCATCTCGGCAACGACTCGATGATCTCGATGATTTCCGAAGCGCGCGCCCGCTTTCTGTTCGACTTCGGCATCGAGGAAACCCAGGACGACGGCGTCGGCATCATCGTGACCGATCTCGCCACGACCTACAAGACCGAAGCGCATGCGCGCGACCAGCTGCTGTTCGAAGTGGGCGTCATGGATTTCAACAAGTACGGCGGCGATATCACGTTCCGCATCACGCGTCCGCGCGACGATGCGCTGGTTGCGATGGCGAAATCGGGGTTTGTGTTCTTCAATTACAAGCGCGGCAGCGTCGTGTCCATGCCCGAGGCTTTTCATCGCAAGTTCGAGCGCGTCAACTGGACGGAATAGAACCAAGCAGGGCCGCGCCGGGTCCATCGATGGTGATGCCGGCCCGCCCGGCATTCCTTCTTTTCGGTTTCCCGCCATGACAACTACAAATCAAGGCCTCACTACTGCCGCGGAAAGCCAGCGGTCCGTTTCATCGAAACCTCCTTCCGCATCGGGGGGCCTAGCTTTCCTGCTGGCGGCGCTGGCCATGCTCGGCCCGTTTTCGGTCGATACTTACCTTCCCGCATTTCCGGCCATCGAAGCCGGCCTGCATACCACGCCGATACAGGTGCAGCAGACGCTGACGGCCTACATGTTTTCCTTCGCGGTGATGATCCTGTGGCACGGCTCGCTTTCCGATGCCTTCGGCCGGCGCAACATCATCCTCGGCTCGCTGGCGGTGTTCTGCGTCGCCTCGCTGGGCTGCGCGGCGGTGCACAGCATTGAATACCTGTGGGCATTCCGGGTATTGCAGGGCGTGTCGGCGGGTGCAGGCGTGGTGATCGGCAGGGCCATCATCCGCGATCTGTATTCGGGCCCGGATGCGGCGCGCCTGCTGTCGCTGGTGACCATGATCTTTTCCGTGGCGCCGGCGCTGGCGCCCATCCTCGGCGGCTGGATCGTCAAGATCCTTGACTGGCGCTCGATCTTCCTGTTCCTGTTCGTCTACACCGTGCTGCTGATGTGGGCCTGTTACAAGCGCCTGCCTGAAAGCTTGCCGGTACATTTGCGCCAACCCTTCAGCCCGCACGTGCTGATGGTGAATTACCGGCGCGTGTTCGGTTCGCCGCTGTTTCACCTGAAGGCCGGCACGGTCGCATTCAATTTCGCCGGACTGTTCCTGTATGTCGCGGCGGCGCCGGTTTTCCTGACCCGGCATCTCGGACTCGGCCCCGATCAATTCGCCTGGCAGTTCGTGCCCGCGGTCGGCGGCATCTTCCTCGGCGCGCTTACCGTCAACCGTCTTGCAGGCCGCATCGCGGTCGGCCGGCAAGTGCTGTTCGGGTTCGCTTTCCTGATCGGCGCGGGAGTGTTCAATCTGGCTTATCACGCTGTCCTGCCCCCGGCGCTGCCATGGTCGGTGATGCCGCTCTTCTTCTATGCATTCGGCATGTCGGTGGTGGCGCCCGGCGTGACGCTGCTGGTGCTCGATCTGTTCCCGGACATCCGCGGAATGGCCGCCTCCTGCCAGTCGTTTACGCAGATCATGCTGGCGGCGGTGGTGTCGGGCGTGGTCGCGCCTTTTCTGTGGCATTCGGTGCTGTGGCTGGCCGCCGGCCAGCTTGCGTTCACCGCGATTGCACTGTGCCTGTGGCTGGGCGGGCGCTCCTATCATCATGCACATAAAGACAGCGTCAATGCATGGGAAACCGTACCGGTAGAGTAAACGCGATGACCGTCGACCTTCGCGAACTGGCCAGCCGCTTCCCGCATCCCGGGCGTGTGCAAGCCATTTATGTGCGGCCCGTACGGCGCGGCGCAACACGGCAGCTGGACCAGGCTGTCGCGATTGCCGGGCGCGGCTTGCAGGATGACCACATCGCGGCAAGGTCGCAGGGAGGCAAGCGGCAGGTCACGCTGCTGCAGGCCGAGCATCTGCCGGTCATTGCCTCGCTCATCGGCAAGAAGGATGTCGATCCCGCATTGCTGCGCCGTAATCTGGTGATTGCCGGTTTGAACCTGAGTGCCGCCCGCAGCCTGTTCAATGACCGTCCGCTAATGCTTTGCCTGGGTCCCGAGGTGCAGCTCGCGCTGACCGGTTCCTGCGATCCATGTTCCCGCATGGAAGAGCTGCTCGGCCCCGGCGCCTACAACGCCATGCGCGGACACGGCGGCATGACCGCGCGCGTCCTGAGCGGCGGCGTGATCCGTGTCGGGGATGCGGTACGCTGCATGCCCGTTGCCGATCGGCCAGCCGATTTTTCCAAATAACCGGAAACTGTCTGCGGCATGATGACTCTACAGCACATTGATGCTGAAGCGAGTGATCGCAATGAGAGTACAAGTCTTCCACGAAGAGGCCAACGGCAGCCGTACCGATTTCGGCGTATATGAACTGACGCACATGCCGCCGATTGCCGAACCGTTCCCGATCAATAGCCAGACTTTCTACGTCGCAAAGGCTTATTTCGGACCGGACGATACCGGCATGTATGAACTGATCCTGGAAGGAGAGCCGAGGGCGGTGCAGTAAGCCGATGATGAAGCCGCAGCTGCATTGCCCCGTTATCCCGAACGGATGTTGCGGATGCCGCCTTCATCTTGATATAGCTACAGGTCAAAACAGATCGAGCTGGCCATTCGCCGCTTTCCCCGGCGTGCCGCATTTCGGCGGCACCGACAGCGGCCGCCGAAATGCGGAACCGTCCAGCCTGGCAAACCCGTCCGCGCGCCTGTCGAGCCCGAGGCGCGCCAGCAGCTTGTCGAAGCGCTGCCGGATCAAATCGGCCCAGACGCCTTCGCCGCGCATTCGCCTGCCGAAATCGGCGTCGTAATCCTTCCCTCCGCGCATGTCCCTGATGCGGTTCATCACCCGTTGCGCCCGCTCGGGGAAGTGGGCCTGCAGCCATTGCTGGAACAGCGGGTTCACCTCCCACGGCAGGCGCAGAACGATATAGCTCGCGCTGGCGGCGCCTGCCTCGGCGGCGGCAACGAGAATGCGCTCCAGGTCCGGTTCGGTAACGAAGGGAATCACCGGTGCGATGCTGACGCCCACCGGAATGCCGGCCTCGGTCAGCGTGCGTATCGTGCGCAGCCGCCTGGCGGGCGCGGTCGCGCGCGGCTCGAGCGTGCGCGCGATCGCAGGGTCCAGCGTCGTGATCGTCATCGCCACGACTGCCTGGCGCCTTGCCGCCATCGGTGCCAGCAGGTCGATATCGCGTTCCACCATCGACGACTTTGTGATCACGGCCAGCGGATGCTCGCATTCCCGAAGTACTTCGAGGATGCGCCGCGTGAGTTTCAGGTCCCGTTCGCAGGGCTGATAGGCGTCGGTGTTGACGCCGATCGCAATCGGTTCGGGTGTGTACGAAGGTGCCGCCAGTTCGCGCCGCAGCAAGTCTGGCGCATTCACCTTGGCGAATACCTGGGTCTCGAAATCCAGGCCGGGCGACAGGCCGAGGTAGCTGTGCGTGGGCCGCGCAAAGCAATAGATGCAGCCATGCTCGCAGCCGCGATACGGATTGAGCGACACGTTGAACGGAATGTCGGGCGAGGCATTGCGCGTCAGGATGGTCCTTGCCTGTTCGTCGAAGACGCGCGTTCCCGGCGCGCCGGAGAATGCATCATGGTCCACATCGTCGCTGTGCCATCCGTCGTCGAAGCCGGAGCGCAGCTGCGTCTCGTAACGGCCCTGCATGTTCGATACTGCCCCGCGGCCCTTGCGGGTTGCCCACGGCCGTACCTCTTCCTGCACCTGTACCTGCACAGGCTCTGCGTCGATCCTGCCATCGCGATTGCGTTCCTTCATGACGTCGAAAAACTGCTAATAAACTGTATATAAATACAGCATATTACGCACGCATTGCGGGGGCTGCAAGATAGGGAGGGCCGCGCGTATTGCCTTCCATTCACGCTGCCACTATGTCAACAACTATACGGAACTAACTTGGGATTTGCGCTTCTTACAGGACCTTGCGGTTTTATCAATGTACTTGAACGTGCTTCAACTTTCTGCGGGCTTCGCATGCGTCATCTGCGAAATGTAACGGCGGCAGCGCGCATTTCTCCTCATGCCGGGTTGTCCATTTCCTTCAGTCGAATCTTTTCCCGGCAGTTGAACGCTACGTCACCAACCTGAAAAGGAGATACATAATGGCAATCACGTCGAAAGATAATTCGGGCATGCTCACTGGTCTGTTCCGAGACCGCGAAAGCGCAGAGCGTGCCTACCAGGGCCTTTCCTCGCGCGGTTATACCAAGGACGATATCAATATTGTGATGTCCGACGACGCGAGGAAAAAACACTTCTCCGGCGGCGCCAGCACCGAGCTGGGTAACAAGGCAGCCGAGGGCGCCGGCATCGGCGGCGCGGTCGGCGGTACGCTGGGCGCGACGCTCGCGGCGCTGACCGCCACCGGCACCAGCCTCGCCTTGCCTGGACTCGGCCTCGTGATCGCAGGCCCGCTGGCAGCGGCAGCCGCGGGCGCCGGCGCCGGCGCTGCAACCGGCGGCCTGCTCGGCGCATTGATTGGCTGGGGCATTCCGGAAGAACGCGTCAAGCACTATGAAAGCGGCCTGAAGGAAGGCGGCATTCTCATGGGCGTGAATCCGCGTTCCGACGACGATGCCAGCTATATCGAAAACCATTGGCGCACCAACCAGGGCGAGCACATCTATCGCCCAGGCAGCACTAGCACTAGCGCCAGCGGCATCGGTACACAGGGCAGCGGCGATACGGTGGTCGGCGTCTACGACAACTATGCTGATGCACAAAGCGCCGTGCAGGCGCTGGAAGCATCGGGCTTTCCGCGTTCCAGGGTTCAGCTCAATCCCGAGAACGACCTCGATAGCGACACCACGACTACCGACACTTCACAGAGCTCCGGCGGCATCGGCGGCTTCTTCCGTTCACTGTTCGGCGGCAACGACGATTACAAGGAACACCATGACGTGTATGCAGAATCCGTGCGTCGCGGCAGCTATGTGCTGACCGTTGACGTCAACAGCGAAGAAGAAACCGACCGCGCCTCCGATATCATGAACCGCTTCAATGCAGTCGATGTCGACGAGCGTACAAGCCACTGGAAGAAGCAGGGCTGGAGCGGATACGACGAGAGCGCACCGCGCTATACCCGCGACCAGATCGTCAACGAGCGAAGCGCGTACACCTCATCGGCCGCGCTTGGCAATAGCGGAACAACCGCAGGAGCGACTGCGGCCACGACCGGCACATCGCGCATTCCGGTGATCGAGGAAGAGCTCAAGGTCGGCAAGCGCGAAGTGCAGCGCGGCGGTGTGCGCGTGTTCCAGCGCGTGCGTGATACCCCGGTGCATGAATCCGTGCAACTGCGCGAGGAGCATGTGAAGGTGGAGCGCCATGCGGTCGACAAGCCGGCGACCGCCGCCGACCTGGCGGCATTCAAGGAAGGTTCGGTTGAGCTGCGTGAAACCGCCGAGGAAGCCGTGGTCTCCAAGACCGCGCGCGTAGTCGAGGAAGTCGTGGTCGGCAAGGAAGTGACGCAACGCACCGAGCAGATCAATGACACCGTGCGCCGCACCGACGTCGAGGTTGAGCAGCTCGGCGCATCGCGCGCCGGGACAACGATCGGCGACGATGACACCGACTTCCGCCGCCACTGGCAGACTGCTTACGGTTCCACTGGCGGCCGCTACGAAGATTATGACGACGCCTATCGTTATGGCTCGACGATGGCAGGCAGCGATCGCTACAAGAACTACCAGTGGTCCGATGTCGAGCCGCAGCTGCGCAGTGATTGGGAAAGCAATCACCCGGGCAGCACCTGGGACAAGGTGAAGGATGCGGTGCGCTATGGCGCTGAACGCGTGAGCGGTTCTTCCCGCCGTCACTGACCCACCGGCTGATCCGCGTCGAACAGGCGCGGCGCAAGAGGCTGTATGCTCAAGGGCATGCAGCCTTTTTTTATGTGCGCCGGCAAGGGGATTGAATGAATATCGCAACATCGTGCGGTACACTGGTCGTCAAGAAGCGCGGGACCCTCCTGCTATGCCACGTCACGGGCACCGAGCACTGGGACATTCCGAAAGGCTTGCTCGACCCGGGCGAGACAACACTCGATGCCGCGGTGCGGGAGCTGCATGAGGAAACCGGACTGGAATTTTCCCGCGACCGGTTTATCGATCTTGGCCTTTTCTCCTATCGCAGGGACAAGCAGTTGTACCTTTTCCGCGTCGATGCTCCCGATGACTTCGACGATCTCGGTCACCTGATCTGCACCAGCCACTTCATGCACCATGTCACCGGACAGCCGACACCGGAAATGGACGGCTTTTGCTGGGCCACACGCGACGAGGTAAGAATGCTTTGCTGGCCCCGCATGGGAAGCCTGCTGCTCAAGCTGGATTGGTAAGCTGGTCCGGTTGCCATCGCCGCGCCGGTGCGCGAATACATTCAAAACCCGCATTTGCCGTTTTGGCAAGCTGCACATGAAAATTCATTCCGGCAGTGGGCCGTAAGCATACGGACATGCCGATTATCGCAATGACTTCAGGGTTCCGGAACACTTCAAGCCACTGTCATATTGTTTCCTTGTGGAAATAATGGAATAATACTCGGCTGTTGCGCGGGGGGATCCAGCGGACTGAAAGCGTTGCTGTCTTTCGTATGTCGGTTTCCTCGTAATGCAAGCAAACCCATTGCACACCATTCCCCCTGAAGCGGGTACGCCGATTGCCGGATCGGCCGGAAATCAACCGGCATCCCTGGAGAATTTTCATGAAACTCACCAACCTGAACGTAGGCGCTCGCCTGGCCATGGCATTCGGCCTGGTGCTCGCGCTGATGGCCATCCTCGTGGTGGTCGGCCTTACCCGTTTTGAAAGCATCGGAGTGACCAGCGCACAGCTTGTCGACAAGGACTGGGTCAAGGCGGAAGCGGCGAATGTGATCACCGCGACGACGCGCGCGAATGCGCGCCGCACGATGGAACTGCTGATCGTCAATGACAGGAACCAGCGCGACACGATCAAGCAGAAGATCGAAGAGAACAAGAAGACCATTACCGACGCGATCGAGCAGCTCGACCGGCTGGTCACGCAACCGGAAGGAAAGGCGCTCCTGGCACGCATCAAGGAGCAGCGTAAGGTTTACGTCGCCAGCTTCGGCCGTATTGCCGCCCTGGTGGAAGAGACCGACTATTCCGAGGCGCGCAACTTGATGGTCGGCGAGACGCTGCCGGCGCTGGACGCGTTGCAGGAAAGCGTGAATGCGCTCAATGCGCTGCAGAAGAAAGTGGTCGAGCAGAGCGGAGTCCATGTCATGGAAAGCGTCCGCTTCGGTCAAATGATATTCATCGCGATCGGCGTCGGCGCGGTACTGGCCGGGATTGCGCTGGCCATTCTGCTGAGCCGCTCGATCACCGGTCCGCTCAATCATGCGGTGGATATCGCACGCACCGTCGCCGCCGGTGATCTGACCAGCCGTATCGAAGTGAAGACGAAAGATGAAACCGGTCGCCTGCTGCAGGCGCTCAGGGAAATGAATGACAGCCTGTTGCGCATCGTCGCCCAGGTAAGGTCGGGCACCGATACCATTGCGGGCGCGTCGACCCAGATCGCGGCCGGCAATCTCGACCTTTCTTCACGCACGGAGGAGCAGGCCAGCACGCTGGAAGAGACGGCGTCCTCGATGGAAGAGCTGACCTCCACCGTACGCCAGAATGCAGACAATGCGCGCCAAGCCGACAAGCTGGCGCAATCGGCTTCCGAAGTCGCCAACCGCGGCGGCATGGTCGTGTCTCAGGTGGTGGAAACCATGGGCTCGATCAACGCTTCATCGAAGAAAATCTCGGACATCATCAGCGTGATCGACGGGATCGCCTTCCAGACCAATATCCTGGCGCTCAATGCCGCAGTCGAAGCTGCACGCGCAGGGGAGCAGGGGCGGGGCTTTGCCGTGGTGGCGACCGAAGTGCGCAGCCTGGCGCAGCGTTCGGCGGCGGCGGCCAAGGAAATCAAGGTCCTGATCGACGACTCGGTGGAAAAGGTCGCCACCGGCGCCAAGCTGGTCGACCAGGCCGGAGCCACGATGTCGGAAATTGTCGATAGCGTACAGCGTGTCACCGACATCATGGCTGAGATTACCGCCGCGAGCGATGAGCAGTCGGCCGGCATCGAACAGGTCAATCAGGCCATTGCCCAGATGGACGAGGTAACTCAGCAGAATGCGTCGCTGGTCGAACAGGCCGCAGCCGCGGCCGATGCGATGCAGGAGCAGGCGCGCGGCCTGCAACAGGCGGTTGGAACCTTCAAGGTCGATGGTAGCGCGGCACCGGCCGTGGCCGTGATGCCCATGGTAGCTGCAGTGCCTGTCAAAGCCGCGACGCGGCCGCTTGCCGCCGGCATGCCGCAAATGTCCGTGCCCGCCGCCGGGACAGTGCAGACAACCGCACCGAAGCTGCCTGCGGGAAGCCGCGGCAAGGCCTTGGCAAAGCCGCAACATGCCTCGACCGAGGAATGGGAAGAGTTCTGATGTGCGCTACCGGCTTGCCGCAGGCGAGCCGGATTTCAACGCAGTTCCAGGCAGGACCCGGCGGCACACGCCGTTCCGGTACCGAAGCAGGCGCCGGGACGGCGTATGCGTTTTCACATCAACCCGCATCATCCGCTTTCGGCACTGCACGGTCCATGGATTTTTCCAGCTGGGTTGGAGCGCTGCCTTGCGAGTCCTTTCCCGCGGACTGCGCGACGGCTTCGGAAGGCTTCAATCCGGACAATCCGATTCCCTCGTCGGCCGGCATCTGTCCGATACGCCTTGCCTGGTCGGACTGCTGGTCAAAGTTCTGTTCTTCCGCAACGGAATAGCGGCCGTCTTCCGCATCGTCGTCGGAGGAATGAGATAGGGAGGGCGCGGATTGCATAGGCTGATCGACCTGCTCCTGCTGCTCCGTCTGCCCGGTGAATCGGCCGGCGGCGCTCTTTGCGGCCTCATTCGATGGCTGGGATGGCTGGGTATTTGCCATGATGAATCTCCTTTTTCAAACGATGTCTGATGAACATGGATAAGCATGTTTTCAATATCTGAACCCGTGCTGCCGCATTAGTTGCACGCTACCGCAAAGCGGAACCATCGGTTCGGGGATAATTGGCGTATCGATATCAGGAAGGAAATAGACATGGCCATGAACCATACCTTCGCAGCGGTCGAGCCGGCACGCAAGGACGTTGATGCCCTGCAAGAGCCCACCGTCGTCGAGTTCGGAACCGACTGGTGCGGTTTCTGCCGCGCTGCCCAGCCCTTGCTCGAAACGGCGTTCGCTGCTCATCCCGCCGTCAAGCACATCAAGGTCGAGGACGGTCCGGGCCGCCCCCTTGGCCGCTCATTCCGCGTCAAGCTGTGGCCGACACTGATCTTCATGAAGAACGGCGCCGAGGTGGCAAGGCTGGTCCGCCCCGCCGACGCGGATTCCATTCGGCAGGCGTTGCAGCAGATAGACGCCGGGACATAGCAGCCGCTTCGCATCGGGAGCGATCCAGTTTTTTTAGCCGGCGGGGCCCCTGCAAGTTGAACAATGGTTGTGGTTTGTGCAGCCGATGAATAAACTTGCATGTTTGAAATATTTTTTGAATTCACCTGCGCGGCTATTACCGGGACAAGTCATGCCCGGCGGTGGACCGCGAGGGCTCAACTGGAGTATCCCGATGGCAGAATCCTTTTTCCCCAAGTGGCGGCTCAGGCAAGGCACTTCCGACGGTCTTGGCCCGGTCATCAATACCGACGAGCGCCTGCCCTGGCCGCAGATGATGGCCATGGGCCTGCAGCACGTGGTCGCCATGTTCGGTGCCACGGTGCTGGCGCCGCTACTGATGGGCTTCGATCCGAACCTCGCCATCTTCATGTCGGGCGTCGGCACGCTGCTGTTCTTCGTTTTTGTCGGCGGCCGCGTGCCCAGTTACCTGGGATCGAGCTTCGCCTTCATTGGGCTCGTGATCGCAGTCACCGGCTATGGCGGCAGCGGCCCTAACGCCAACATGGGCGTTGCGCTCGGCGGCATCATCGCCTGCGGCGCACTCTACACGCTGATCGGACTGCTGGTCGCGGCGGTCGGCACCAGCTGGATCGAAAAACTGATGCCGCCGGTCGTGACCGGCGCCGTGGTCGCGGTGATCGGGCTCAATCTTGCCCCGATTGCGGTCAAGGGCGTGGTGGCGAACAATTTCGATGCCTGGATGGCCTTGGTGACCATTCTCTGCGTGGGTGGCGTGGCCGTCTTCACGCGCGGCATGACCCAGCGTCTCCTGATCCTGATCGGCCTGCTGCTGGCCTACGTAATCTATGCAATCCTGACCAACGGCGCCGGCCTCGGCAAGCCGATCGACTTCGGTGTCGTCGCAAACGCGCCATGGTTCGGCATGCCGAAGTTCGTGGCGCCCGTTTTCAAGGCCGATGCCATGAGCCTGCTGGCGCCGGTCGCCATCATTCTGGTGGCGGAGAACCTCGGTCATATCAAGGCGGTCAGCGCCATGACTGGCAAGGACCTCGACCGCTACATGGGTCGCGCCTTCATCGGCGACGGCGTCGCCACCATGATTTCCGGCGCGGCCGGCGGCACCGGCGTCACTACCTATGCGGAAAACATCGGCGTCATGGCGGTGACTCGCATCTATTCGACGCTGGTGTTCGTAATCGCCGCCGTCGTGGCGCTGATCCTCGGCTTCTCGCCGAAATTCGGTGCGGTCATCCAGACCATTCCGGGAGCGGTGCTGGGCGGCGTATCGATCGTCGTGTTCGGTCTGATCGCGGTGGCGGGCGCCCGCATCTGGGTAGAGAACAAGGTGGACTTTTCGGATAACCGCAACCTGATCGTCGCCGCCGTGACCCTGGTGCTAGGCGCCGGCGACTTCACTCTGAAGATCGGTCAGTTTTCGCTCGGTGGCATCGGCACCGCCACCTTCGGCGCCATCATCCTGTACGCAATCCTGTCGGCCGCCGGCGAACGCAAATCGCGCGGTTGATCAAGACAAGGCCGGACATGCCTGACCGGGCCGCAACGGCTTCGGGCAGGCATGTTATGCTCGCCAGACCTTCCGGGTCTTGCCGATGCAGCCTATGAGTCACCTGTCCGTTCCGCGTTGCCTTTCAGCGTTCATCCTCGTCTCTGTCTTCACCCTCACCGCCGCGCATGGGCGCGCCGAGTCATGCCTGCAGGCGGGAGCACCTTCGGATGTGGCAGCGCGGCTCGCCGGCATCGCCGACGCCGAGTACCGCGAATTCAACGGCCACCGCATCGATGACGACGGCACCCTGCTGCGCTTCGGGTCCGCGGAGTCCGAAACGGAGCTTCTGCATGATCCCGACACCGGGGAAAGCGCGCGCAACCGTCCCGGACGATATGCGTGGCGCCGGGTCTGGGAATACTGGCTGGCGCTCGGCGCCCATGTCGAAGGCGAGCCCTGGCGCCGCAAGCTGATATTCGTACCAGGCTTGCTCGACGATGCCCATAGCGGCGCACGCGCGAAGGAACGCAGACTCGGCAGCCTGCTGCCGGAAGCTTCGCGCGAAGGAGAGGACGACGTCCAGGCAGCGATGCGCGAAGCGCTGGTGCGCGCGGCGCTGAACGATTCGCCATGGTCGGCGGCATTCATTTCCTACCTGATGCACAAGGCAGGACTTGGCGACGTGCAATTCAGGTATTCAGCCACGCATTCCGACTATATCAAGGCGGCCTTCGACCACGATCCGGCCTATGCCTATCGAGCCTGCGACCCCGCTCGTGTCCGTCCGCGCGTCGGCGACCTGTTGTGCTATTCCCGCGGCAGCAGGCCTCTCCGGCGCTTTTCCGACTGGCGGGAGGCGGTCCGTGCCGAAAACTTCATCGCCGCGTCGCATTGCGAACTGGTGGTCGGCGTCGACCGGAGCGCGCGCAAGATGGAGACCATCGGCGGCAATGTGCTGCAATCGGTGGCGCGCCGCAGGCTGCGCCTCAACGAGGCAGGCGTCCTCTCGGGCAACCACAGCCCTTTGCTGTTCAAACCGGAAGCGGAAACCGCATGCCTGGTCCAGAAGGATTGCCGGCGGCAAAATATCAATCTGCAGTACTGGAGCGTGCTGCTTCAGCTCAAGCAATGAAGCGGATGAAAGTAACATCCTGGGCGCGGCAGCGGGTCGTACGCCGACATTGTGCCGCCTCATGGCTTTTCTCACCGATGAAACCATACTGTGCCCATGAACATCAATAAACTGGTCCAGGATGTACTGAGCGAAGCCGCGCTGGAGCTGCTCGACACCCTGGCTGCCCACACCATCGTGGCTTCGCCGCAGCAGCGTTCGTCTCTTACCCTCATGCCGGTCGAAGCCGATAACTGGAACCCGACCATGATGCTCATGCGGGAAATCTTCGAGGCAGAGATTCTGGTGTCGGGCGAAACAGAATGGCTGGGCTTTCGCATCCTGCAAGCCTACGGTGTACGGGATGGACAGCTCGCTTACCAGTTCACGCCTGTGTTTGCACAAGCGCTGTCTGCCTGATTGCACTTGCGGTCAATAAAAATCTCCGTGTCTTTGCCGGCAGCGAAGTAACTTTTGCCGGCATGTTGGCCGCACGTTCGCGGGTTTTGCCGCAGCAATTTTCCCTCATGCAATTTCGCTGTTATTCCAGGTACGTTCTAATACTGAAACAACTCCGGATTCAGTCATACAATACCCGCAACTGACGTCGGCAGACGGCTTTATAACAACTGAATGCGGAGGGGAACGCCTATGAAAAATAAATGCGCACGCACAAGCATCGAAACGGAGAATTCCGTGATCCGGCATCTGTTCGCCGTCGCGTTCGCGGCTGCGGCCCTCTCCGGCTGCGCCAGCGTGGACGGGACGTCGACATCGACCTGCGGCGCGACCGGAGCCGACACCGCTTGCACCGGGCAGGGCGCGGTTCGCGGAATCGTCCAGGATGGACTGGTCGCATTCAAGGGCATTCCCTATGCCGCGGCACCGGTCGGCCAGCTGCGTTTTCGTCCACCCGCAGCCCCTTTGACGTGGCAGGGCGTGCGCGACGCCTCGGCATTCGGCCCGGTCTGTCCACAACTGGATGGAAAGGAAGTCATCGGCAATGAGGATTGCCTGACGCTGAACATCTGGAAGCCGAAGCAGGCTTCGACCGGGGCGTTGCCGGTGATGGTATTTCTGACCGGCGGCGGCAATCATGCGTTTTCCGGACAAGGTTCGCCCGGATTCGGCGGTGTCAAGTACAACGGCGAAAAGCTCGTTCCCGAGGGCGTCGTTTATGTCAGCTTCAACGCGCGCCTCGGCGCGCTCGGCTATCTCGCCCATCCGGCGCTGGATGCCGAGCACAGCAAAAATGTGTCCGGCAACTATGGCAGCCTTGATCATATAGCCATGCTCAAGTGGCTGCGGCAGAACATCGCATCCTTCGGCGGCGATCCCAAGCGCATCTTCCTGTTCGGCACCTCCGCAGGCGGCGGCAATCTGTGCGCATTGATGACATCGCCACAGGCGCGCGGCCTGTTTCACGGCGCCGCCATGCAGAGCAGCGTGCCCACAGGCTGCGAAATGCAAACCCTGGCCGATGCCGAACAGGGCACCGGCCAGCGCATCGCGCAGCTGACCGGCTGCGATCAGGCGGGCACCAGGGCGGGCAACAAGGCAGATGACAGGCTCGCCGACATTGCTGCCTGTCTGCGCGGCAAAAGCATGAAGGACATCGTGCGGGCCTTGCCTGGCACGTTCGGAGTGCTGCCCCGCCTGTATGGCCCGAATGTCGATGGACATGTATTCCCGCGCCAGCCGATCGAGATCATCCGCGAGCGGGGCCATTCCGCGATGCCGGTCATCGTCGGTAATTCCACGGAAGAAACCATGCTGTTCGTTAACGCGGTCGGTCCGGTGACCGATGCGACGAGCTACGCGGCCGGCATCGAAAAGGTCTTCGGCAGCAGCAATGCCGCCGCCATTGCGTCGCGCTATCCGCTGCAAGCCTACCCGACCCCGCGGGCCGCCTTCGTCAGCCTGACTACGGATGCGCTGTTCACCTGCCAGAGCCGCCGTGTCGCCCGCACGCTGACTGAAGCCGGCAACCCGCCGGTTTACCGTTACCTGTTCGCGCATGCACTGCAGAACGATGCTCAACAGAAGGCGCTCGGCGCGGTGCATACTATCGAGCATGCTTTCCTGTTTCCATGGCAGGGCAGCTACCGCCCGACCGGCGACGATTTGAAGATTCAGAATGCAATGATCGCCTACTGGAGCGCGATGGCAAGGACCGGTGCGCCGGGCAGCGCGGGCGGCGTTGCCTGGCAGCCGAGCACCAAGGCGCAGGATGCGTATTTGGAAATTGCGCCGGCGCTTTCGATGAAGAGCGGGGCCCAGGATGCGCATTGCGACTTTTGGGACGGGGTGAAGCTGCCCTGGCCGCATCTTTGATGCCCGCGGTTGCATACGCGATTGCATAACGACGCAGCTGCTTGCGTCATCGCCGCGCCATGTTTCACCGACAAGGCATGGCAGAACATGGAAACATGGGAACATGACAAGGCACTCGGGAAAAGGAATGATGTCAACATACGACGCTGCTAGGCAGTCAACACGCACCACTGGAGCCGGCATGGGCCGTTCTCAACTGCAAAACGCGCGCAGGCGCCGCCAGTTGCTAACTCTCGGACTCCTGTCCGGCCTGGTTTCGCCGTTCGCCTCCGGTGCCGAGGACAAGAGCGGCAAGCCGCCGATTGTCATTGGCATCGATGGCGAGTTCGGATTGGCCAACAGCACATCGGCGCAGGCCGTCGAACTTGGCGTGCGCGCCGCCGCCGCGGAAATCAATGCGGCCGGCGGCGTGCTCGACGGTCGCCAGATCGAGATCATTACCAAGGACCATCGTTCCATGCCGGCCCGCGGCATCCGCAATATCGAAGAGTTCGCCTCGATGCCGAACGTGGTCGCGGTATTCGGCGGACGCTTCAGCCCGGTCGTCATCGAGCAGTTGCCCAAGCTGAAGGAAACCAAGCTGCTTTTTCTCGCGGTGTGGTCGTCGGCCGACGCCATCGTCGATAACGGCATGAGTCCGAACTTCATCTATCGCCTCTCGCTGCGCGACAGCCTGGCAATGCCGACCATGCTCAAGAATGCGAGACAGCGCAAGCTTAATAACGTGGGCCTGCTGCTGACCAATACCTCGTGGGGCAGGAGCAATCTGGCGGCGGCGGAAAAGTTCGTGGAAACCGCGAGCGATATCCGTATCGTGCGCACCACCTGGTACAACTGGCGCGATACCACGCTGGTCGACAAATATCAGAAACTTATCGATGCCGGCGCCGAAGCGGTGCTGCTGGTGGCCAACGATGACGAGGCAGCGGTGCTGGTGAAGGAAGTGGCCGCGTTGCCGAAGGAAAAACGCATTCCCATTCTCAGCCACTGGGGCATCACCGGCGGCGAGTTCGTGAAGCAGGCCGGGCCGGCATTGCATCAGGTCGATTTCAGCGTCATCCAGACCTTCAGTTTCTTCAATGCCGCAAAACCGCCGCTGGAAAAATTCATGCGCACGGTGTCGTCCATCTCCGATATCCGCAGGATAGAGGACATTAAGGCGCCGGTAGGCGTGGCCCATGCCTATGACATGATGCATATCCTGGCGCGCGCAATCGCCCTTGCCGGCACCACCGACCGGCCGGCGGTACGCGACGCGCTGGAAAAGGTGCGCGAGCATCGCGGCCTCGTTAAACACTACAAGCCGCCGTTCACTCCGGCGCGGCACGAAGCGCTCGGTCCCGATGAATTGCTGATGGCCCGCTACCGTGAAGACGGCGTGCTTGTCCCGATAAAGAAGTGATGCATGATTTTCCATCGCACCGCAGCCGGTAGCCTGACGCGCCGCTTTGCCGTCGCCAGTGCGGCGCTGGCGACGTTCGCGCTGCTGCTGACGGTAGCGTCGTCCTGGTGGCTGGTCAGCGAGCAGCATGCCACCGCAATGAGCATCGTATCGAAGAAGGAGGCGGACTTTCATGCGGCCACCGTAAGCTCGACGCTGCATTCGGTCGCCTCGCGCATGAATGATGTCGCCAACAGCAGCATTCTCGCCACCGGACTGGTCGACAGCGCCGGACGGGAAACCTATCTCGCGCCCTATCTGTCGAGCATCCGCCAGATCAACGGGGTTCCGATCAATATTCTTTTCACCGATTTCGCCGGCGGCGAGATTTCCAGCAACGGCCTCGGGCGTTTCAATGAAAAGGAAATGGCATGGCTTAAGAAACATCTGGAAACCGGCAGGGAAACCGCCGAAATCATCGAATCCGATCGGGGACCGGAACTGATCGCGGTGGAGATGCTGAGCTATTCCAGGACCGAAACGCCCGAAGGCGCGCTGATCTACAAGTTGAGGCTAAAAGACTTGCGGCCGAACGACATGGCGCAGCTGACCTGGTCGGACAAGGCGTTCGTTCCCAGCAGGAACGAAAGCATGGTTTCCGTCCCCGTCGACATGCCCGAAACTTTTCGTCACCTGCATTTCCAGGTACTTGAGCCGCTGCAGCCGGCATCGGCGCGGGAGCTTGCGCCGCAGTTCGCCATCATCGCCGTCATTGCCCTGGCACTGGCGGGAACGGTGCTGGTGCTCGGCGCGCGCCTGGCCCTCAGGTTGACCCACGACCTGCGCAAGCTGGAGGTTTTTTCACGCAGCGTGGTCGACGGCGGTTTGGGTACGCAGCGCGCGGCGACCGAGGGCAGCACCGAGGTTGCCAGCGTGGCGGGATCGATCAATCACATGCTGGACCGCCTCTACGAGCAGCATGTGCAGCTGCAACAGGAGCGCGAGCGTTTCCTGCAACTCGCCAATACCATTCCCCAGCTGGCCTGGATCGCCGGTCCAGACGGCAAGATCCAGTGGTACAACGACCGTTGGTACGAGTACACCGGCACGACGCCTGGACAAATGAAGGAGTTCGGCTGGCGCATCGTCCATCACCCTGCCATGCAGGACACCGTGTTCGAACGGATGCGGGAGCTGATCGAACAGGGACAGCCGTTCCAGATGACTTTCCCGCTCAGGGGTGCCGACGGAGAGTTTCGGCCGTTCTTTACATCGGCCGCGCCTTTGCATGACAGCGACGGCCGCATTGTGCAGTGGTTCGGCACCAATACCGATGTGTCGCAGATCGAAAAGGCCGAGCGGGCGGTGCGGGAAAGCGAGGAACGGCTGCGCGAAGGCCTGGTTGCGGCAAGGATGGCCGTGTGGGACTGGACACTGGCGAATGACGGCATCCGCTTTTCGCCGAATGCACCCGACATTTTCGGCGCGACCTGGGACGTCGGCACCGACGCCTGGAGTGCGGTGCATCCCGACGACCAGATGCGGCTGCAGCGCGCGATGGACAAGGCCATCGAGGAACGCAGCCAATTCAACCAGGTAGTGCGGATGATTCGTCCCGACAACGGCAATATGGTCTGGATCGAAGCGCGCGGCAAGGTGGTGAGCGACCAGAGCGGCAAGCCCCATTCGGTGCGGGGAATCTCCATCGATGTGACGGTGCGGAAGAACGCCGAAGAGGCGCTGCGCATTGCCAATCAGCGCAAGGACGAGTTCCTGGCGATGCTGGCGCACGAATTGCGCAATCCGCTGGCGCCGATCAGCACCGCCGCAGAAATACTGAAGCTGACCGGACCCGACCCTGAACGCCTGCGCCAGACCAGTGAGATCATCACGCGCCAGGTCGATCACATGACCAGCCTGATCAATGACCTGCTCGATGTGTCGCGTGTGACGCGAGGCCTGGTCAAGGTGGAGAAGGAACCGGTGCGGATTGTCGACGTGATAACCGGCGCCGTCGAGCAGGTCAGGCCGCTGATCGAGTCCCGTCGCCATCATCTCAACGTGCAGCCGGTGCCGCCGCAGGCCTGCGTGGTCGGCGACCGCAAGCGACTGGTGCAGATCGTTACCAACCTGCTGAACAATGCCGCCAAGTACACAGGCGAAGGCGGCGAGATCGTATTGCTGGTCGCGGTCGATGCCGAGAAGGTGGAGATCAGCGTACGCGATACCGGCATCGGTATTTCTTCCAGCCTCCTGCCGCACGTGTTCGAGCTGTTCACCCAGGCCGAGCGCACTCCCGACCGTTCGCAAGGCGGCCTGGGACTTGGCCTGGCCCTCGTGCGCAGTCTTGTCGAGCTGCATGACGGCGTCGTGGAAGCCTATAGCGAGGGAACGGACAAGGGAAGCCTGTTCACGGTGAAGCTGCCGCGGCTCGACCTCGAAGTCATCGAGCCCGATGCCGCACCTGTCGCGGCTCCGGTGCGGGATAGCCGGGGCATGCATGTCATGATCGTCGATGACAACGTCGACGCCGCGCACAGCCTCGCCGTCCTGATGGAGGCCGAAGGCTACCGCGTCAGCGTCGAGCATCGCGCCGACAAGGCACTGGAGCGCGCTCTTGCACATCCGCCCCAGGCATTCCTGCTCGACATCGGCCTCCCGGAAATCGACGGCTATGCGCTGGCGCGCCGGCTGCGGGAGGCCCCCGCGACCGCGGATGCATTGCTGATCGCGGTCACGGGGTACGGCCGCAAGGAAGATGTCGAACGCTCCCAGGCTGCTGGATTCGATCATCACCTGGTCAAGCCCGCCACCAGGCAGGCGCTGGTGGACATTCTCGCGCACTCTCGTCACGACTCGGGCAACATACCCGGATCAGGCGAGCCGGCCGCCATGCAGTAGGGAGAGACGGGCGATGGTGCTGCATTCTCAATGCGGTCGCCGTCCTTGCCAAAAAGGGCGGCTCATCAAAACGCGCGACCCTCCGATTTCAGCTTCCCGTCAAACCCTTTTCCAGTTCGGCGATGCCCGACGGCAGATCGACGGCCGCACCGGCAAACTGCATGCTGGTTCCCAGCGCATGCAGCGTGCGGAACAGATTGTGCGCCCGGCTTTGTTCGCCCATCTGGCCGATACGCACGATGTTGGCGCCGAAGGATCCGGAAATCTCCACCCGATGCACGCGCGACATATGGGTGCGCACCGCATCCCCCGATACGCCGTCCGGCACGGTAATGCCCACCACCGAGTTCAGCCGTACATCGGCCGATACCGGCAGCTCCAGTCCCATGGCTTCTATGCCTCTCTGCAGCGCCAGCGAGCACAGTGCATGCCGCTCGAAACGGCGCGGCAGCGTCTCTTCGCATACCAGGCGCAGTGCTTCATGCAACGCCAGGATGCCTGAAACCGGCGCCGTATAGTGATAGGACTTCTGGTTCCAGAACTTGTCGGCGAGAAGGGCATCGAGGCACCAATGAGACAGGGTATGCCGGCGCGCGGCGATGCGGCTCCAGGCATTTTCCGAGAACGCGAGCAGTGAAACGCCCGGAATGGAAGACAGTCCCTTCTGGCCGCCGGTAATGACCGCATCGATTTTCCATCGGTCCATTTCCAGCGGCATGGTGCTCAGCGTGCAGACGGCATCGACGATTACCATGCAGCCGTAGCGATGCGCCAGCCGCGAAATCGCCTCGAGATGCCGGTTGAATACGGTATTCGACGTTTCTCCCTGCACGATGGTGAGGGTGCGGAAATCACCCTGTTTCAGATAGCCTTCCACTTCCTCCGGATCGGCGGCGCGGTTCGATGCCACTTCCATTACAACCACTTCGCCTCCCACGCGGGCGGCCATGTCGGCCATGCGCCGGCTGAAGTAGCCATTGCATACGGCGAGCACCTTGCTGCCGGGTTCCACCAGGTTGACGATTGCCATTTCCATCGCCGCAGAGCCGGGACCGGCGACGCCGAGCACATGACGCGACGTGGTCTGAAACACATAGGCGCCCATTTCCTTTACCTGCTCGATGACCTTGTTCATGGTCTCGCCGAGATGGTTGATGACGATGGAGTTGGCGTAGGCCACCTTGTGCGGGATCGGCACCGGACCCGCTCCCATCATCAGCAAGGGCTCCTGCGGCAGCAGATGGTCGAGAGAAGAGACGTTCGGAGCTTGCAGTGTTTCCATGGCGGGGACAGTCATATGAGTAGGTGAGAGAAGACGCATCAGCTTAACGGTCCTGTTTTATGCGAGTCCCAATACACTTTGGCAAATAGTTGCATAGGGTGGCCCGGGGAACTCGCCGGTACACTGAGCGGCGCGGGGTGGTGCCGGGTGATATAGTCGTGGCGCCTGCGCTACTTCCATCGCTGCCTTGCATGACGCCGAACGATTCCATTCCCGAGAAACCATCCCGTCCGATCTGCGGTCGTTGCGCCCGCCCGCGGTCGGCGTGCATCTGCCGCTGGATCACGCCGGTCCAACCCATTCCCGAGGTGCTCATTCTTCAGCATCCGCTGGAAAGCCGCCAGGCAAAAGGCAGCGCGCCGCTGCTGCACCTGAGTCTCGCCGGCAGCCGGCTGGCCGTCGGTGAAACGTTCGATGATGATGAACTGCGGCGCCTGCTGCATGCGCCTGTCGAGCGTGAAGACGCGATGGCAGCGACGCAGTCAGGTGTTTGCGGGCCGCAGGAAATTCATCCGGTGCTGCTGTATCCCGGGACGCCGGAAATGCCGGTGTCGTTCGTTCCCGGCGATTACAGGAGCAGGCCGCCCGGAGTCTTTCGACTGCGCCTCGTGATTCTCGACGGCACATGGCGCAAAAGCCGCAAGCTGCTCCATCTCAATCCCATGCTGCAAACCTTGCCAAGGATGTCCCTGCAGCAGGTCGATACTTCGCGGTACAGCATCCGCAAGGCGCACGCACCCGACCAGCTTTCCACGCTGGAAGCCGCCTGCCGGGCCTTGATGCAGCTCGAAGGCAATGAGGCAAAGTATATGCCCTTGCTGCACGCGTTCGAAGGCTTCGTGAATGAGCAACTATCGCGTGTGCCGCCCCGGAACTGTTGCTGAATCAATGCAGTGCAAGGCCGGGTGATGCGAGGACGAAAGCAGGCACGGCTTTCGCTTGAGCTGTCTTTCCCGATCGGACATTTACATGGAAAGGAGCAGACATGAGCCGAATCAAGGCGGCAATCGATGACGACGGCCAGGAAAGCTCCGTCGAATTTTCACTCGACGAAGTGATCGCTCATCATCAGGATGGCACGGCATGGAAGGACATGAATGACGACGATCGCATGTCCGTTATCAAGGATTATGCGGCGTGGCTGTACTCTAGGCAGAATGGCCGGGCCGGCGATCTGCGGGTGAGCGTCAGTCCCAATGCGCTTGACCGCTGACAGGTAGTTTTTACCGCAGGAGCGCAAGCATGCCATGTGCTCCTGCGCCCCGTACATGCAACACGATGGCAGGAGAGTGTATGACCCCAGAGACACTGGAAGTCGGCAAGACCTATGGCGGTACCTTGCTCGATGCGGATGCGGCTGTATTCGAGTTTTCCAAGTCCGGCCCCGAACTGCGCCTGTTCTTCGCCGACCCGCCGGACGATCTGATTCGCACCGTGACCGAGGACGAGGTGCGCATCGGTGTGCTACAGGTGGAGAACATCGCGGTGGTGCCGTGGCAGATCGGCGATAACATGACCGGCGATGCACAGTTCCATGTCTTTCTCTACCCGCCGGAAACGCGCCCCGTGCCGGAAGCCCTGAGCCAGGACAGCCGCTTTACCCTGTACCTCAGCCTTATCGACCGCCGCAGCCGGACGATACGGGCGGTGCGCCGGCTTTCGATGTCGGTGCCCATGAGCGATAAGTTCAATGAAATCATTGCCAGTCAGCATGGCAACCATATCGGCCGCGAGGAGTATGACGCGCAGGTCAGCATCTACCAGAACCGGTATGCCGATGTGACGCAGGCCATCCGCGACGCGGCCATTTTCGAGCCCTTGCAGCCGGTTCACGGCGCAGATTAAGCGCGTACTAAGCACGCACCGGCCTCGCACAGACTCGCAAGAACAGATTGCGCTGATCAGCTGGACAGCTTGCCCGCGCCCAGCACCCGCATTAGCGCATCTTTGCCATGCAGCCGCAGCTGGCGTTCCAGCTGCTCGCGCGCGGAATGTTCGGTTCCCTGCGGACCGCTGGTGATGCGCTTTCCGGAAGAGCGTTCGGTAATGGCCCATCCGCCGTGCTTGTCGTACAGCCAGGTATGCAAAATGAATTGCAGCTCTTCGAAATCCGGCACGACGATCTCTTCGCCGATCAATTCCTGCGGCTGCCCGAATTCATTCTGGATCAAGAATTTTTCCATGATTGAGTGTGGCCGGTTAAAGACCTGCCATCAAGAGAGAGTACTCGCCGTGGACGGGGTTCCGCAAGGAGCCGTTTCCGAGTGTCCGCAACCGAAAATGCATGAGGTAAGTTGAGATTTCTCGAAGGCGAAACGGAAAGGCTTGCGACAATGGAAGTGCACCTGCCGCAAGTGTTTTAACAAGCGAGAACAAATTTGCGCAGAGCACAGTCCTAACAGGTACCGAATACCGATTTTTCACGATGAGTGCAGTAGAAAACAGGAGGCGTTGCAATGGAACTGAATAAAAGGTTGCCGACGACCGGGCATGCGACACGGCTGCTCGGCAACAAAGGATTGCTGATCGGGCTGGCCGGCGGTTTGGCCGCGGTGGCATTGCTGTCGATGGGCCGCACCCAGACCAAGGGGCGGCGATTTTCGGACCACGGGGCTGATCGGCGCAATCCCATGCATTTTTTTCTGGCCGGACGCTTTCCCCAGCGCCGCGCCATTGACCGTTCGCGCCAGCGTCCCCTGTTCGAGCGCAGGCAGTCCGTCTACGATTCGTATTGACCGCATGACCGGCATGAAAGACGAACAAGGTATCTGAAACCTGCACATCTGTAGCCTTCCAACGCCTTGGCGCGGTCGACCATTTTCATGGCGGTTGCGCAGAGGCGCCTTATGATGTTTTCAGGCGCCGCCTTTCGTCCCGCGTACTGACGCATTCCCCGTATTCCACAGGCCTTCCGCAGCGGAACGCCAGAACAAACCCTCCACCGCGGCACGTCCATTCGCCTGCAGCTTTTCGAGATGCGCCAGCAGGGAACGCGCAGCCATCGCATGCCGCTGCGGCGGCACGTCATCGTAAGCGATTGCTACCAGTTCCTCGATACGCGCTTCCCCGAGCGCTGCAAGGGCCCTCTCGATTTTTGCTTCCCGCGCCATCCTGTGTGCGACGATGCGGTCGACTACGGCATCGGGATTCTCGATCAGGAAGCCATGGCCCGGAGCGAGATAATCGATATCCAGGGTCTTCAATAGCTGGAGGGAAGCCAGATAGGCTTGCATGTTGCCGTCGGGTGGATTGATGACTACCGTCGAGCCTTGCATGATGTGGTCGCCGGTCAGCAGGATACGGTCCTCTTCAAGCAGATAGCAAAGGTGATTCGATGCATGTCCTGGCGTATGTACGGCACGCAGCGTGCAAGCGCCGATCCGGATCGTCATGCCATCCTCGAGCGTCTCATCGGGCACGAAGGCGCGGTCCTGGTTGCCATGCGGCGGCGCCGGCATCCCAAGCACCCGGGCTCCGGTCTGCGCCTTGACAAGTGCCGCGGCAGGTGAATGGTCGATATGGGTGTGGGTGGTCAGCACCCAGCGAATGCGGCCTCCGGCATGGCGAAGCACCGCCGCGACATGGCTTGCATCCGCGGGACCAGGATCGATCAATGCGAGATCATCGCCTTCGCCGACCAGATAGCTGTTGGTGCCGGGGCCGGTCATGTAGCCGGGATTGGGGGCTGTCACCCGGCGCAGATATCGCGATAGTCGGGTCACTTCGCCGGGAACAATGTCGCTGGCGGCATGGCCCTTGCCCTCCGGGTCCAGCTTGCCGACTTCGGCATAGGCGGCATCACCCTGGATCAGCACCCGGCGCCCCTTGCTTCCGGCCGATACCCTAGGTTGATGTGTCGGCACTGTCGCCAGGCTGCGCGCGTAATCCATCAATGCCGCGACGTCATGGAAACGCGCCAGCGTTTGCAGCGTGCGCACCGTGGCAAACATCATGTCGGCCTCACCCGACTTATGGCGCGCCAGGGCATCCTCGGGCCGCAGCCACATGCTGGCAATGGTTTCGCTGTTGTCATGCGAGCCGCATTGGCCGGCGGGCGCCGCAGAGATGTAGAAGCGCGTGTCGAAACGGCGCGGTGCGCCCACCGGCGTGATCCAGTGCGCGAAATAGGCAAGCCGTTCGAACGCAGGCCGCATGCGCAGCGCCCGGCACAGGTCGGCAAAAGCCATTTCTCCCGATGCGACCTTGCCGCGCGCTTCCGCCAGCGCCGCGCACAAGGACGGTTCGGCCGTATCGACAGGGCGCCCGTGCGCGTCATCGGCAAGCAGTATGCCGGCTTCCTCGTAGCATTCCCGGATAGCGGCCGTCCAGTAGGCCAGCCCTCCCGAGGGCAGGCCTAGGCGTTGGCTGGCGCTGATGTCGGCTGTAGCATCGGGCGCGAAGAATGCATCGCCGTCGCCGGCATCCACGGCTCCTCCCGGAAAGACATAGCCGCCCGGCACGAAGGCTGCCTGGTGAGTACGCTGCAGCATGAAAACTTCCAGGCCTCGTGCGCCGTCACGTACGAGGATCAGGGTTGCGGCAGGGCGCGGCGTCAGGGGCGGCTTAGGGGCAGCGCCGGGAATTGAAGCAGGGGCAGGGACAGGTATGGCAGCCATGGGCAGTTTTCAATCGTTGGCGTTGAAGATCGATTGTAGTCGAGCTTGCTTCCACGCACAGGCGGCCTCTGTTAATGCGGTGGCGCTTCAGTTTTCGAGTGAACGAATTGCTGCGGCATGTCTCAAAAAATTAAATTGCTAAATTGACAGGAAAGGATAACAAGATGAAGCCTCCCATTCTCATAGCCTTGCTCGTGCTTGCGATGCTGGTCGGCCTCGGGATGATATTTGCCGTCATGTAGCTTCAGGCGCAGGGCAGGGCGGCTGCATGACGGTGCATGACGGTGCGCGGAGGAGGGCGACCTGGCAAGAAGTTCTGGCGGCACACGAACATCGGCACACGGATATCACCAGCAGCGCGCTGTAACACCCGGGACATCCTAGATGCCCGGGTGACGTCTGCACATCAGCGGGGGCTGCGTTTCGAAGGCGGGGCTTCGGACTCGTTCAATACCCGGCCCGAGCTCGGAATATTGGCGCCGGGATCGAAGATTTCCGCATCGCTGACGTCCCGGCTGGCCGGGTCGATGAGATTGGCCAGCTTTTCGAGAGCGCCCTGGTCCTGGTCCTTGTCCTGCTTGCCTGCGTTGGTGTCGGTGTGTGGTCGTGTCATGATCAGCTCCAAAATACGTGCGACCACAATCGAGCCCGCATTGTTCCGGTCATTTCCAACAGGAGACGGATCGCGGCGCCGTTAGCCGTGACGCCATCGGGCCGCCACATCATCGTTGAAGATCCGGCTTATTTCGTTCCGAACAAACGATCGCCCGCATCGCCCAGTCCGGGAACGATATAGGCATGCTCGTTCAAATGGGAATCGAGCGACGCGACGTACACCTTGACGTCCGGATGCGCCTTTTGAAAAACCTCGATGCCTTCCGGCGCCGCCACGAGCGCCATGAAAATGATCTGGTCGTCGCCGACGGCGCGCTTCTTCAGCACGTCGACCGCATGCACCGCCGAGTTGCCGGTGGCGAGCATCGGATCGCAGAGTATGAAGATGCGTTCAGCCAGATCGGGAAGCCGGACCAGGTATTCCACAGGGCGGTGCGTGTCGGGATCGCGATAGACCCCGATATGACCGACACGTGCCGAGGGCACCAGTTCGAGCAGGCCGTCGCTCATGCCGATGCCTGCCCGCAAGACCGGAACAACCACCAGCTTCTTTCCGGCGATGATGGGGGCCTCGATCGTCTGCAGCGGCGTTTCGATGCTCACTGTCGTCAGCGGCAGGTTGCGCGTGATTTCGTACCCCATCAGCAAGGTGATTTCGCGCAGCAGTTCGCGAAACGTGCGGGTCGACGTTTCGCGGTCGCGCATGTGCGTCAGCTTATGCTGGATCAGCGGATGATTGAGGATGAAGAGATTGGGAAAACGGGAATCTTGTCTCATGTCGTCGTCGGTAAGGTAAGGCATGCGGGCACCGCTGTCGGGTAATCCTTGCGGATGCCCGGGCTGGCGAATCATGCAAGAGTATACGGCAACATGAACGGGGAAAGCGCAGCGATGTACTCGCCACTCCCCTTCGTCCCGGACTTCCTCGCGTCGACGCAAAAACCGATCGCGGGCTCCTGCTTCCTGCCGCAGCATGATCGCCACGCTGCGGCGCACAAAACGCGAAGGCAAAAAAGTAGACAAAAAGTGTGACAAATCGCATCAGTTCTTTCCACAAGGAAATGACGCGCGCTATGCTCGTCGCACGAATCACCAAATCAATTCGGCAAACCCGTTGAAAGGCGGGGACGCAAAGCTTCTGGTCTAAGGGCTGTTTGCCTATGACAGCAGAGCTGCACATCATGAACGCGACATGAACGCGATGGAAGCGACATCCGCCCGGATTGTTTCGCTCCGCAAGCGCCTGCAGCCGCAGCAGAAGACCTTTACGTCCCCGCTATTGTCCGGCCGCTTCCACGCCGGTCGTGACATTCATCGCGGTCGTGCCGTAGGAGGATGGAATGTTGCGCTCTCGTTCAACGCCGCCGCTGCCCGCCGCGGCTTCGCAAGTCACCATCGCAGCAGGATGCTGGATCTCAACGCGACAATTTGCACGTGCGATAGGCGTGACGAGTTGCGCGGCAATCGCCGCATGCACAATGCTTGCCGGGTGCGCCGGTCCGGCGGTGCAAGCGCCGCAGGAAGAGCCGCCGTCCGTAACGTCGTCATCGCAGGCGAACCAGCTCACGAATAGACCCAAGAAAAGCTGGATGAATCGGGCGACCAGCGTCAAGGACATTCTCGCCGAGTGGGGCACGTTCGGCGCCGACAACGGACGCGGCCGATTGCCGCGCAAATCCGTAAACGCCCGTTCGCGGGACACTGTGCCTCTGGCGCAGGATTACAGCTTGTCGGTCGACGAGATCGTGGCCAACGCGTCCTGCCATGCATGCGAGGACAAGCCCTTTCACCACATGGTGCTGGCAGCATCGAGCCAGCATGGCGTGCCGGCCGGGCTGATCCACGCTGTCATTGAGAAGGAATCAGGCTACGACCCGGGTGCCACATCACCCAAGCAGGCGCGCGGATTGATGCAGCTTATGCCGGATACCGCGCGCTTCGTGGGGGTGAGCCGCGCCCATAGTCTTTATGACCCACAGATCAATATCAATGCAGGCACGGCCTATCTGAAGTACCTGATGCAGAGCCATACGACTTTCGACAAGCTGCTCGCTGCATATAACGCCGGTCCGGGCAATGTGCGCAAGTACAACGGTGTTCCGCCATTTGCCGAAACGCGTCGCTACATCCGGGATGTCAAGCGATACTATTCCGCGACGTCGAAGGACTAGGCCCGCCGTCGCGCAACGGGAGCGGCTTCGCCTGTTCCACGTTGCTCGTGCCGGCTCGGCTGCCCACTTTCATTGCATATTCGTGCGTGAACAGCGAACCGTAGAAAAAGATCTGCGCTGAATAGTAGATCCATGTGATCAGGATGACGACCGATCCGGCGGCGCCATAGGAAGAACTGATGTCGGCGCTGGCGACATACATTCCAATGGCGAATTTGCCGATGATGAACAGTATGGCAGTGATGACGGCGCCGACGATCACGTCTCTCCAGGCAATTTGAGTCGCCGGGAGATACTTGAAGATCACCGCGAAAAGCCCCGCAACCACCCCGAACGACACCAGGTGCGAGACGACCATGGTGACGGTTTTCAGGATCGTGCCCGTCGTGCCGCCTCCAAATACGCCTTCCATCGAGGCAAGCGCGGTGCTCACCCCGAGGGTCATGAGCAGCATCAGCGCCAGCACCAGGATCAGTCCAAAGGAGAGAAAGCGTTCTTTCACAAGAGCCCACAATCCCGATTGATTCGATGGCGGCACTTCCCATAATTCATCGAGGCTATCCTTCAATTCGGCGAAGGCGCTGGTTGCACTGACCAGCACCAGCGCGATCGAGACGAGGCCTGCGATCAGGCCGCCAGACTCGTTCTTGGCGCCGCCTAGAATGGTTTTCACCGCGTCCGCGCCCTCGCTTCCCATCAGCTTGGACATCTGTTCCAGCAGATTCTGGCGGACGGTATCCTCGCCAAAGAAGAATCCGGCGATGGTGACCACCAGGAGCAGCATCGGCGCAAGAGAAAACAGCGTGTACAGCGCCAGCGCAGCGCCCTTGCTTGCGGCACGGTGCGCGGACCATTCCTTGGCTGCCGAGATGGCGATATGAAGCAGCGCCTTGGGACGTGATTCCTTCCGAAGATCCTCATGCGGCTTTTCGTCGACCTGCACCTTTGGCGCGCCTTTGGTTCCGTCTTTTGCCTGAGCCTGAGTCTGTGCCTGTCCGGCAGCAAGCTCGCGGCGCTGCCCGCCAACAGGCTGTGCGGGAAGACGCTTTGGATTGAGTGCCTCGGCACTGCTCGTGAAGGCCTGGTGCTGCTGTTTCAACTGCTTCCGTTGCGCCTGCTTGCGTAACTGCCAGAAGGAAAGTGCCGCGACCGTGGCCTTCAATAAACCGTGCACGATCTGTTGTTTGTCAATTTGATTCGGGCCTCGCATGGACATCTTCCTTTATGCCGTTGCCTACGGATCCATGAATGCCGCAACCGGTGAAGGCGCGGCAAATGTTTGTGGTACTGCATTAATGACAATATGATGGTCGTTTCGTAACTTTGTTCCAAGCCCTCGCATGGCGGTCGTCCTGCCGCATGCAATGCAACGCAGTGACCTGTGCAAGCGCAAGAAGAGCTAGTGACGCAGCAGGCGATACAGTGCCAGGGTTTCCGGAGCAAGGACCTTGCGCCTGCGGAAAACCCAGGGCAATTCCTTTGCGGCATTACCCAATGCCTTGAAAAGAATGCGCCTGTTTTTCGCTGAGCGGCAGGTGCGCAGCGTCTCGCGCAAGGCATTGCGTAGAGGGAGGCGCAGCCAGCTGACCCACAGGGCGTTGCGTATGACGATGATTTGCCGGCCTGGATTGTCGCGCTGTGGAGAGGGATGATGATGCACCGTCATTTCCGGAATGTAGACCACGCGCCAGCCGTTGCTGACCAGGTCGAGAGAAAGCAGTTCTTCTTCGCCTCCGACAAAGAACTTCTGTTCGTAGCCGCCGGCTGCCAGATAAGGTTCGCGGCGAACAACCGTGGCACAGGCTATGAACCCGAGCAGCGACCGCCCAGGCAGTCCGTCCGAGGGGAGAGGGCTTTCGGCGAGGATGCGGCAGATCGGATCTTCCCTATTGTCCGTTCCGAGAAGGATTCGGGCGCAGATTGCCGCCACGCGGGGATGGCCATCGAGAATGTCTACCGCCCTTTCAAGGGAGCCGGCGGCCCACCATGAGTCATCGTCGCAAAAAGCGACATAGCGCGTTTGAACTGCGCGAACTCCGAAATTGCGCGCCGCCGCGCCGATGTTCTGCCGAAGGCGTATTAGGGTTGCTTGAGGAAATTCCCTGCTTACCATCTCGGCCGTATCATCCGTCGAGGCATTATCGACAATCACGATGTCCGGAGTTTCGGGAAGCGAGAATAGTTGCTGGAGTGTGCTGCGCAATTCCGATGCGCGATTGAAGGTCAGGATGACAATCGATAGAAGGTTGCGTAGCTTTTGCACAATTTCCCCCGGAGACAAACGAAAACCACATGAAAAACGCAGGTCAGCCGTTTGAGGGGCTGCCCTGCGTTATGTTTCATGTTTTCCCCGCGGGGACACGAGGAAACAGGGAGGATACAAGCGCTGCTTGGAATGCTTCCGCCGATTCAGAGAGCGACGGTACTTGGCTCTGCCAGTTTGCAAAGCGTCCGCGGTCTTGTTTCCTGTTAGTAGCGATAAGGATTATGCGGCCTGCGGTCATAGCGATTGGCCACGCCGTCGCCATCCCGGTCCCGGTCCGCATAGTTGGGAACGCCGTCCCTGTCCTGGTCGCGTCGACCGTTGTTCCAGTGCTGATGCCGCCAGCCGTGATTGTCTACGCGGCGCGGATGCGCATACACCGGCTGCGGATGTACGTAGACGGGCGCGGGCTGTACATAGACAGGCCGGGGCTGCACATAAACCGGACGCGGATGCACGTATACCGGCTGGGGCTGCACATAGACAGGTGCTGGCTGCACATAAACAGGCGCCGGCTGTACATAGACGGGTGCCGGTCGCACATAAGGCCCTGGAATATCGATATTGATGCCGACGTCAACCCGGGCATGAGCGACATTGGCTGATACCAGCAGCACCAGTCCGGCCAGCGAGCCGACGATGCCTATGGTTTTGTTCATGATCCATCTCCTTGGTTGATGTCGATATTACATACCAAGGCTGTACCTTTATCCACAGATATGTCGTAAGGATTGTTACAAAATGTTTCGCTGACTTGACACGGCTTATCGGAGGGCAAATTCGACTCGACTGCCGGCCGCATTGCCATCTGGTTTGCCAAGCTTGGGTGCAACGATGAACAACCGTTCCGGTACGACCTGGCCCTTCTGCTGCAGCCATAGTTTCGTGTTCTGGGCGCGCTGGTTACCAAGTGCAATAAGATCGTCTTCATCGACCTCGGCATTGGCAATGATGAGTTTTTCCATTTCGCCGACGGAAACACTCTTGGGCAGACCAATCACGTTGCGCGGTTTGGGGAATTTTGCGTCCCGATAAACGCGTGCCACCAGGTCAGCGTATTCATCCGGCCGTATTGAGATTTCCGCAGCCTCGGGCGAACCTGGGCGGATGCCGGCATCGCGCAATTTGAGCGACCTGACCCTGCGCTCCAGGTAAGTGCGCTTCAGGCCCTCCCGATCAGCCTCCGGGTCGACCTGGCCACCGATGTCGAGCTTGAGATTCGGCCGTTCGCTCAAGGCGCGGGCAAGCGACTGGAGTTTGGACTCGGCTGCGGACGGTATCGTGGCACGCCCGGGTTCATAGTCGATGGAGGACAGCTCCGCGCCGCCTCCGAACAATGATCCCAGCATCGCGAAGGGCTGCGTGGCGGCTTTCAGGATGGCATTGCCAATTACCTTCATAAGAAGGCCGCCGATCGAAAATTGCGGGTCGTCCAGCGAACCGCCGATCGGAAGATTCAAGTCAATCACGCCATTGCGGTCGCGCAGCAGTGCAACCGCGAACTGCACCGGCAGCTTGGTTGCGTTCGGACTGTCGACCTTGTTGCCGAAGGTGAGCTGATCGAGAGTCAGACGATTCTCCGCGGTCAGCTTGCGCTGATCGACGCGATAGGCAACTTCGAACGAAAGTTTTCCCTTTTCGATGCCGTAGCCCACATAGCGCCCGGAATAGGCCGACAGCGGGGCCAGTTCCATGCCCCGGACATTGGCCTTCAGATCCAGAAACAGATCCCCGCGCAGCGGATTAATGCTGCCATTGACCGCCAGCGGTGCGCCATTGACCTCGCCGCGCATGTCGACCTGCGCATTTCCGGCTGCGACCGAGGATAGACCGGTTACTCCGCCGCCAAAGTTGGCCAGAGTAGTGGAATAGTTGGGGCGAATGAAGTTGTCGGTGAACCGGATGCGTCCACCCTGCAGCGTCAGTTGGCGAATGGCGATTGGCGGCAGACCGGGGGCCTTGGCATTGCCCGGTTTGTCACCGGCAAATGCCTCCTCCGGGCTCGCCGTAGCGGCCGGGGCCGCCGGCTTGGCGTTGCCCCGGCCGCTCTTGTCGTCGTTGCGTTCGGTGAGACTGCGGCTGCCTTGCGCATCTCCGCGCGCAATATCCTGCAGGTTGATGCGCCCGTTGGGATCGATGATCACGCGCGCAAAGAAGTCGCTCAACGCAACCTGGTCGGCGGAAAAGGCAAATGGAGCCACGCGTAGATCCATGCCGCCGACGAACAGCGATTTCCAGCGCAGGAAGTCATTGCCGCTCAACTTGTCGACCGTCGCCACGTTGCCCAGCGTTAGGTCGCCCTTGAATCCGCCCTGCACGGCATTGTCCTTCCCGGACGCCAGCTGCAGCCTTCCCGACGCGGTAAGGCTGGCGCGCGTCAGCTTGAGATTGACGTGATCGGTGATGTACGGCTGCAGAGGCAATATGTCAATGCCCTTGATGTCGACTGCGAAGTCGGTATGAAGCGGCGCAATGCCAAGGTTGCCCTCCATCGCAAGAAGGCCGCCTTGGTTGACATTGGCCTTCAGCGTCAACGCCGCAGGCGCCGCTCCCGGCGCATTGGACAGGTTTTTTAGCGAAGCGCTGAGCGGAGCAACCGTGATCACGGCCGGTTCGGCATGATTGTGGTCTTCCACACGGGCTGTCCAGTTGCCAATATGAATCGCGCCGATAGACAGCAGCGGCCCGGTTTCGGACTTGAGCGCTGGATCTGTCGTGACGCTCTTGGCGGCCTGCGGAACTGGAATGGAAGACGCCGCGGTTCCGGATTTCTCCTGCCGCAGCTTGAAGGCTGCGCTGTCCGAGCGCAACTCAGCGATGTCGATTGCATTGCGGCGCAGATCGATATCAAGCTTCTTGAGAGTGAACTTGAATCTCTCGACGTCGGCCTGCATGGGACGGGCTGCGGCCTCATCGTCGAAGTGAAGCGCCGCATTGCTCACCGCAATCTCGCCCACTGAGAGGCGCGGCACGGCAGTCTTGGCACCAACAGGCTGCGCCTTCCCCGGAGCAGGTCCGCTGGCTTGTGTCGGAGCCAGCATTCGTTCGATATTGATGCGTCCGTCGCTACCCCGCTGCACATTGGCCTGGAATCCATCGAGGGAAATGCGAGCGATACTGATGCGCTCGCCGAACAACGGCGTATCCCGCAGCTCGACAGCGAGTTCGTCGAACCTGGCAATCGATTTCCCGCCAGGCTCACTGATTTGTACCGCACTCATTGACGTTCTGCCGCTAAGCGTAACGGCGGCGGGCTTTCCTTCCGGTTGCAGGAAATTTGCCTGCATCTTCATGGTCAGCTTTGCGCTCGGCACCTTAATCCGTGCCTTGAACGGCAGATATTCGACGAAGCGGGTCAGGTCAAAGTTTTCCAGGTCCAGATCGACAGTCGCGTCACGCGTGCTGGCAAACGGACGCGCCTTTCCCTTGAGCAGAACGGGTGTGCCATTGACCTTGGCGTCAAGCAAGGGCTCGACGAAAATCTGCACGTCGGATGGCAGCGATGAGATAAAGGGAATTCCGATGCGCAGGTCGCCGACTACATGCTTGGCGCGCGTTGGCTTGTCGTCAAACTCGATTCGCCCGCCCTCAAGCTGGATATTATTGATCGAGAACCTTGCCGTCTCCTCCGAGGCTGGCTGATCGGAAAGCGCAGCAAGGATATCGTCGAAGTTGTATCGATTCGCATCCAGGCGAGCGATATGCAAGCGTGGCGCGGCAATGTGCAACTCCTGAACTATGGGAGCCACGCGTATCAGCGATTCGGCGGACAGGTTCACCATCAATGCGTCGATCTCGGCGAATACGTTCTTGCCGTCGGCTTCGTATAGCCGGAAACCTTCGACGGCCAGTTTCAGCGTGAAGGGATTGAACCTGACTTCTTCAATTTGTGTCTGGCGTTTGAATTTTTCCGCGAATATTTTCTCCGCCTGGGATTTGGCGATGAATGGCAGCAGCAGGAAACCTGCAACCGCATATAGGCTCAGCAAACCGGCCAGCGCGGCCAGCGCGAGCCCAATCCGGTACAGGGAGCCGTGCCTGGCTGCGGCGGGAGACCAGATTCGGGATGTAATTTTTTTCAACATGGCATCGAAAGAGAAGTCTTTCGATTCTACCAGCCGTTTCCGGCGTGATAGTTGCCTGCTTTTACGCGTTACACACCGTTACCGTCGGCGTGGTAGCGCAGCCATTCGGACTCCGGCCGGCACCAGCTCTGCAAATCCGATGCTAACCCGAACAACTTCAAAGCGAACGCGGAGGCATTAGCGAAATTTGCTGCAACTTGTCGAGGCTGACCGGCTTGACCCAATGAAGGTCGAAGCCTGCGGCATCAGCCAGTTGCTTGTCCTGCTCGCCGCCCCAGCCGGTCATGGCTACCAGCACCAGCGATTGCTGATCCGGCGCCGTGCGCATCTGGCGCGCCACTTCATAACCGTCCATGTCCGGCAGGCTGATGTCGAGCAGTACGATATCGGGATGACAGCGAGCTCGTTCCGCAAGGGCTGTGCTTCCCTGGTTTGCGACAAAGACTTCATGGCCCAGGAGGCGCAGGAGTTCCGCCGTGGATTGAGCGGCATCGTCGTTGTCGTCAACCACCAGCACGCGACGGGACTTAGAAAGCGATTTCCCTGCGGAGGCGCCTTCATTGTGGCCCTTTGTTTGGTTCGCCAGTACGAAGGCGTTGGAGATATCTTTCAGCATGGCGTTGGGAGGGGATCCGTAACGAGTCATGAATGGTTTTCAACAGTGTGCGTATCTTTTAACCGATAGCGCTCCGTCAGAGATTAAGATTCCGCAAAAGTGCCGGTTATAGCGTCCCAAGCAAACTCTCAAGATATATCGTAAATTAGCGATATTCGTCGGTTCCGGAATATCGGCAGCCACACTGTTCCCACTTCAACATTGAAAAGACGCAATCCCGCCTGATGGATATCGATGTGATTCACAAGGCATTGGCCAACCCGGTCCGTCGCCAGATTCTCGAGTGGCTTAAGGCCCCGGAGCAATATTTCGCCCATCAGGCACATCCGCTCCACCTGGGCGTGTGCGCCGGGTTGATCGACGAACGCGCCGGGCTGTCGCAATCCACGGTCTCCGCCCACCTTGCGGTTCTCCAGCGAGCTGGCCTGATCGAAGCTCAACGCGAAGGTCAATGGGTTTTTTTCAAAAGAAATGAGGCGACGATCAAGGCGTTTCTTGAAAGCTTGAACGACAGGCTATGACGCTGTCCCGAGCCCGCCTAAGTTCAACGGTATCCACCGTTGCAGTTTTATAAAGAGGTTTTATGACAACATTGTTTACACCACTCCAGGCAGGTGACCTGAATCTGCCCAATCGCATCATCATGGCGCCACTGACGCGTTCACGCGCAGTAGGCGAGGGACGCATTCCCAACGCGCTCATGGCGCAGTACTATGTCCAGCGCGCTTCAGCCGGCCTGATTCTTTCCGAGGCGACCGCGGTAACGCCGCAGGGCGTGGGTTATGCCGACACGCCGGGCATCTGGTCCGATGAGCAGGTGGCCGGCTGGAGGCAAATCACCGATGCCGTGCATGCTGCCGGCGGCCGCATCATGCTTCAGCTCTGGCATGTAGGCCGCATTTCCGATCCTGTCTTCCTGGACGGTGAATTGCCCGTTGCACCAAGTGCAATCGCGGCGTCGGGCCATGTCAGCCTGGTAAGGCCGAAGCGTCCATATGTCACTCCGCGTGCATTGTCGCTCGAAGAAATCCCGGGCCTCGTCGCGGCATATCGCAAGGGTGCCGAAAACGCCAAGGCGGCCGGGTTTGATGGTGTCGAGATCCATGGTGCGAATGGCTACCTTCTGGATCAATTCCTGCAAGACAGCACCAATAAGCGCACCGATGCATATGGCGGAAGCATCGAGAACCGGGCGCGCCTGCTTCTCGAGATTACGGATGCCTGCATCGAGGTATGGGGAGCCGGCCGGGTCGGCATGCATCTGGCGCCCCGCGGCGATTCCCACAGCATGGGAGATTCGGATCCGGCTGCGACGTTCGGCTATGTCGCGCGCGAACTGGGCAAGCGCAAGATTGCCTTCATCTGCGCACGTGAATCGCTCGGTGACGGCCGGCTGGGTCCGCAGATCAAGGAAGCGTTCGGCGGCGTCTATATCGCAAATGAAAAAATGACCAGGGAAAGCGCGGCGGATCTGATTGCCACGGGTGAGGCCGACGCGGTGGCTTTCGGAAAACTTTTCATCGCCAATCCGGATCTGCCGCGCCGCTTCCGTCTCGGCGCCCCGTTGAACGTACCCAATCCGGATACGTTCTATCATCCCTCGCCTGAAGGTTATATTGATTACCCCGCATTAAATGATGCAGATGTGGCCGGGACGGCCGCGGCATAAGTGACGGATCACCTGGACTTCTCCGGACGGGATCGCCCGTTCTGAAAAGTCCGGGTCGAGCGTGGCCGATCCCAAACCTTGAGAAACCCTGAGCCTTTTGCGGGGTTAAGTCTTTCTTTTCCAGCCACTTGATGCGGACGGGTTTCGCATGTCCTGGTTTCCAAGCCAATCGGCTCGCCTGTGGTCATGCTGCTTGCCGAGGCGAGTCGAAATCCAGTTCAAAATTGTAGTAACGCGTTTCGTCAGGCATCGTTGGACGACTGGGAAAACCGGCGTTATTCAATTCGCCACGGCACGTGCGTACCGATAGGTTTGTCGGATCGTAGATCACGGTCAGTTTCTTGAACTTCTTCCGGGCTTCGTTCAGCTCGAAAATGTCAACGCTATCGAATTCGACGACTTGTCCATCGTTGCCGATGCACGTGCAATGACAGTGCAGCGCAATTGAGGCCCCTTGCGAGAGTGCTTCGAAGACATGCCGTATGCGGATGATAAACCGTTCATTGTTGTGAAACAGAGTCGGAACGTAGGCGCTGACCGGCAGCTGCCCATGAGTGGGCGACACGACTGGCGCATTTGGCGAGTCGAACAGTGCAAGAATGTCGGCCAGACTTGATGCATTGATGGCAGCAAGGTAGCGCCGGCACAAGTTCAAGGGCTCCATGGCAATTCCCGGTGGGTGCGAGCGGTGATGACTCGCACGGGGTCAGAATGCACTCGATCGGTATCGAGCAGCGTGTTCGCGCCGGCGAGTATAGCCATTATGCAGACTCGATTGATCCCATGGACATGGGAAAAAGCGGCATGGATTGAGATTATCGATGTATAACCGCCGCGCATCAAAAGTGCCGCAGGGGCTAAGCCGCCGACTGCTCATCCGCAATGAAATCCATGACGCATTTCCCCCTATTTATGGGAAGCGGGTAACAACGCTCTTACATAGAATAGTTGCGCAATTGCAATTCAGACGCGAGCACGATCAGGTCTCGATCGCTTGCGAATCGGTTTCTTCAGCCTCACCAGCACCAACGCATTCAATGAACGATTTATTTCGTACGATGCCATTCCCCGCTTCCAGGTCCACTCTCCATATCGAAAGCGGCCAGGCGGCGTTCCGATTGCTCGTCGTGTGCGTTTTTATCTTATATGCGCTCGTTGCCGTATTCTTCCTTCCATTGAAGCCGAATGTGCCGCTTCTGGTTCTGCTCGGCGTTTATTTCTGTTTTGCCCTGGGCTGGATGTTCGTCTGCAGCCATGCTGTTTTCAGGCTCAAATCAAGGTTGAATGCATCGATACTCGTCGACCAGGCGACGATTGCATTTGCAATGCTGATCGGCGGAGAATTTCTGGCGCCGGTATGGTGGGCACCGATCAGCGTATCCATAGGATGTGGATTGGTGGGCGGAATCTACTATGCGAAACTAGCGTCCCTGCTTGGGGCGGGAATGGTTGCGCTGGCCTGCATGCTGTCGCCGTACTGGCAAGGTGTTCCGCTGCTGTCCATAGGCGTGGTGCTCGCGATACTCGTCATACCGTGGCAGGCGGCGCTTGTATCGGAACAGATTGCACGCGGGCGCAAAGAATTGCAGCGCAGGGCGCAGGCATTGGAAACGGCGTCGAAGACCGATTCGCTGACGGGCGTACTGAACCGCGCCGGCTTTGATGAGGCGCTTGCATGCGTACTAAAGGACACGAACACAATCTGTGCAGTGATGCTGCTCGATCTCGATGGCTTCAAGGCAGTCAACGACGCCGCCGGACATCAGGCGGGAGACGAACTCCTTCGCCTGGTCGCGCAGCGTATTAGCCACTCCCTCCGAGATTCCGACAGGATTGCCCGTATCGGCGGCGATGAATTTGGCATCCTTGCGTGCGGCCTGCATGCGGCTGACGATGCCGAATGGCTCGCCTGCAAGGTGCTGCAAGCCATTGCAGCAGTGTGCATTCCCGGGCATGCCGGACTTCGCATCACCGGCAGCCTGGGTATCTGCATTCATCCCGATGCCTGCATGACTACCCCGGCGTTGGTGATGGAACGCGCGGACCGTCTCATGTACGACGCAAAGCGGGCGGGCAAGAATCAGTACCGGACGTCCTTTGATCCGAAGCGCCCACGCCGAAAGGCAAGTGACGCAGCGTGAATGCGCTCAGTCCGCACGCGGCCTTTTTCCGTCGTGAAATAGCATGCCGGCTCTTCACACGACGTCAACCTGGTTGGGAAGAACATGGCGATAGCGAGCCATACTGTTGATGTCTAGAATTCCAAGCCATCGCGCCACTTCAGTCTCGGTCTTGCCTTTCGCAAGCTGGCGCAGGGCAAATGTATGACGCAGCTTGAAAACGCCTCCACCCTCATCCCCCATGCCTGCTCCCGACAGTACCGCCTTGCACGATTCATAGCAGCCGGTATGCGACCAAGGCTTGCCCGAGCGGGTGGAAGGAAAGACGAGTTCTCCGTCGATATTCTGCGCTTCGCGAATCGAGAGCCAAAGGGCGAGCTGACGACCGGCCCATTCGGCGACCGGCGTTTCACGTGCCGGCGCATTGCCGTTGCCAGGCAATGCAAGTTTCCATGGCACGCCGGCCTTGCGTCCGCCGGCGACGGCAACCCCGTCCAGCGTCATGACCCGAACGTCGCCCGGCGTGAGGCCGGCACCCAGCATCAATGCCACCGCGGTGCGGTCCCTTACCTCCTTCCATGTAAGCGGTCCTGATGCGGACTCGGAATGCCTGATCTCCGTCAGATAGCCAATGAGGCGTTTCGCCTGCGCCTCGGTGCAGTAGTCCGGCAAGGGATCGCGATGGCTGGCGTTGGCATACCGGTATTCGCTCAGCTGCAGTAGTTCGGTGGCGGCGGGATTGGGAGTGACGCCGTCGCATCGGGCTTGAAAGCGCGTTACGCGATCGATCAAGGTGAGCATGCGCCAGGCATAGCGAGGGGAAAGCTCTTGGCCCTTGGTACTTGGTCGCGGACGACCGTTGGCGTTACCCGCGCCGCGCAACGCCAGGAAAGTCTTGATGTCGGCTGCTTCCACCGTGGTGGTGTCTAGACTTCGCGACGCGCAATAAGCGGCAAACGCATGCCACATTTCCTGATAAACAATTGCGGACTCGTCTTTCAAGGGTCGCTCGCTGCGCGCAGTCGATCCCGAGCGTGCTCGGTATTCGACCCATGCCTTGAAACTTTCACGCAGTTTCTGCTCAAGGACGGCGGGGTCTTGGTCTGGAAATAAAGGAATAGTCATAAATGCCACTTTACAAGCCTGCGCAGTAGATTGCCTGCATTTTCTCTGAACATCAGGCGCTTGAGAAGCCATTCGAACTAACTGCGAGGCGTTCGCACACGAGGGTTATACCGGAGCCGGAAGGAGTGCGTGCACAGTGTTCAGCAGTTGGAGAGATTCGACGGTTAGTTCGTTTTTTTGCGGTGTGATGAATGATTCTGCAAGATATTTACGCTAATCAACGTTCCCTTTGGAGAGGCATCAGATCAGCATGAGTACTCTTCTACTTCGGAAACTGCACCCAGAGATGGGAGAGGAGATTCGGATGGAATATGCAAGCCGGATGGCGCCGGCAGGTAGGACGAGAGGCAGCATCCGTTAAACTGCGATGAAGCGGGATAAACATGCATCAAGCGCCAAACCTGAGGCCCACGCCTCAGCAACTTGCGGCCCTTGGACATCGATAGACGAGATTGCCGACCGCTCATATCAGGTTGAGGCGCAACATTACTCGCTTGATGAATATCCGACTCAAGCAGCGATAAACTCGATAAGGACGAGTCCAACCTATTCTCTACGGCGTTGCACAGCTCGCCTGCGCCGTCGTGTCGATCAGTATGTTCATCTGAAGGCGATCAAGCATCATTGCGGCAATTCAATGAACACCGTGTCGCCATCAGTGGCATTGTGCCAGGTCATGTTTTCATTGACGACCGGGCTGTTCAGAACTGTCGCCGCGTGAGCTCACGTCTTGCGGAGCGTGATTAAGGGCATAGTCTTCGTCGGACATCATGTATTCCTGCTCGGCAGCGATTTGAGCCTCCTCGGGCAGGGATTCATGCTTGCGCGCACGTTCTGTAAGGATCGCAACATTTTGGAGTTTTCTTTCGACGGTGTCGGAAAGCGTACTCAGGGTAAGAGGCGTCGGTAGCATGAAATCGCACTCTTTTGCGGCTCGTACCAATTCGCTGCCCTCATCAAGCGCCTGTTCCTTAGATCCGGAAACATCCTGCAGACGAGACTTCAACGACAGCAGTCGGTCGGCGAGTTCCTCCAATTGAGCTACTTGCATCATCGTTTTCCTCCATGCAGTCAGCGGCATTATCAAATAGTTCTGACCGCGATGGCACAGCAGCGGTTCTCGCTTTCGCATGCAACATTGTTCGGGATACAAAATGTCACAGCGGCAGCATCACCGCGGTTCTATACTGCAATTTCCATCTTCTGGGAGAGAGCGAATGAGCAAGTGCCAGGTTATTCCCCTGCAGGGAAAAGTCCGCGCGAAGCATGCCGAAGCTAAAATCACGTCGTATTCAGCGATGCTGGCCGATGGTGTCGCTAGCGTACTTTCCGAGCCTCGACATGCTCGAATATATGATTTCCAACGGCCTGGGCTAAATGGCGTTCATGGCATGTCCGACGTCGGTACTAATGAAGGCGCTGTACAGCACGGCTTGCCTCGGCAAGAGCCGTAATAGCGATCAGGCATGAGCCGATGATAGTCTTCATCGGCTCATTAGCCTTATCTTACAGGCCCTTGAATCAGACGAATGCCTAACCCAGCGGATTGATATTGAATGCGGGCATTTGTTGGTTGGTTTGGGTAAGCGACAGGAAACGCTCGGCCACATCCAATGCCTCTGCGATTGTTACGTGCATATCCAGATACCGGTAGGTGCCGAGTCGTCCGACAAATGTGATATTGCGTTCTGCCTGAGCAAGCTCGATATACTGCTTGAGCTGCGATTTGTCCTTCACCAGACGAATGGGGTAATACGGGATATCGTTCTCCTCGCAATATCGGCTGTACTCCTTGAAGATCACAGTCTTCTCATGCGACTCCCACGGTGAGAAATGCTTGTGTTCCGAAATGCGAGTCCAGGGCACATCCTCGTCGCAATAGTTAAGCACAGCGTTTCCCTGATAATCACCTGTATGCGTCTCTGCATGAAAATCTAAAGTGCGATAACCAAGCCGCCCTTGACTATAGCCGAACCAGGTATCAATCGGCCCGCTATAGAAGACATGATCATAGTCGGCAGATGCCGATCGTTCGAAGGCTGTATTCAAATGCAGCTTGATGTTCGGATGATCAAGCATTTTTTCCACGATGTAGGTATATCCATTCTTCGGCATACCCTGGTATGTGCTTGCGTAATAATTATCGTCGTAGTTGAAGCGCACGGGCAGCCGTTTAAGAATACTGGCCGGCAGCTCGGATGGATGAAGCCCCCATTGCTTGCTGGTATAGCCCTTGAAAAACGCTTCGTAGAGGTCCTTTCCAACGAAACGTAGAGCTTGCTCCTCGAATGTCTGCGGCTCGGCAATGGACTGATCGCCGATCATCTTCATGAATTCTTCAGCTTCCCGCGGATTGAAGGTCTTGCCGAAGAACTGGTTGATCGTAAGCAGATTCACGGGTAGCGAAAAGACCTTACCTTTAGTGATCGCCTTCACGCGATTGGTAAAAGGCATGAATTCGTCAAATTCTTGCACATAGTTCCAGACTTTTTCATTGCTCGTGTGGAAAATATGCGGCCCATAAGTATGGACCATGACGCCAGTCTCGGTATCGCGTGCGGAATGGCAATTGCCGGCAACATGGTTTCGTGAGTCAAATACGCTTAATTGATAACCGGCCTTCGCAAGTTCATGAGCAATAACGGCGCCGGAAAAGCCTGCTCCGACAATAGCAATGTTTTTCAATGGATTCCCTTTTCGCCAACGGTTAAAGGAACTGGGTCAACCTGCAACCAGCAATTCCTAGTTAGGATTCGTGTAAATTTTTTAAGTTTATTTGTACTGGGCAGTGATCGATTGATACATAGCAGGAAGCGAACGATCCGTATTGCGCACCGGAAGATACTTGCGAATTTTCAACGGATGACAAAGCGCAGCGGCAGGATTAATAAGGAAACGACACTTTTTTGAGTCAGGCATTACATCAAACGGCGTTCCCGTATCCCAAAAGGAATATTGGCCCCAAATCAATATTCCTTTATGAGGGGCGTTTTTTCTCTTATGCATAAAAAAGTGCTTGGCAGACTGGCGAATGCTTTGCTATAGTTCGGCTCCCGTCGCGAAACGCAGCAAACAAAGCGAGCAGCGACAGGGACGAAACAGTGCGGTAAGGGATGGCGGTTTGCAGTGGAAATTGCCCCTTGAAGCACGACAGCCGCACCCTATATGGGAATGACGGCGACAGACACGACGCTCTGTCAGGCAAGGTTCTTTAACAACCAACAACCGATAAGTGTGGGCGCTTGATGAAGCGAGCCGGCAGCGCAAGCTGCAAGCTCAAACAACAT
>NZ_JAWIIV010000029.1:0-74433 GCF_035916955.1 Noviherbaspirillum album | reverse complement strand
CGACCGGGCCGTGAAGGCCTTGCCACATCGTTACACCGTTCGTGTCCTCAAGAAAAACCTTAACTGAACGGCATTACCGGCAAGCGGGCGCTTTTTTTATCCTCGGAGGGAGCGTAGATCAGCTCAGCTGTTCGAGGCGGATCTTCGTGACCTGGCCCACCACGGTGGACAAGGCTTCGATCTTCGCAATCGCGGCTACGACATTCTTTTCCTGCGTCTGGTGCGTCAAGATGATGATGTCGGCGCGCGGTTCACCCTCTTCCGGTTCCTTCTGCAGCATCGCATCGATAGAGATGGTGGAGTCGGCGAGGATGCGCGTGATGTCGGCCAGCACGCCGGGCTGGTCGGCGACCTGCATGCGCAGGTAGTAGCTGGTCGTGACTTCCGACATCGGCAGGATCGGCGTGTCGTTCATCGAATCCGGCTGGAATGCCAGGTGCGGCACGCGGTGTTCCGGATCGGCGGTCGCCAGGCGCGTGATGTCGACCAGGTCGGCGATCACCGCCGATGCGGTCGGCTCGGAGCCGGCGCCCTTGCCGTAGTACAGCGTCGCGCCGACCGCATCGCCGTGCACCAGCACCGCATTCATCGCGCCTTCCACGTTGGCGATCAGGCGCTTGGCGGGAATCAGGGTCGGGTGCACGCGCAGCTCGATGCCCTGGGGCGTGCGCTTGGCGATGCCGAGCAGCTTGATGCGGTAGCCGAGTTGCTCGGCATAGCGGATATCGGTCGCCTGCAGCTTGGTGATGCCTTCCACGTGCGCCTTGTCGAACTGCACCGGGATGCCGAAAGCGATCGCGGACATGATCGTGGCCTTGTGGGCGGCGTCGACGCCTTCGATGTCGAAGGTCGGATCGGCCTCCGCATAACCGAGGCGCTGCGCTTCCTTGAGCACGACGTCGAAATCCAGGCCCTTGTCGCGCATTTCGGACAGGATGAAGTTGGTGGTGCCGTTGATGATGCCGGCCAGCCACTGGATGCGGTTGGCGGTCAGGCCTTCGCGCAGCGCCTTGATGATGGGAATGCCGCCGGCGACCGCCGCTTCGAACGCGACCATCACGCCCTTTTCCTGCGCCGCCTTGAAGATTTCATTGCCGTGCGTGGCCAGCAGCGCCTTGTTGGCGGTAACCACGTGCTTGCCGTTGGCGATGGCCTTCATGACCAGGTCGCGAGCGATGCCGTAGCCACCGATCAATTCGATCACGATATCGATGTCGGGGTGATTGACTACGAGGTTGGCGTCATTGACGACTTCACACTCGCCGTTGGTCAGCTCCCTGGCCCGTTCGGTATTGAGGTCCGCCACCATCGTAATCTGAATGCTGCGGCCGGCGCGGCGCGTAATCTCTTCCTGATTGCGCTTGAGGACATTGAATGTGCCGGAACCGACGGTACCGATGCCTAACAGACCAACTTTGATGGGTTTCATAGCGTTTGATATTGGATGAATTGCGGGACAAAATGCTGCCTGGGGACGGCATCCTGCTTACCTGGGTTGGCGGCGAATTACGCGCTTGCCACGTGCTTGCCGGCCTGGCTGCGGAAAGCCGGCCGGCGAACAATGCCTCAAGCCGTTCCGTGACGGCGGCGGTAGCCTTCAAGGAAACGGGCGATGCGGCCGACGGCTTCCGTCAGGTCGTCGGAGTTCGGCAGGAACACGACGCGGAAGTGATCGGGGCTGATCCAGTTGAAGCCGGTTCCCTGGACGATCAGCACCTTCTCTTCCGCCAGCAGTTCGTAGGCGAATTTCTGGTCGTCGTCGATCGGGTAAATCTTCGGATCGAGCTTGGGGAACATGTACAGCGCCGACTTCGGCTTGACGCAGGTGACGCCGGGAATTTCGGTCAGCAGCTTGTGCGCGAGGTCGCGCTGCTTCAGCAGGCGCCCGCCCGGGCCGACGAGGTCGTTGATGCTCTGGTAGCCGCCGAGCGCGGTCTGGATCGCATACTGGCCGGGTGCATTGGCACACAGGCGCATCGATGCCAGCATGTTCAGGCCTTCGATATAGTCCTTGGCCGGCTTCTTGTCGCCGGAAACCACCATCCAGCCGGCGCGATAGCCGCAGGAACGGTAATTCTTGGACAGGCCGTTCAGGGTAATGAACAGCACGTCGTCGGCCAGCGACGCGATCGAGGTATGGGTTTCGCCGTCGTACAGGGTCTTGTCGTAGATTTCGTCGGCGAACACGATCAGCTGGTGCTGGCGGGCGACGTCGACAATCTGCTGCAGCACTTCCACCGGATACAGCGCGCCGGTCGGATTGTTGGGGTTGATGACGACGATCGCCCTGGTATTGGGCGTGATCTTCTTCTTGATGTCTTCGATATCGGGAAGCCAGCCGGACTGCTCGTCGCAGACGTAATGCACAGGCTTGCCGCCGGACAGGCTGACCGCCGCCGTCCACAGCGGATAGTCGGGCGCCGGAACCAGCACCTCGTCGCCGCTGTTGAGCAGGGCGTTCATGCCCATGACGATCAGTTCGGATGCGCCGTTGCCGATGTAGATATCCTCGATCGTCACGCCGGAAATCTTCTTTTCCTGCGTGTAATGCATGATCGCCTTGCGCGGCGCGAACATGCCCTTGGAATCGGTATAGCCTGCGGCATTGCCCATGTTGATGATCATGTCATGGACGATTTCATCCGGCGCATCGAAGCCGAACACGGCAAGATTGCCGATATTGAGCTTGATGATCTTGTGGCCCTCTTCTTCCATCTGCTTGGCTTTCTCCAAGACAGGACCACGGATGTCGTAACAGACGTCTGCCAGCTTCCTGGACTTTTGAATCGGTCGCACTCGAGCCATCCCTTGTAGTTGATGCAAGACTTGGGATGCAATGCTGCACCGCCAAAAACATTCATTTTGCCCAAAGCAACCCGTTTTATCAATGCGTACGCTGCCCGGAAAACGGTGAAAGGCTACAATGCCCGAAGTTTTTTCACCCAGTTGCCGGAAATTTAAGTCATTTCGCTTGTCTATTGCGCCATGAAACTTCACACCACGCCCACCCAGCATTATCAAACTGTCACGCGCTATGAAGACGACGCCGTGGAAATCAATGCGGTAAGTTTCGATTACAGCCTGATTGTCCTGCCCGAAGTGCCGCCGGCAAAATGGCCTGTGACCTCCTTCGATGAATTGACGCCTGACCATTTCAGCCAGCTCGATGCCATACATCCCGACGTAGTGATCCTCGGCACTGGCAAGCGGCAGCGTTTCATTCATCCAAAGATCGTGGCCGCCCTGACGGCAAAACGGATCGGCGTTGAATGCATGGACAATGCCGCCGCCTGCCGCACCTACAACATCCTGATGGGAGAAGGCAGGAAAGCGGCGCTTGCGCTCATTTTTGAAAACGCTTGAATTGCCGAAATTCATCTCCATATCCATCGTACCGGAATGCCGCCGAGACGAAAGCGACATCGGTGAAACGGCCGATTGAAATTTGCGGCAAGGCCTGAGTGCGCTTCCCGGCCCGGCATTGCAGGCAGCGCAAACCTTTTCAAAACCAATAAAAATTCGCTAACATCCATGGTTGGGTTGCTGCTACCGACAGCAACCGATATTCAATCGTCGCCATCAGCGACCACCTACCCGGACCAGGAGACCAACGTGGCCGAAAGCCCCTCTGCATTGAACCTGAACGTACCCGATTTTTCAGCGCCCATGACCGGCGACAAGACCTTCAACTTGTCCGATTACCAGGGCAAAACCGTCGTGATCTACTTCTATCCGAAGGACAATACGCCGGGCTGCACGACCGAAGGCCTGCATTTCCGGGACCTTTATCCGCAGTTCCAGGCTGCCAATACCGAGATCTTCGGTATCAGCAGGGACAGTATCCGGTCGCACGAAGGTTTCAAGGCCAAGCTCGACCTGCCCTTCGAGCTCATTTCGGATCCGGACGAGACGGTGTGTAATTTGTTCGATGTCATGAAGATGAAAAACATGTACGGTAAACAGGTACGCGGAGTTGAGCGTACGACATTTATCATTGACGGCAACGGGAAGTTGGTGAAAGAATGGCGTGGAGTAAAGGTGCCCGGGCACGTGGACGAAGTCCTCGAGTTTGTGAAGGCACTTGCGTAGAGAATACAAAATACATTGAATCTAAAAGCTTTATTTCTCAGAAGGCCGTTTGTGGAAGAGGCATCGAGCCTCCCCCTCAAACGGCCTTTTTGCTCTGCAGTTTCCACCCGCCTCCCTTCTCAACCCGCAAACCCACCTTGCAGCAGCTGTTTAACCTCCGACGAGCCGTCAATTCAACATTTTCTAGACTGAGGTCCTGATGCCACTGCCAAAATTACCGACCAAACCAGGAACACTACTCTCCCCGCAGGAATACCCGAAGGCAGAGAAAGGCAAATCGGTAAAACCTGTAATGACGCTGGTTGAATCCACACCCCCACCCATCGAAGACACCCCGCCGCAGGCACGCGCCCGAACCACCGAGAAGGCGCCGGCAGCGAAGACGCGCGCCGCCAAGCCCAAGGCTGTGGAAACGCTGGTCAAATCGGGAGCCGGCCGTACGGCGGACAGGCAAGGCGTAACCAAGCTGTTTGTCCTGGATACCAACGTGCTGATGCACGATCCGACGTCCCTGTTCCGTTTCGAGGAACACGACGTCTACCTGCCGATGATGACGCTGGAGGAACTCGACAACCACAAGAAAGGCATGTCCGAAGTCGCCCGCAACGCTCGCCAGGTATCGCGCTCGCTCGATGCGCTGGTGGCAGGCGTGGCCGAGCACGAGATAGAAACCGGCATTCCGCTGGCCAAGCTCGGCAACAAGGATGCGAAGGGCCGGCTGTTTTTCCAGACCACGCTGCAGAATATCGAACTGCCGGAAGGTCTGCCGCAAGGCAAGGCGGACAATCAGATCCTGGGCGTGGTGCGGGCGCTCGAAGCGCAGTATCCCGGCCGTCCGGTGGTGCTGGTGTCGAAAGACATCAACATGCGCATCAAGGCGCGTGCGATGGGCTTGCCGGCGGAAGAGTACCTGAACGATCACGTCCTCGAAGACACCGATCTTCTCTACTCGGGCATCGTTCAGTTGCCGGACGATTTCTGGAACAAGCATGCCAAGGGCATGGAATCCTGGCAGGAAAACAAGCACGGCACAGGCTATACCTTCTATCGCGTCACCGGCCCGGTCGTGCCTTCCCTGCTGGTCAACCAGTTCGTCTTCCTGGAACCGAACAACGGCGAAGCGTCGTTCTACGGTCAGGTCAAGCAGATCAACGGCAAGACCGCGGTCCTGCAGACGCTGCGCGACTACACCCATGGCAAGAACGGCGTCTGGGGTGTCACCGCCCGCAACCGCGAACAGAACTTTGCGCTGAACCTGCTGATGAATCCCGAGTGCGATTTCGTCACCCTGCTCGGCCAGGCCGGCACCGGCAAGACCCTGCTCGCGCTGGCGGCAGGCTTGGCTCAGGTCCTGGAAACCAAGCTCTACAACGAAATCATCGTTACCCGCGTGACCGTGCCGGTGGGCGAAGACATCGGCTTCCTGCCGGGCACCGAGGAAGAGAAAATGTCGCCGTGGATGGGCGCGTTCGACGACAACCTGGAAGTGCTGAACAAGTCCGACAACGACGCAGGCGAATGGGGCCGTGCCGCCACCCAGGACCTGATCCGCTCGCGCATCAAGATCAAGTCGCTCAATTTCATGCGCGGCCGGACCTTCGTCAACAAGTTCCTGATCATCGATGAAGCGCAAAACCTGACGCCCAAGCAGATGAAGACCCTGGTCACGCGCGCCGGCCCGGGCACCAAGATCATCTGCCTCGGCAATATCGCGCAGATCGACACGCCGTATCTCACGGAAGGATCGAGCGGCCTGACCTACGTGGTGGACCGCTTCAAGGGATGGTCGCACAGCGGGCACGTGACGCTGGCTCGCGGCGAGCGCTCCCGCCTCGCGGACCATGCGAGCGATGTGCTTTAAGGCATAGCTCACCTGTGCCTGCCCGGCCTGCTCGAATCAGGCGCGGCGCAATAAAAAAGCCTGCAGCATTGCAGGCTTTTTTGTTTATCTAGAGCGGCTTCGCCCTGACCGGCCTAGTCGAGGCCGAGGCAGATTGCCGCTGGAACAAGGCGTGGCGACGCGACATGGCCAAGCCATGGCAAGGAGTCACAACGCAGTGCCGGCGGCAATCTGTCCGGGATCGGCAGGTAGGCCAGGGCGAAACCGCTTCAGTATCGAAGATTACAGTTACAGGATCTTGGTTCCGACCCACCATGCAATCGCCGCGACGAAGGCGGATGCCGGAATGGTGAATACCCAGGCCCAGACGATATTGCCGGCGACACCCCAGCGAACCGCGGACATCTTGCGCGACGAGCCGACGCCGACGATCGCGCCGGTGATTGTGTGCGTAGTCGACACCGGAATGCCGAGCCCGGTCGCAAGGAAAAGCGTGATCGCCCCGCCTGTCTCCGCGCAGAACCCGCCTACCGGCTTGAGCTTGGTGATCTTCTGGCCCATGGTTTTCACGATGCGCCAGCCACCGAACAAGGTACCCAGGCCGATGGCCGCATAGCAGGTGAGGACGACCCACATCGGCAGCGGATCACTCGCCGTCGAGTAACCGGCAGCGATGAGCAGCATCCAGATGATGCCCATGGTTTTCTGCGCATCGTTGCCGCCATGACCGAGGCTGTACATGGAAGCGGACACCAGCTGCATGCGGCGGAACCATTTGTCCACGCGCTGCGGCGTCGATCGCACGAACAGCCACGACACCAGCACCATCATGATGGTGCCGAACACGAACCCGAGCAGCGGTGACAGCACGATGAAGGAAATGGTCTTGATGAGCCCCGATGAAATGAGTGAGCTCGTGCCGGCCTTGGCAACCGCGGCGCCGACCAGGCCGCCTATCAGCGCGTGGGATGACGACGAGGGAATTCCGTAATACCAGGTCAGCACATTCCAGAAGATGGCGCCCACCAGCGCGCCGAAGACCACATAGTGATCGACCACCGCGGGCTCGATCGTGCCCTTGCCGACGGTGGTGGCCACCTTGAGCTGGAAGAAGAAGATAGCGATGACATTGAAGAAGGCGGCCATCGCGACCGCATGCTGGGGTTTCAGGACGCCGGTCGACACCACGGTGGCAATCGCATTGGCGGCGTCATGGAAGCCATTCATGAAATCGAACAGCAACGCCAGCGCGATCAGGAAGGCAAGCGTATAGATACTGATTTGAAGGGTATTCATGAGATTCTTATTTTATTCTGTGACAGACGCTGCGCGCCTCGTTTCATGCAGGCGTGCAGCGAGGCGCCGCGGCAGGCGAAATCCGTTCGCTCAGGCGTTTTCGACGATGATGCCTTCGATAATATTGGCCACGTCTTCGCAGCGGTCGGTCACCGTTTCCAGAATCTCGTAAATTGCCTTGAGCTTGATGAGGTTGCGCACATCGGGCTCGTCGCGGAACAGCTTGGACATGGCCGCCCGCATTACGTGATCGGCGTCCGATTCCAGACGGTCGATTTCCTCGCAGATGCCGAGTATCTGTGTCGAGTTATCCATGTTGTGCAGCAAGCCTACCGCCGCCTTGACCTTCTCCGTGCAGGCCAGGCAAAGCTCGGCAAGCCGCTTGGCTTCGGGCGTGATTGCCTTGATGTCATACAGCGAAATGGTCTGGCCGGCATCCTCGAGCAGGTCGAGAATGTCATCCATGCGGGTAATCAGCTTGTGGATATCGTCGCGGTCGAGCGGTGTGATGAAGGTCTTGTGCAGCAGATCCAATGTCTGGTGCGTCACCTTGTCGGCCTGCTTTTCCACGCTTTCGATGGCATGCACGCGGTTTTCCAGGTCGTCGAAGTTGGTCATCAGCGCAACCATTTCCTTCGCTCCTTTGACGCACAATTCGCCGTGCTGGATGAAAAGATCAAAGAATTTGCCCTCGTTGGGCATCAGTCGTCCGAACATGATTGCACTCTCAAATGTCGTATCGTTAAATTGGTGTCGGCGCTCCTCCGGTGCCGTTTTCCTCTTGCCTGGTACCGATCGTCTAATGCTTATTTCACATGGCGAGGAGCGCCGCGAATTGTCTACTCGTTGTCGAATACCGCGTTGCCACCGGTGTAATTGTCGAACTTGGTGTACTCCCCGAGGAAAGTCAGTCGCACGGTGCCGATCGGACCGTTACGCTGCTTGCCGACGATGATTTCCGCCGTACCCTTGTCCGGAGAATCGGGGTTATATACCTGATCCCGGTAGATGAACAGGATGACGTCCGCATCCTGTTCGATGGCGCCCGATTCGCGCAAGTCGGACATTACGGGTCGCTTGTTCGGGCGCTGTTCGAGCGAGCGGTTCAACTGGGACAGCGCAATGACGGGGCAATTGAGTTCCTTCGCCAATCCCTTGAGGTTTCGTGAAATCTCGGAAATCTCGGTCGCGCGGTTTTCACCCGGCGAACTGGCCGACATGAGCTGGATATAGTCGATGATGATCAGGCCGAGCCTGCCACACTGGCGCGCAAGCCGGCGCGAGCGCGCGCGCAGCTCGATCGAGCTCAGCGCAGGCGTCTCGTCGATGTAGATCTGCACCTCGTTCATCTTCTGGATGGCATGCGTCAGGCGCGGCCAGTCCTCGTCGTTCAGACGGCCCGTGCGCAGCCGGTGCTGGTCGAGGCGCCCCACCGAACCGAGCATACGCATCGCCAGCTGGGCACCGCCCATTTCCATGGAAAATACGGCCACCGGCAAGCCGCTGTCAATCGCAACGTTCTCACCGATGTTGATGGAGAAGGCAGTCTTACCCATCGACGGACGCCCGGCGACGATGATCAGGTCGCCAGGCTGCAGGCCCGAGGTCATCCGGTCGAGATCGACGAAACCGGTGGGCACGCCGGTGATGTCGTTTTGATTGTCGCGGTTGTACAGCTCGTCGATGCGCTCGACGACCTGGGTAAGCAGCGGCTGGATTTCAAGAAAGCCCTGGGCTCCGCGCGCGCCCTCCTCCGCGATGGCGAAGATTTTCGATTCGGCTTCGTCGAGCAGCTGCTTGACTTCCTTGCCCTGCGGATTAAAGGCCTGGCCGGATATTTCATCCGATACCGTGATCAGTTTGCGCAGCACGCCGCGATCGCGAACGATTTCCGCATAGCGGCGGATGTTTGCCGCCGAAGGCGTGTTCTGCGCCAATGCGTTCAGGTAGGTAAGACCACCGACCTCTTCGGCCTTGCCGCTGTTGGTCAGCGCCTCATAGACGGTGATCACATCCGCCGGACGGGTTGCATTGATCAGCTTGACGATGTGCTGAAAGATGACGCGGTGGTCGTAGCGATAGAAATCGTCTTCACTGACGAAGTCCGCAATACGGTCCCAGGCAGCATTGTCGAGCAGGAGGCCGCCGAGCACGGACTGTTCTGCTTCGATGGAATGAGGGGGGATGCGAAGCGCATCCAGCTGGGGATCAGTGCGGGTATTCATGGCGCGCATTATACCTTCTCGTCCAATACGGAAATACGCGTGGCACCGGAATTTCAGTTCCGTGACACAAATTTGTTGCATGTGGTGAATTGGCTAACCGAATGAAAGCCGCACGACAAGAAGCCTGGGACGAGCCCCGGAAATATTATGTTCGTTTAATTCAAAATCTTTCGGCAAGGGCAATAACGGTATCGGCGGCGTGGACGACATCCGGTTCCATATACCGTTATACCCTCTTTCAGGCGCCGTCAGCAGGCGGCATCGACGCGTCAAGCGTGGTAGTGCCAATTGCTAACGGCTCCGCCCGATAGGGCACGTTTTTCAAGCACAATAAAAAAAGCCAGCTTGCGCTGGCTTTTTGCACTGGTACTACTGAACTCAGACTTGCTGCTCGCCCACGATAGAAACAGTGATCTCGGCAACGACATCGGTGTGCAGTGCAACCGAAATCGGATGCTCGCCAACGACCTTCAGCGGACCTTGCGGCATGCGGATCTGAGCCTTCTCGACCGGGAAGCCCTGCTTGGTTACCGCGGCTGCGATATCGGCGTTAGTCACCGAACCGAACAGGCGGCCGTCAACGCCGGCTTTCTGGGAGATCTGAACAGTGGAGCCATTGAGCTTCTCGCCCTGTGCCTGCGCAGCTGCCAGCTTTTCAGCCGCAGCCTTCTCGAGGTCAGCACGCTTGGCTTCGAATTCGGCAACTGCTGTCGATGTGGCGCGACGGGCCTTGCGCTGGGGGATCAGGAAGTTACGTGCATAACCATCCTTGACCTTCACTACTTCACCGAGGTCGCCGAGATTAACGACTTTTTCCAACAGAATAACTTGCATTTCTTTCTCCTATTCTCAGTCGTCAATTAAGCGTTGTGCAGGTCGGTGTACGGCAGCAGTGCCAGATAACGTGCGCGCTTGATTGCGGTGTCGACCTGACGCTGATAGTGCGCCTTGGTGCCGGTCAGACGTGCCGGCATGATCTTGCCGTTTTCCTGGACGAAGTCCTTCAGGGTGTCGACGTCCTTGTAATCTACCTGTTCAACGCCGGCGGCGGTGAAGCGGCAGAATTTCTTGCGCTTGAACAGCGGGTTCTGCTGTTGGCGCTTTTGCTTGAGTTTGCTCTTGTCGAATTTTTTACCGAATGCCATGGTTGGCTCCTGTACTGTATCTAGTGATCTGGTGAATAAGTCTCGAATTCCGTCACATGGAAGACGAGACTTTTGCTGTTGCGGTTCTTGCGCGCGAGGAATCCGGTGAACGTGTACATGACGCCCAATTCAGCCTGATTGAACCGGCCGGAAATTTCTCCGGCCGCGACGGCGATCATCTCGAATTCAATCTGGCGAGGGATACCTGCCTCAATCTGCTCCGACACATGCATCAGCTTGGCTGAAACGATCGGTATGCCTGCCGGGGTGTAACGCATTACTTCGCGTTCGGCAATCGAGGCAATCAGACGAAACTGGTTCACACTCCCCTGCTGACGCAATTACGCCGCAGTTGCCTCGGAACGCTGGCTCTTGGCAGCATCTTCCTTCTGCACAGCCTTCATCATCGGGGACGGGGAAGTCTCGGCCTTCTTCATCTTGACGGTCAGGTGACGCAGGACGGCATCATTGAACTTGAAGCTGGTTTCAATTTCAGCCAGCGTCTCGCCGTCGCACTCGATATTCATGCAGACGTAATGCGCCTTGGCCAGTTTCTCGATCATGTAAGCCATTTGACGGCGGCCCCAGTCCTCAACGCGATGCACCTTGCCGTTGCGGGCGCTCACGATACCTTTGTAGCGCTCGATCATCGCAGGCACTTGCTCGCTCTGATCCGGATGGACGATAAAAACGATTTCATAATGACGCATGTAATCTCCTTATGGACGGATTAAACAATCGCCCACCCCGGCGTCAAGACGGGTGTGGGAAGAGGAAAGCCCGCTATGATAACCCGCCCTCAATAAAAGCTCAATACTTTCAGGGACTTATTCCGCCCGGTTTGCCTTATCCCGTGCTACGGTCAAAAGCCGCTTGCAATTGGACAAAAGCTGTATAAAAATACAGGCTGTCTATATCAACAGGGCTCTTCTCTCGCGAGACGCGTTCATTTCCTGGGCCGGAACCATGCTCAAACTCACTGCACGCCAGGAGCAAATCCTGAACCTCATCCGCGAAGCCATCGACAATACCGGCTTCCCTCCCACCCGCGCTGAAATCGCAAGCGAACTCGGCTTCAAGTCGGCCAATGCCGCGGAAGAACATTTGCAGGCACTCGCTCGCAAAGGCGCGATTGAAATTTCGCCAGGCACCTCCCGCGGCATCCGGCTGCTCGACATGAACGGCAACGGCACCGTCCGCTTCGGCGGCCACCAGCTGTCCTTGCCGCATCCATCGCTGATGCAGTTGAACTTGCCGCTGATCGGACGCGTCGCGGCCGGTTCGCCGATTCTTGCGAACGAACATGTCGAAGCCAATTATCGCGTCGACCCTTCATTGTTCTCCGCGAAGCCCGACTATCTCCTCAAGGTCAGGGGCTTGTCGATGCGGGACATAGGCATTCTTGACGGCGACCTGCTTGCAGTCAAGAAATCCGACACAGCGAAGAACGGCCAGATCGTCGTCGCCCGCCTCGGCGATGAAGTGACTGTCAAGCGTTACAAAAAAACAGGTTCGCTGATCGAACTGTTACCCGAAAATCCCGATTTCGAACCGATACGGGTTGATTCCGGTGATGAAAGCTTTGCCCTTGAAGGCCTGGCGGTCGGCTTGCTGCGCTCCTGGCACTGATTTACCGCATCAGGCCACGCTGAATCGGCGCGAAGTATTGAATATGCAAAGACTGTTCAATGCTTCGTTTTCGCAAGAATCTGGCGAGCAATGCCTCTGAGGATATTGACCTCTTCCGTTTCCAGTTGCGTCCGCGAAAATAAGCGACGCAGCCTGGGCATCAGCTTCTTAGGATTCTCCGGATCCAGGAATTCTATGGCGACCAAGGCTTTTTCTAGATGGTCATACATGCCATCTATCTGCGTCACGCCGGCCGCCTCCCCTTGAAATCCGATGGGCGAGGCACCAATTTCATTGCCGGTTTCAGCAACCCTCGCCTCATAGGCGAGAATCTGTACGGCTTGCGCAAGGTTCAATGAGGAATATGCCGGGTTGGCCGGAATATTGATCAATGCGTTGCAGCGCTCGATGATCTCGTTTGGCAAGCCGTAGCGCTCGCTTCCGAACACCAGTGCAGCATTCAGCAAAGGATCGCCAGCCAGGGTCGCGGCAAGCGACCTTGGCGTTGCCACCGGCGGAGAAAACTCCCGCAGGCGAGCGGTCAATGCAGCCGCGAAGTTGCAGCCATCGATGGCTTCCTCGAATGAACCGACCACGCGCGCCTTTTCCAGCACATCCTGTGCTCCACTGGCGAATGCGAGCGCTTCTTCCTGTGTGGTCGCGTCGGTGAACCGCGGGTTCACCAGAACCAGCTCCGAAAATCCCATTGTTTTCATTGCACGCGCGACCGCGCCGATATTGCCGGGATGACTTGTTTCGACAAGCACGAAGCGTAGCCGGGGAAAAACAGAAGTATTGGTTTGTGGCTGGTTCATTTAGAATAGCGGGATTGCGCGGCACGAAATCAGGTCTCCGATGCCGCATTGCTCATTAATATTATTTGATGCGGTTCCGAACGCGGTTGGCGTGGGAGCCGCAATTTTAACGGAACCTCTATGCATCCCATGCTGAATACGGCGGTCAAGGCCGCCCGTCGCGCCGCCTCGATTATCAATCGCGCAACTTTCGATCTCGATCGTATCCAGGTTACAGAGAAAAGGCACAACGACTTTGTGACCGAAGTGGACCAGGCCGCCGAGCAGGCGATCATCGACGTTCTGAAAACAGCATATCCCGACCACGCAATCCTTGCCGAAGAGTCCGGCGCATCGAGCAATCTCCATGACGAGAATGAAAATGTCTGGATCATCGATCCCCTCGACGGCACCACCAATTTCATCCACGGCTTTCCGCAATACTGCGTTTCGATCGCCTTGCAGCAGCGCGGCCAGATTACCCAGGCGGTCATCTTCGATCCGACTCGCAACGATCTCTTTACGGCCACCAAGGGCGCCGGGGCCTATCTGAATGAAAAGCGCATCCGTGTTGCACGTCGCGACAAGATGGCCGATGCCCTGATCGGTACTGGCTTCCCGTTCCGCGACATGGCGGGCCTGGACGAATACCTGAAGATGTTCAAGGTCATGACCGAAAAATGCGCAGGGCTTCGCCGCCCGGGCGCGGCCGCACTCGACCTGGCCTATGTCGCCGCCGGACGGCTTGACGGCTTCTTCGAGAAAGGACTGCAGACCTGGGACATGGCGGCCGGCTCGCTGCTGGTCACCGAAGCCGGCGGCATCGTCGGCAATTTTTCCGGCGATTCCGATTACCTTTACAAGGGCAATGTCATCGCCGGCAGCCCCAAGGTGTTTGCGCAGATGGTCAACCTGCTGTCGCCATTCGCCAAATAAGTTTTTCTCTTCAATGTGGACGGGTCGGGCGTGTCTTCACATGACACCTGCCCGAGTCGGGTGCGCAGTATTCCGCAGGCCTTACCCCCTGCCGCGCCGCTGATACAGCCTCGACACATTTCCACCGATAGCCTGTCTTCGGGCGTGATACCCGAACAGGCACCTTCTTGTGAGTTTCAATGTCTTTTTCCGAACTTGGCCTAGCCAGTGAAATCGTCCGCGCCGTTACCGAACAAGGCTACAGCGCCCCGACACCGATTCAGGCCCAGGCCATCCCTGCAGTATTGTGCGGCGGCGACCTGCTGGCCGGAGCCCAGACCGGCACCGGCAAGACCGCCGGCTTCACGCTGCCCCTGCTGCAACGCCTGTCCTCCACCCTCCCGAAGACCCCCGGCACCAGGCCGGTCCGCGCCCTCGTTCTTACACCGACGCGGGAGCTTGCCGCGCAGGTCGAGGACAGCGTGCGCACCTACGGCAAGTACCTCAAGCTGAAGTCCGCGGTCATCTTCGGCGGCGTCAATGTCAATCCGCAGATCAAGACGCTGGCCAACGGCGTCGACATCCTGGTGGCGACGCCGGGGCGCCTGCTCGACCATCTGCAGCAAGGCACCGTCAATCTCTCGCACGTTGAGATTCTGGTTCTCGATGAAGCGGACCGGATGCTGGACATGGGTTTCATCCGCGACATCCGCCGCATCCTGGCGATCTTGCCGAAGCAGCGCCAGAACCTGCTGTTCTCGGCCACTTTCTCGGACGAGATCAAGGCATTGGCCGACAGCCTGCTGAATTCGCCGGCAATGATCGAAGTGGCGCGGCGCAACTCCACCGTCGAAGTCATCAGCCAGAAAATCCACCCGGTGGACCGCAACCGCAAGCATCCGCTGCTGGCGCACCTGATCAAGTCGAACGACTGGACGCAGGTCCTGGTCTTCACCCGCACCAAGCATGGCGCGAACAAGCTCGTCGAACAGCTCGGCAAGGATGGCATCACCGGCATGGCCATCCACGGCAACAAGAGCCAGGCGGCCCGTACGCGTGCCCTGAGCGAATTCAAGGACGGCAGCCTGCAGGTGCTGGTTGCGACCGATATCGCGGCGCGCGGCATTGACATCGACCAGTTGCCGCACGTGGTCAATTATGACCTGCCCAACGTGCCGGAAGACTATGTGCACCGGATCGGTCGTACCGGCCGTGCCGGCGCAACAGGCGAGGCGGTATCCCTGGTCTGCGTCGATGAGCACGACATGCTCAAGGGCATTGAAAAGCTGATCAAGCGTTCGCTGCCGCAGGAGGTCATCCCCGGGTTCGAGCCCGATCCCAATGCCCGCCCGCAGCCGATTCAGTTGCGCAGCAATACTCCGCCAGCACGTGGCGGCAACGGCAATGGCGGCAGGCGCCAGGGCAATCCGGCAGGCAAGCAGGAGCGTCAGCACGCTGCGCCGCAACCCGCAGCCTCGAAGCCGCCCCACAAGAATCCGCCAAAAACCGGGGCGTTGCTGGCTGCGCCTTCATCAGCGAGACGGCCCGCCGGAAAAGCGCCGGCGGCCAAAACCCCTGCGCCGCAGCGCACTGGCGGCCGTGGCCGCTAAGATGAATCGGGCCCGGCATCCGGAATAGCGGAGCGGGGCTCGGCCATCGCCCATGCAGTCATGTCCCTCGCAAAAGCATTCCCCTTGAATGCTTCTTTGATTCAGGGCCGCTCCCGGCATTAAAATGGCAGATTATTGTTTGCCTGAAAAGAAAGACTGGAATGGCTTTTGTTTCTGCTTCCGCCGCAGATACCGGATCACCCGCCCGTATCGATGACATGCTGGAGAAACATACCCCCATGATGCAGCAGTATCTGCGCATCAAGGCGGATTATCCGAACACCCTGGTGTTCTACCGCATGGGCGATTTCTACGAGCTGTTCTTCGACGATGCGGAACGATCCGCGCGCATGCTGGGCATCACGCTCACCCAGCGCGGATCATCCAACGGCAATCCGATCAAGATGGCGGGAGTGCCCTTTCATTCAGTGGACCAGTATCTGGCCAAGCTGATCAAGCTCGGCGAGTCGGTCGCGATCTGCGAACAGATCGGCGATCCTGCGACCAGCAAGGGGCCTGTGGAGCGCAAAGTCGTGCGCGTCATCACGCCAGGCACCCTAACCGACTCCGACCTGCTGCCGGAGAAATCCGAGCGGCCACTGCTGGCAGTGTTCACGCAAAGCCAGCGCAAGACCGTCACCGTCGGCCTGGCATGGCTTTCAATGGCCAGCGGCGCGTTGAAGCTGATGGAATTCGCCGGCGACAGCCGGGCATTCGAAACAAGGCTCAAGCAGGAGCTGGAACGCATCGCCCCCGCCGAGATCCTGCTCGCCGACCAGGCGGAACTGATGCATCTCCAATCCGGCTCGGGCAAGTTCACGTCCGTGCCGGCATGGCACTTCGACGCGGCAAGCGGAAAAAAGGCATTGCAGGACCAGCTGGGTGTGTCCACGCTGACCGGCTTCGGCGCCGAGCATTTCAGCGCCGCCGTCGGCGCCGCAGGCGCCCTGCTCCGCTACGCGCAATCCACCCAAGGCAAGGGGCTGCAGCATGTACGCACGCTGGCTGTCGAGGCCGAGAACGAGTACATCGGCCTCGATGCCGCAACGCGCAGGAACCTGGAGCTCACGGAAACTTTGCGCGGCCAGGACGACAGCTCGTCGCCCACGCTGTTTTCCATGCTCGACCACTGCCGCACCGCGATGGGATCGCGCATGCTGCGCCACTGGCTGCACCATGCGCGACGTGATCAGGACGTGGCGCGCTCGAGGCACGCGGCGATCAATGCATTGATGCGCGCCGATGCGTCGTCGGGTTTGTCAGCCACGCTGGCAGCAGTGCCAGATGTCGAACGCATCACAACGCGAGTCGCCCTGTTCACGGCGCGGCCGCGCGATCTGGCCGGGCTGCGCAGCGGCTTGCAGCAGCTGCCTTCGCTGCGAGCCTATGTCGCCATGTGCAATCGGGATGCGGACGCGCCCCTGCTGCAGAATATCCACGAAGCATTTGCCACGCCGGCCGAATGTCTAGACCTGCTCGAGCGCGGCATCGCCCTGGAGCCGGCCGCACTGGTACGCGACGGCGGCGTCATTGCGCGCGGTTACGATGGCGAGCTCGACGAACTGCGCGCGCTCTCCGAAAATGCCGGCCAGTTCCTGGTCGACCTGGAGACGCGTGAGCGGACACGTACCGGGATCTCAAATCTGCGTGTCGAATACAACAAGGTGCATGGCTTCTACATCGAAGTCACGCATGGGCAGACCGACAAGGTGCCGGACGATTATCGCCGCCGCCAGACCCTGAAGAACGCCGAACGATACATCACGCCGGAGCTGAAGGCATTCGAAGACAAGGCGCTGTCCGCCCAGGAACGCGCGCTGGGCCGCGAGAAATTTCTTTACGAACAGCTGCTGGCCAGCCTGACGCCATTCATCGGCGTTCTGCAAACCATTGCGCAGGCGCTGGCCCAGCTTGACACGCTGGTCGCGTTGGCCGATCACGCGATGCGCAATAACTGGTGCGCACCGCAATTGGTGACCGAGCCGCGCATCTTTATCGAACAGGGGCGACATCCGGTCGTTGAAAACCAGATCGAGCGCTTCATTGCCAACGACTGCGAGCTCGGCAACGAGCGCAAGCTCCTGCTGATCACCGGCCCCAATATGGGCGGCAAGTCCACCTTCATGCGGCAGGTGGCGCTGATCACCCTGCTGGCATACGTCGGCAGTTTCGTGCCGGCGACCCAGGCCGCGATCGGTCCCATCGACCGCATCTTCACCCGCATCGGCGCGGCCGACGATCTCGCAGGCGGCCGCTCCACCTTCATGGTCGAGATGACCGAGTCGGCAGCGATCCTGAATAACGCGACCGAGCATTCTCTGGTGCTGATGGATGAAGTCGGCCGCGGCACGTCAACCTTCGACGGCCTTGCCCTGGCATGGGCCATCGCGCGGCACCTGATCGAGACCAGCCGCAGCTTCACGCTGTTTGCCACGCACTACTTCGAACTGACTCAACTGCCCGAGAGCTACCCGACCGCTGCCAACGTGCATCTGTCGGCGGTCGAGCACAAGGACAGCATTGTCTTCCTGCATGCGGTGCAGGCAGGACCGGCGTCGCAAAGCTATGGTCTCCAGGTGGCGCAGCTGGCGGGCGTTCCGCAATCCGTCATCAAGGCCGCGCGAAAGCACCTGGCGGCGCTGGAGGCGCATTCCATTCAGCCTACGCCGCAGTTCGACCTGTTTGCCCAGAGCATGACGGATCCCGGCTTGCCTGAAGAGGATGAGGAAGAAGCGGCGCAATCAACCACCGCCGCAGCGCTGCTGGCCGCGCTGGCCGACACCGATCCGGATGCCATGTCGCCGCGCGAAGCGCTTGACGCTCTCTATCGCCTGAAAAATCTGGCCGCTGCCAAATGAAGAACGGGGTCATTCGCTGGCTTGCATTCTGCCTTCTTGTCGGTGGCGGGATGCCGGCTGCGGGACAGGACCAGGATTTCAGCTTCAGCGTCATTTCGGATGTCATCAAGCGTCCTGGCGACGAACCGGAATTGCAGGAAGCGATCGAGAAGACCGATGCGGACAGTCTGGCATTCGTGGTTGCCAGCGGCATCAAGGCCGCCAGCGAACCCTGCACGGATGCGGTTTACGAGCGCCGGAAAGCGCTGCTTGACGAAGCCAAGAATGGCCTCATCGTGTCCTTGTCGGCAAGCGATTGGGCGGAGTGCAAGAATGCAGGCGGAAGGCCCGCAGCGGTCAGCAAGCTGAACTTCCTGCGGGAGCTGTTTTTCACGGACGAATTTTCAGCGGGCGGCACCAGGATTCCGCTCGTCAGGCAATCGACCATTGCCAAGTTTCGCGATTTTCCCGAGAATGCAAGATGGGAAGTAGGCAACACCATGTTTGCCACGCTGAATCTGCCTCGGAACAACAATCATTACATATTGGATGCCGGGCGCAACAGCGAATTCGAAGACCGTCTTGTGGCAAATCGGGATTGGCTGAACCGCGTATTCAGCTATGCGACGCGCCGCCGCCTCGATGGCATTGTACTGTTCAGCGACGGCAATCCCCTATCACCCCCCGTATCGAAAGCCATCAAGCGCGATGGCTACTCGGAGACGAGAAAACTTATCCAGGGCTTGTCGCAAAAGTTCGCGGGCAAGGTGCTGCTGATCCATAGCCAGCCCAACCGCGATGCGGCCGCGGGATCGATACGTTGGCGGAATAATCTGGGGGAACTGGACGCAAGCTCGGGATGGGTGAAGATCAGAGTCAGCCAGTCCGGGAATGAGGTGTTCACGGTGCAGGCCGCGGCGCCACGCGTTTCCGTTTCCTCATCCTCGGAAACTCGTTGAATTGACAAATCCGGGCCCACGCATTGCGTTCGCAGGCGAGATTCATCGGGCGTTCCTGCGTAGCGTCGAAACACCGGCGGCTCCGGCAGAAAAAACCGGAGCCGCTTGATTCGATTCAGTGAACCGGATGACTGCGGAAGTGATCGCCCTCATCACCTTCGAAATCGTCATTGTCGTGGCCTTCTCCATGTCCATGCGGACCATGGACATGTCCATGCGACACTTCCTCGGCACTGGCGGCCCGCACTTCTCCCACGCGCAAGGCAAAGCGCAGCGCAATGCCGGCCAATGGATGATTGCCATCCAACACCACCTTGTCTTCTGCAATGTCGGTGACGGTGAAGATCAGAGAATCCTCGCCACCTCCCGCGCTGTCGGGCGAGCCTTCGAACTGCATGCCGACTTCAACCGGTTCAGGCAGTCGATTGCGCGGCTCGATCTTGATCAGGTTGGGATCATAGTCGCCGAAAGCGTCTTCCGGTTCAACTTGTATGGTCGTCTCATAACCCGGGTCCTTGCCGTCCAGCGCCTCTTCGATCTTCGGGAGCGTGTTTTCATAACCGCCGTGGAGATACACCATCGGCTCTTGGCTTTCTTCAATCAGATTGCCTTGCGCATCTGAAAGTGTGTAGTGCACAGTCACTACCGTATCCTTGGCGATCTTCATGACGCTTCCTTTCATTGAATGAATGTGGCGGATTATAACCGCCGGTGAGCAATTGCCATGCCTGTAACCACGCCTATAATACCGGCATGAAAACCAATAGCCTCCTCGGTGGAATGACACCGCAACAGTTCCTGCGTGATTACTGGCATAAAAAGCCGCTCCTCATACGCCAGGCAATCCCGGGGTTTCAACCCATCCTTTCGCGCGACGCTCTTTGCTCCCTTGCTTCCAGAGACGATGTGGAAACGCGCCTGATCACCCATTTCAAGAACAAGTGGCAAATGCAGAATGGCCCGGTGCAGGACCTTCCCTCATTCGCCCAGAAGGAATGGACCATGCTGGTACAGGGCGTGAATCTGCATGACGATGCCGCCGACGCGTTGCTGCAGCAATTCCGTTTCATCCCGGATGCACGGCTCGACGACCTGATGATCAGCTATGCGACCGATGGCGGCGGCGTCGGTCCTCACTTCGATTCCTATGATGTCTTTTTGTTGCAGGCCCACGGCCGCCGGCGCTGGAGGATCAGTTCGCAAAAGGACTTGAGCCTTCATGAAGGCATGCCGCTCAAGATCCTGAAGAATTTTCGGGCGGACGACGAGTATGTGCTCGAACCCGGCGACATGCTTTATCTTCCACCGCACTATGCGCACGATGGTATTGCCGAGGGCGAATGCATGACCTATTCCATCGGCTTCCGTGCCCCGTCTTACCAGGAGCTGGGAGAGGCCTTCCTGCAGTTCATGGCCGACAGCATTGATTTGCCAGGTCGCTATGCCGATGCAGGGCTTGCCGTATCACGGCGTCCGGCGGAAATCGGCAATGCGATGCTTGAGCAGGTTGCGCTTGAAATGGAAAAAGTTCGCTTTACCAAGGAAGACATCGCTGTGTTCCTCGGCGAGTATCTTTCCGAACCCAAGCCCAATGTGTTTTACGACAGGCCGGCACGGCCGCTGCCTCCTTCGCGCTTCAGCGCCGGTGCTGAAAAGCGGGGCATCAAGCTGTCGCGAAAGACGCGCATGCTTTACAAGGGAAAATATATTTTCATCAATGGCGAGTCCTTTGCCGCCGGCGCGTCGGACCGAAAGCTGCTTGCATTGCTTGCTGACGCTCGCAAGCTCGAGGGATCACAAGTGATGGAAGCTTCAGAGGATATGAGAGAAGCCCTGCACCTCTGGTATACGGATGGCTGGCTAACGCTTTGGTGATGCGCGTGATGCTCGCATGCAAACATTACATTTACTTACAACACACTTACTAAAAGGTAATTGACCGCTGCTGCGGCGCGCAAAAAACGCTATAATTGCGAGTTAGGAAGTTTTCAAACAGTGCAATGCAACAAAAATGCGGCACGGGGGAAAACACCTACCGAGCGATAATTACCGGTAATTATTCATCGCCACGATTTTTGATAATAAATTTATTTTTTAAGGGAAAATTTCATGAAAAAGACTCTGCTGATCGCCTCCCTCCTGGCTGTTGCTCTGGCTGCTTGCGGCAAGAAAGAAGAAGCTGCTGCTCCGGCGGCGCCTGCTGCTGAAGCTCCTGCTGCTGCTCCGGCCGCACCTGCTGCTGAAGCTCCTGCTGCTGCTCCGGCCGCACCTGCTGCTGAAGCTCCTGCTGCTACTGATTCCGCTGCCGCTCCGGCTGCAACCGACTCCACTGCTACACCGGCTGCACCTGCCGCTACTGACTCCGCTGCCGCTCCGGCTGCATCCAAGTAATCAACGATTGCTTGCAAAAAAAGCCGACCTCAGGTCGGCTTTTTTCTTGGGGCTGCTGAATACCGGAAATCCTCATCGATCCAGGTCATATCGCGCATCATCCGTTACCCCTCGATCGTAATCCAATTAAACCCATCCGCCTGACACGCAATAATCACGCGTGCCGTCTCCTGTTCCAAAACCCTGCTTAATGCCGCACGCGCCAGCTCCGGCGTATTGTTCTGCTGGCTCAAATGCGCACCGATAACGACCTTGAGCCGGGAGCGGTCGAGTGACGCCAGAATTTCCGCTGTCGTTTCGTTGGATAGATGGCCGTAGGCACCGCCTATCCTGCTCCGAAGTGACGGAGGATAAGCGGAGTTGGCCAGCATGCCGCGGTCGTGATTGCACTCCAACACCAAGGCATCGCAGCCGCTCAGGCTGTGTGTCAGATGCGGCGTTGCCTGTCCGGCGTCGGTCAGCACACCCAACTTGAAACGCTCATCCTTGATCACGTATTGAACCGGCTCGCGGGCGTCATGCGGTACGGTATAGGGAGTCAATTCGAGATCACCGATGTTCAGGGGTTCTCCATCCCGGCAAAAATGAAATGCGACGCCGTCGCAGTCTTTTCGAACCGCTTGATAGGTTCCGTAGGACAGCCAGACGGGAAGACGGTGACGGCGAGCGAATTTGAGAGCGCCGCCGACATGGTCCTGGTGCTCGTGGGTCACCACGATGCCGCTAATGTCAGCCGGGCCCATGCCGAGGCGCAGAAGCCGACGCTCGGTTTCCTTGATGTTGAAGCCACAGTCCAGCATGACCGTCGTGCTTGTCATGCCGGATGTGGTTGAAATCAGCAGTGCATTGCCTTCACTGCCACTACCTAGACTTGCAAACTTCAAATGATAGGACTTGGTTGATTACTTCAGTTGCTCGTTCAGTAACGACAGAATGCGGTCAGCGGTCTGGGAGGTTTCAGGCCGGCCATCATTGTTCAGGATCGCGACCTGGCTGCTGGTTCCTGCGCCCTTGACAGACACCCGATAACGGGGAGCGGTCTTGGCCTTGTCGCTGTTCGACCCGAAAGTGAACAACTTGGAGAAGAAGCCCTTGTCGTTCTGCTTCTGGTCCGTATCGGGATCGACATAGCGCACGAAATACAGCCCCTGGGTACGATCACGATCTTCAACGGTGAAGCCGACACGGTCCAGTGCCAGGCCAACCCGGCGCCAGGCACGGTCGAAGCCTTCATCCACTTCGACATAGCCGCCGTTCGCGCTCTTGACGAGTTTCGCACGCGACGGCTGTGCAATCGCGTTGGCGACAGTTGCCTTCGCCCTGACCTCTTCCGAGCCGATGCGCGCCATCAGGCGGGACAGAAATTCGGCTTCCAGTTCCGGATCCGCCGGACGAGGAGTCCAGGTTGTCGATTCTTTCTGGGCGCCGACGAGCACTTCCTGCATGCCGCGATGGCTGATGTAGATTTCGGTGGAGCCGTCCGCGGCGCGCTCTAGACGGGTACGGAACTTGTCTCGCTCGCCAGTGGAATACAGGGAATCCAGCGCCTTGCCCAAAGCATTGCGGATGAAATCCTGCGGAATCTTTGCGCGGTTTTCCGCCCAGTCGGTTTCCATGATGCCGGCCTGCGGAGTTTCCTGCACCAGCAGGAAACCGGAATCTTGCCAGAAATCCTTGATCTGAGGCCACAGCACTTCCGGCGCCTGCTTGACCACCAGCCAGCGCTGGTTTCCGGCCCGCTCGATGCGCATGTCCGCAGAAGACGCAGGCGCCACCGTGGTCGTGGCGGCCGGGCGGGCGCTCTGCTGCATGGTGTAGCCGGAAGCCGTCGCGGTACCGCGGTTGGCTTCGGGAATCGCATAGCGGTTCTCACGCTGCAGCTGCGTCAGGTCGGGCGGAATCTCGAGCGAGGGAGCCTTGCCGGCGCTCTTGTACTCCACCCGGTCGGGTTCGAGGAGATTGCCGATCGAACCGCAACCCACCATGCCGGCCAGCGCCATTGCATAGATAAGTCCACGTTGAGCCATGTGAGAATGCTTGCGAATAGTCATGTCGATGCTGAAAAGGTGAAATGTTTAGCTGCGTGGCAACGAGCGGCGCCTATTGTAATACACCAGACTCGCGCAGCGCAGCCCGGACGACTTCATGATATTCGGCGGCAAGCGGGGCGAGAGGCAGGCGGATACCCTCGGGCATCATGCCCATCTGGGTCAATGCCCATTTCACCGGAACCGGATTCGGCTCGACAAAGAGCTTGTTGTGCAAGGGCAGCATGCGGTTGTTGATGGCAACCGCTTCCTCGACGCGTCCGCTCATCGCGGCGACGCACAGCTCATGCATTGCCCGCGGGGCGACATTGGCTGTCACGGAAATGTTACCCTTGCCGCCGCAGAACATCAGCGCCATCGCAGTCGGATCATCGCCGGAATAGACCGCGAAGGACTTCGGCGCGAGGCGAATCAGGTCGGTGCCCCGACCGATATTGCCTGTCGCATCCTTAACGCCGACGATTCCCGGCACCTGCGCGAGGCGCAGGATGGTGTCATTGGACATGTCTGCCACCGTGCGGCCGGGAACATTGTAGAGAATCGCGGGAAGGTCGACCGATTCGGCGATTTTCCTGAAGTGCCGGTACATTCCTTCCTGGGTCGGGCGGTTGTAATACGGGACCACTAACAGCGACGCATCGGCGCCGACGTCTTTCGCGTAGCGCGTCAGTTCGATCGCTTCCGTGGTCGAGTTGCCGCCTGTGCCGGCAATGACCGGAATGCGCTTTGCGACATGCTCGACAGCGACCCGGATCAGCTCGCAGTGCTCTTCCACCGATACGGTCGGGGACTCGCCGGTGGTTCCTACAATGACGATGCCATCGGTGCCTTCAGCAATATGCCAGTCGATCAGTTTCCGCAAGCCAGGCAAGTCAATGCTGCCGTCTGCGTGCATGGGGGTGACGATTGCGACTATGCTGCCTTGGATCATGATGATATTCGGTAAGAATAGAAAAGATTGATTGTAGCGGATAGCCTGCCCCCCGTGGGCAATCTCAAGGCGCAGCGGCTCAAAACAGCCTGAGTCCTTCCAGTCCTGTCAAGGCCTCGCCCTTGACCAGGCACAAGCGCTGAACCATCGCGGGTTTGGGAGCGGCGGCATAGCCATCCTCGTACGCCACGACGCGCGAGCCGCGGTCGGCAAATTGCATTGCGAACTGCAGCAATTCGCCGGGTCGAAGCAGGAACGCAGGATTTGACGGTTTGCCGAACCGTTCATTGCCGGCAGCAAAGGTCTCGTACAGCAGAATCCCGGACGGCGCGAGACTGGCAAATAGACAGGGAAGCAGCGGGCGATGCAGGTAATTGGTCACCACGATGCCGGCAAAGCGATCCTTCTCGAACGGCCAGTGCGGCGGCTCGTGCGGGCCATGAGCCTCGAGGTCCATCTGCAAGGTGGTGGTGAAGCTGCCGGCGGCACTGGCGAGCGCTTCGGGATCGCGGTCGACCGCCAGCACCGGGTTCCCTTCCCTTGCCAGCAGCCGGACGTGCCGGCCGCTTCCGCATGCGAGATCGAGTATCTCGCCGGGAGGGATCAGCGGCGCGAACCGCCTGACCCATACGGAAGCCTGTTCGCTCGGAGGATGCGGGCTCATGAGCTTGCGGACATTCGGCGGTGTGCGAGCATTCGACGCGCGGTCACAGGGAGTTGTAGCCCAGGCCCATCGCCTCGCGCACGTCGCGCATGGTTTCCTGCGCGAGCTTGCGTGCCTTGCCGCAACCGTCCGCGACGATGGCGCGCACCAGCGAAGGATCATCCAGGTACTTCTGCGCGCGTTCGCGCATGGGTTCCTGTTCCTTCAGTACGCCATCGACCACCGGCTGCTTGCACTCGATGCAACCGATGCCGGCGGAACGGCAACCCTTGACCACCCAATCCTTGGTCGGCTCGTCGGAATACACCTTGTGCAGCTGCCATACCGGGCATTTCTCCGGTTCGCCAGGGTCGGTGCGGCGCACGCGGGCAGGATCGGTCGGCATGGTGCGGATCTTCTTTGTCACGGATTCCCTGTCCTCGCGGAGGGTGATCGAATTGCCGTAGCTCTTGGACATCTTCTGGCCATCCAGGCCGGGCAGGCGCGAATCCTCGGTCAGGCGTGCCTGCGGCTCGACCAGGATCAGCTTGCGGCTGCCTTCCAGGTAGCCGAACAGCCGCTCGCGATCGCTCGTGGACAGGCTTTGCGCTTCGTCGAGCATCGCCCTGGCCTGCTCCAGCGCCTCGGCATTGCCCTGCTGCTGGTAATCGGTGCGCAGTTCGGTGTAGGCGCGTGCTCGCTTGCCGCCGAGCTTCTTGATGGCTTCCTGCGCCTTTTCCTCGAAACCCTTTTCCCGGCCGTACAGGTGATTGAAGCGGCGCGCCAGTTCGCGCATCATTTCAATGTGCGGCACCTGGTCCTCGCCAACCGGGACCAGGCTGGCGCGGTAAATCAGCACATCCGCCGCCTGCAGCAGCGGGTAGCCGAGGAAGCCGTACGTCGCAAGATCGCGGTCCGCCAGCTTTTCCTGCTGATCCTTGTAGGTCGGGACGCGCTCGAGCCAGCCGAGCGGAGTTGCCATCGACATCAGGAGGTGCAGCTCGGCATGCTCGGGCACCTTGGACTGAATGAACAAGGTGGCCTGGGAGGGATCGACTCCGGCGGCCAGCCAGTCGATCAGCATGTCCCACGTGCTGGTTTCGATGATGCTCGGATCGTCGTAATGCGTTGTCAACGCATGCCAGTCGGCCACGAAGAACAGGCAAGGCAATTCGGATTGCATCTTGACCCAGTTCTTGAGGGCACCGTGATAATGGCCAAGGTGCATCGCCCCAGTCGGACGCATGCCGGAAACAACGCGGTCGGGATACATAGTGTTCAGCTTAGAGAAATAATTTAAGAGGAGTGGCGATCAGCTGCAGCAGCGAATGGGCCGCGGTCATGACCGGCACCATCCAGAAATACAGCACCTTGAACAGGACCAGGGCCATGACGATGAAGAAGCCATAAGGTTCGATCTGCGCGAACCTGTAAGCATACCTGTTCGGCAGGAGGCTGGTAAGCACCCTGCCGCCATCCAGCGGCGGGATGGGAAACAGGTTGAACGCAAACATGACCAGGTTGGTAAGGATGCCGGCCTGCGCCATGCGCATGAAAAACTCTTCGCCAACTCCAGCCACACTGAGGAAGATCGCAAATACGAGCCACAGGAAGGCCATGAAGAAGTTGGACGCGGGACCGGCGAGCGCGACCCATGCCATGTCGCGCTTGGGCTTGCGCAGGTTGCCGTAGTCCACCGGCACCGGTTTCGCGTACCCGAACAGGAAGTTTCCGGACGTTCCTACGTAGAGCAGGATGGGAATGACGATGGTGCCGAAGGGATCGATGTGCCGCACCGGATTGAGGCTCATGCGCCCCTGCATGTAGGCGGTCGAGTCGCCGAGGTAGCGGGCGGCGTAGGCATGCGCGGCTTCATGCAGGGTGATGGCGAACAGCACCGGCAATGCATAGACGGCAATAGTCTGAATGAGATCTTCCATGGAGGGATTTTAACAGAGGGGTCGATGAGCGCCGGAAAGAACGGCCCGGCGTCCCGGAGCCGCGTGAGCGGCTTGCCATCCGCCTACCGCGGACGGGCGGGATGGCGCATCCGGCATTACAGGCCGAAGACGGCCGGATCTCCCCTTCCTTGGCGGATCAGTTGCGGCTCTTCATCAGTCAAATCGATCACCGTCGTGGGTTCGAGGCTGCATGCGCCGCCATCGATCACAAGTTCGACCTGGCGCTCGAGACGGTTGCGCACCTCGTCGGGATCGGTGAGCGGATCCTCGTCATCGGGCAGGATCAGCGTGGTACCCAGCAGCGGTTGGCCCAGTTCTTCGAGCACGGCGTGCGCGATCGCGTTCTCCGGCACGCGCAAGCCGATGGTCTTGCGCGATGGATGGCTGAGGCGGCGCGGCACTTCCTTGGTGGCTTCGAGAATGACGGTAAACGGCCCGGGCGTGGCCGACTTGAGCATCCGGTACTGGCGGTTGTCGACACGAGCATAGAGCGCGATCTCGCTGAGGTCCCGGCACAGCAGCGTCAGATGATGCTTATCGTCAACGCCGCGTATGCGGCGCAGCCGGTCGACCGCTCCCTTGTTGTCGAGCTGGCAGACCAGCGCGTAGCAGGAGTCGGTGGGAAGCGCGACGATGCCGCCGCCATGGATGATCTGCACCGCCTGCTTAATCAGGCGAAGCTGAGGATTTTCCGGATGGATCTGAAAAAATTGGCTCATAAAAAACTACGGCGGCCTATCGGACCGCCGTTACCGTAACAGGAATGATTACTGCGCGTTGCGTAGTGCGGCAATGCGCTGTTCGATGGGTGGATGGCTCGAGAACAACGCGGCGAAACCCGAGCCGCCGCCATTGATGCCGAACGAGCGGAAATTCTGCGGCAGGGTAGCCGCCGGTTCCAGGCCGCCAAGACGGGCCAGCGCATTAACCATCGGCTGCGGCGAACCCAGCAGCTTGGCCGATCCGGCATCGGCGCGGAATTCGCGGTAGCGCGAGAACCAGGCGACGATGATGGAGGCGAGTATGCCGAACAGGATTTCGCAGACGAATACCGTGACCATGTAGCCGATACCCGGGCCGCGGTCATCGCTGTTGCGGAACACCGCCTTGTCGATCAGGTAGCCGACCACGCGCGCCAGGAAGACCACGAAGGTGTTTACGACACCCTGGATCAGGGTCAGTGTCACCATGTCGCCGTTGGCGACGTGGGCAATCTCGTGGCCGAGCACCGCTTCGACTTCATCCTTGGTCATGCTTTCCAGCAAGCCGGTCGATACCGCGACCAGAGCGGAGTTCTTGAAGGCGCCGGTGGCGAATGCATTGGGCTCGCCCTCGTAGATTGCCACTTCCGGCATGGCGATGCCGGCGCGGTCGGACAGGCGCTTCACGGTATCCACCAGCCACAGCTCGGTCGACGATGATGGAGCCTCGATCACATGCGCGCCGGTCGACCACTTCGCCATTGGCTTGCTCATCAGCAGCGAGATGAAGGCGCCGGTGAAGCCGACCACCAGCGAATACACCATCAGGCTGCCCAGGTTCAGGCCGGATCCGGTCAGATAGCGGTTCACGCCGAGCAGCGACAACACGACCGACATGACCAGCATGACGGCGAGATTGGTCGCGACGAACAGGAATATTCTTTTCATTAATTTGCCTCCACAAGACAGAACCTAAATAGGTGCCTGCCATTGAAAATCAAGAGGCGACATGATGCCACAAAGTCATTTCAGAACCATGCACGATGGAAAGAAACTGCGGAACCGGGACTAGGCTCATCGTACCGGGTCATCCCAGGCGCCAATCGTGCCAAACCGGCGTCAGCGACGACGGCAGCGGCGGCAATCCACCCAGTTCGGTATGGGACTCGCCCGGCGCATGAAAATCCGAACCGCGCGACGCCAGCAGGCCGTACTTGCGCGCCACATTGGCGTACTCGTCGAATTCTTCGGGCGTGTGGCTGCCGGTCACCACTTCCATTCCTACGCCGCCGTAGCGCTTGAATTCGCCGAGGAAGGCGTCGAGCGCGATGTCGCCGAGGTCGTAGCGCCCCGGATGCGCGACGACGGCGATGCCGCCCGCGCCGCGGATCCAGCTGACCGCATCCTTCAGGGTAGCCCAGCGATGCGGCACATAGCCCGGCCTGCCCTCGATCAGATACTTGCTGAAGACTTCGCTGACATCTTTGCATACACCGATTTCGATGATGTAGCGGGCAAAGTGCGTACGGGAAATCAGGTCCGGATTGCCGACATGCTTGAGCGCGCCTTCGAATGCGTTCGGAATGCCTGCCTGCGCCAGCTGTTCCGACATTTCACGCGCGCGCTGCTCGCGACCGGAGCGGGTGCGGATCAGGCCCTGCTTCAGATCCTCGTTGCGTTCATCGAACTGCAGGCCGACGATATGAATTGTCTGCGACGCCCAGGTCACCGAGATCTCGACTCCGGTGATGTAATGCATGCCGAGCGCACGTGCCGCCTCCCTTGCCTCCGGGATGCCGTCGATTTCATCATGATCCGTCAGAGCCCAGACATCGACGCCATTTGAGCGCGCACGCGCGGCAACTTCGGCTGGCGGCAAGGCGCCGTCTGAGATGTTGGAATGACAGTGCAGATCGACGTTAAGCATGGGAATCTTGGAAAGTGCGCGGTGTGGGAATGCAATTTGATTCATTGTACGCCGAAGCGGACTGACGCTGCGCCGACATAGCGCAGAAGATGTGCGCTACCGGCCGCGGATTCCGGCACGTCGGCATTTCCGCCATGCCTGTCAGTTCTGCAAGAATCCTTCAATCAGGGCGGCCAGTTCCTCGGGCTGGTCATGGTGCAGCATATGGCCGGCATCCTTGATCAATGCCGTCGTTACCCGGGGAATGAATTTGATTCGGCGGTCGATTTCGATGCGGGCGGTGTCTTTCGGCCCCATCCAGCGCCAGGCTTCGGTGTCGTCGGCTTCGACCCAAAGCACCGGCGCCGAAATCGCCTGCCAGCACGCCAGGACTTCATCGACCCGATACAGGACCGGACTCACCAGCTTGTGGGCAGGATCGCCCAGGATCGCCCATTCGCCGCGCTCATTCTGCTCCGACCAGTGATGCGACAGGAATTCGGCGCGCTCGTCGCTCAGGCGGGCATTGGTTTTCTGCAGGCGCGCGGCCACCTCGGCCCGCGTTGAGTAGCTGCGCATGCGCGGAGGATTGCGCAGTTCGTCCAGCCAGGTTGCATAGCGCCCCGGGGCCTGTTCCGGCTTGGTGGACGGCAGGCCGAAGCCTTCGAGATTGATCAACCTGCGGATACGCGCCGGCCGCACGCCGGCGTACAGCATCACCACATTGCCGCCCATGCTATGCCCCAGCAGGTCGACCGGCTGATCGGGCGAATAATGGGCAAGGATGGCATCGAGATCGGCCATGTAATCCGGAAACCAGTAGCAGTCCGCACCGGGGGTCCTGGTCGGCCCGAAGCCGCGCCAGTCGGGAGCGATCACATGCCAGCGCTGCTTCAGGCAGTCGACGACAAACTGGAACGAGGCCGACACGTCCATCCAGCCGTGCACCATGAAGAGTTTAGGCGCATCCTCATCGCCCCAGTGCCTTACATGGTACTGAAGACCGCGGACGGGAATGAATTCGGAACGGGAAGTTTTCATGGCGGTGCACCGGCGTCAATGGAAAATACTGCTGTTAAAGGCATAATTACGTGCAAAGCCAAACCTGAAAAGCGGTTAATAGCACGATCGTTCGATAATTATACTGGAGACTGCATGCCTCAAACACAAAGACAAGCGCAGGTTGATCTTTACGAAGAGCTCTACACCAGGTTCCGTTGGCATGTGCCGGAGCGGATGAATATCGCGGAGCTGTGCTGCGCCCGCTGGGCACAGGATGATGCGCGCATTGCGATCCACTATGAGGACGATGCCGGGCACACGGCCAGCGTAACCTACCGGCAGCTGCATGAAGATGCAAACCGCCTGGCGAACCGGCTGCGCGCGCTCGGCGTCGGCAAGGGAGATTGCGTTGCCATCGTGCTGCCCCAGCGGCCGGAAACCGCGGTTGCGCACATGGCGTGCTACCGGCTTGGCGCCATCGCCATGCCGCTCTCCATCCTATTCGGGCCGGAAGCCCTGGAATATCGCTTGCAGCACAGCGATGCTTCGGTCGCGATCGTCGACCAGGCGGGGCTGCAAAATCTCCGTGACGCGCGTCCGAACTGTCCGGCGCTCAAGCATCTGATCGGTGTCGATTGCAACGCATCCGCCGGCTCTGCCGACTCCGGTCTGCTCGACTGGCCCGCGGAATTGGCCTCCGCAAGCGATCAATTCACTCCCGAGCAAACTGCCGCAAGCGACCCGGCGGTGCTCATCTATACGAGCGGAACGACCGGAGCACCCAAGGGCGCGCTGATTCCCCACTCCGCCATCATCGGTAACCTGACCGGTTTCGTCGCATCGCAGAACTGGTTTCCCCAGCCGGGCGACGTCTTCTGGTCACCCGCTGACTGGGCCTGGACCGGCGGCCTGATGGATGCGCTGCTGCCCAGCCTGTATTTCGGCATGCCCATCGTCGGCTATCGTGGCAGATTCTCGCCCGAGACGGCGTTCGGCCTTCTGCAGAAATACGGCGTCACCAACACCTTCCTCTTCCCCACCGCGCTGAAGATGATGATGAAAGCCTTTCCGGAACCTCGCGGCCAGTTTTCGCTGAAGCTGCGCGCGATCATGAGTGCCGGCGAAGCGGTGGGAGATGCGGTATTCAACTGGTGTGAATCCGCACTGGGTGTCACGCCGAACGAAATGTTCGGGCAAACCGAGATGAACTACATCGTCGGCAACAGCTCACAGCGCTGGCCGGCCAAACCCGGCAGCATGGGCCGCCCTTACCCCGGTCATCGGGTTGCCGTGATCGACGACGAAGGCCGGCCGGTGAAAGCCGGGGAAACCGGCGAAGTCGCGCTCAACCGGACCGATATCCATGGCGATCCGGATCCGATCTTTTTCCTCGGATACTGGAAGAATCCCGAAGCAACCCGCAGCAAGTACACCGGCGACTGGTGCCGCACCGGCGACCTTGCCTCCGTCGACGACGATGGCTACCTCTGGTACCAGGGACGCGCCGACGACATGTTCAAGGCCGCCGGCTACCGCATCGGCCCGTCGGAAATCGAGAACTGCCTCGTCAAGCATCCCGCGGTGGCCAATGTTGCGGTCGTGCCCAAGCCGGATAAGGAAAGGGGCAATATCGTGAAGGCCTTTATCGTGCTCACGCCCGATACGCCGAGGGCGCCGGAGAGCGATGCGCAACTCGTTGCAAGACTGCAGGAGCATGTGCGCGGCAAGCTTGCGCCTTACGAATATCCGAAGGAAATCGAATTCATCGACGAGCTGCCCATGACGACCACCGGCAAGGTGCAGCGCCGCGTGCTGCGCCTGCTCGAACAGGAGCGCAGCGCAGCAGCTTGAGCTTGTCAGGCAAGCAGCCTCGACAGGCGAAACGAGGAACGCACCCCGAGCGCGCGGGCGTTGATCTCCAGCCATTGCGAGGCGCGAGCCCTGCCCTCCTCGTGGAGCCCGAGCAGGAATGCCGGCTTTGCGTTCATCTTGCTGTGCCGGTCGAGCTGGCTCATCAGTTGCCGTGATTCGATCACATGCAGGTTGAGCTGGCGCAACCGGCGCTCGACCCTGCCGAAGGCCAGCCAGCCACGCCTGGCCTCACGCTGCGCCAGCGTCAAGGCCTGCAGCTCGGTAAAGAAACTGGAACTGAATCCCATCTCGGTGAGACGATGCCGGATTTCGGCGGCGGTTTTGGGCACCTTGAGTGTCGGTTCGGGATTGAGCAGAACGACCATCATGTCGCGCGCGGCGCATTTGCTGATCAAGGGGAACAACGGAGGATTGGATGTCAATCCTCCGTCCCAGTAGGCATCGCCGTTGATTTCGATGGCGTGGTGCAGGAGCGGCAGGCAGGCCGATGCCAACAGGACGTCAATGGACAGCTGACGGTTGCGGAACAGCTTCAGCGTGCCGGTGCTGACCTGCGTGGTGGCGATGAAAAGCCGGACCGGGCACGCGGCGCGCAAGCGTTCGAAGTCGACCTGGCGAAGCAGCACCTCGCGCAGCGGATTGATATCGAAGGGGTTGAGCTGGTAAGGCGAGAAAAAGCGCGGCAGTGCCAATAGCGGCCGCAAGCTTGCCGGCAGTTCGGAATGGGCGGCGATGTCGCTCGCGGCTCCAGGATGGTCTTGAACCATGCTGAACGGCAAACGCAAGCTGATGCTGTCCCAGAAATCCTTCAGCGCCTGGCGCGCGCCGTCACGCCCGCCGGTGGTCAGCCCATGGGCCATCACCACCGCATTCATCGCGCCGGCGCTGGCGCCGCTGAGTGCTTCGATGCCGATTGCCTCCTCTTCAAGCAGGCGGTCGAGCACTCCCCAGGTAAATGCGCCATGGGCTCCACCTCCCTGCAGGGCTAGAGTAATAGTCTTTTTATGCATGGCTCCCGCCGTTGTTGTCAGCAGCGTCTATTGCGCTACAGTGCCGGATAGCACCAGATATCACCGGATCACGACCGACATGCAGGCGCGATGGGCGCGAATGAGCTCATATCAGGCGCATGCAGGTACGAGTTCGGCGCCGCCCGCTGGCGTTGGCGAAAACGGGCTGGATGAGAGTGGAAGGTGCTTTGGCGACAAAGCTCACGGCTTGACCGCCATCGCGGTGAGGCGAGCGCGAAGATGGAAGGCGCTATTCCTTTTTCTGCGCTTCCTGTGCCTTGTCTTCCAGCTTGGCGCCGGCTTCCTGCAACCCCTTGCCGGCTTTTTCAGCAACCTTGTTCAATTCTTCGCCGGCGCGCTTGGCTGCCTGGTCGATCTGTTGACCGGCCCGTTCCGCGGGACCCGGTCCTTCAGCCGCAGTTTCCTGTTTCTCGCAGGCAGACAAGCCCGCGATCAGCACGCCGGCGGCAAGCGCGGCGCGTATGAAATTGAATCTAACCAACATGACGTACTCCCTTTACAAGGAAACCATTTGCATGCGGTCTACAAGGGCCATAGTCTTGTTATGACATGTCTCGCGGCAATGCAGTCTTATGTCAGCCCTTGCTGACCCCCTACGCACAAAGACTGTTCGAGCATGCGTTAGTTTCCGTTTTTGATGCGGCGCAGTAGAGCAACTCCTGCCATCATGCAACGGCTGCCTGGACGCCGGCAGGGAAGGATCAGGTCGGCAGTGCGGCGATTTCCGCGTCGGTGAATCCTGCCGCTCTCCGCGCATCGAGATTGAAAGGTCCGCGAAGCGGCGGCGCCTTGTACTGCGCCGCCAATTCGGCATACGCGGCAAGGGGCTCCAGGCCGCGATCTCTGCAGAGCCATGCATACCAGCGGTTTCCGATGGCGACGTGACCAATCTCGTCGCGCAGGATGATGTCCAGAATGGATGCGCCTGCCTCATCGCCAGCCTGGGCCAGCTTCGCCCGTACCGCTGGAGACGCATCGAGGCCGCGCGCCTCCAGCGTTCTCGGCACCAGGGCCATGCGAGCAAGCACGTCGGCGTTGGTCTTCTCCGCCATGTCCCATAGACTATTGTGAGCGGAGAAGTCGCCATAGGCATGGCCGAGCGTGGCGAGATGCGCAGCCAGCAGAGAGTAATGCAAGGCTTCTTCCGACGCCACCTTCAACCAGTCCGCGTAATAATCTGCGGGCATTCCAGGAAAACGCCACAGGGCATCTAGCGCCAGGTTGATGGCATTGAATTCGATATGCGCAAGAGCATGGATCATCGCGGAGCGACCTTCCACCGTGCGCATCGAGCGGTGCTTCACTTCGCGAGGAGCAACTAGCGCCGGGCGCGGGGGACGTCCCGGTATGTCGCCGGCAGGCGCGATGCCGCTATTTACATCAAGCATCATCCGACCGTCCGCCCATGTCCGAGCCAGCGCTCGGACGCCGTCCGCCTTCATGCCTGCGTCTGTCTCCCGCAGCCAATGCAGCGCGGCTCGACGCAACTCCTTGGGAATGTCCGGGTTCGGTGCGGATGATGGGTTCATGCAAGCAGCGTTAAAATGTCGACTCGACCAAACCTCACATTCTACGAAAAATCCATGGCTATCTACCAACTAGGCGAACATGTCCCGCAGATTGATCCATCGTCCTACGTTGCCGACACCGCGAACGTAATCGGCAAAGTGAAGATCGAAGCCAATGCGAGCATTTGGTTCGACGTCACCATACGCGGCGACAATGAATTGATCACGGTCGGGGAAAACAGCAATGTGCAGGAAGGCTGCATCCTTCATACCGATCCCGGCTATCTGCTTACCGTGGAGAAAAACGTAACCGTGGGTCACCAGGCAATGCTGCATGGCTGCACGATCGGCGAGGGTTCGCTGATTGGCATCCAGGCTGTCGTGCTCAATGGCGCCAGAATCGGCAGGAACTGCCTGGTCGGCGCTGGCGCGCTCGTGACCGAAGGAAAGGAATTCCCGGACAACTCCCTGATCATCGGCTCACCCGCCAAAGTGGCGCGTACATTGACCGAAGAAGACATAGCACGCATGCATCGCAACACCGGCAACTATGTCAAGCGCGGTCAGCTTTTCAAGAAAGAATTAAAGAGAGTTGGTTAATGATGGATACCTTGCAGCGATTTATTTTTGAGAACGCCTCGGTGCGTGGCGAACTCGTCGAGATTTCCGACGCCTGGCGCCAGGTGCTGGCACGCAAAACCTATCCATCCGCGGTGAGAAACCTGCTCGGGGAATTGATGGCCGCCGCCGCGCTACTGTCGGCGAATCTCAAATTCAACGGCATGCTCGTGATGCAGATGCATGGCGACGGTCCGGTGCGCCTCCTCGTCGTGGAATGCGACTCCGACCTGCAGATACGCGCCACTGCCAAGCTGGCCGACGATGTCAGCATCGCGGATGATGCCGGCCTTGAAGAACTGGTCAATGCGCACGGCCAGGGCCGTTTCGTTATCACGCTCGACCCCAAGGACAAACTGCCGGGCCAGCAGCCCTACCAGGGCATCGTGCCGCTGGACGGCGATTCCGTAGCCGTGGTGATCGAGAACTACATGCTGCGTTCCGAGCAGCTCGATACGAAACTATGGCTGGCGGCAGACGGGAATGTTTCGCGCGGCCTGCTGCTGCAGAAATTGCCCGGTGAAGGCGGCACCGGGACCGAGGTTGATTCGGTCGAAGCCTGGAACCATAGCGTGATCCTGGCTTCGACCCTGAAGCGCGAGGAAATTCTGACGACCGACATCGCGACGCTGATGCGGCGCTTGTTCTGGGAAGAGACGATCCGGGTATTCGAGCCACGGCATCCGAGCTTCCACTGCAGCTGCAACCGCGAAAAGGTCGGCAACATGCTGAAGATGCTGGGCAAGGAGGAAGTCGACTCCGCCCTCGCCGACCTGGGCAAGCTGGCGATCAACTGCGATTTCTGCGGCCAGCATTACGAATTCGACAAAGTCGACTGCGCACAGCTTTTTGCAACCGAACACACCAGTGACGCCATCCAGCCTGCCGGCAGCGTGCGGCATTGATTGGCGGATGTGCCGGCAGTTCGGGGAAGCGGGACTTGCAGGGAATATCGGAGACTCACCGGGTCCAGTCTCACGCGGGGACAGCCCAGATGAGACCGGGGTTGCAATGCATGCCGATTCCGCCGACCCGTGGATGCGCTGGCGTGGCAACGCGGCAGTGGGGACGGCACGGAACCGGAAACTCAGTCCGTCAGTCTGGCCTTTTCTGCTTGGGATCGGCCACGATGAGGGGCACCTGCCCGTTGGGATCGAGGACCTGAACGAAGATTTCCCCGTCGCGGATCATGCCAAGTTCATAGCGCGCACGCTCCTCGACCGCGCCTGTACCCTCGCGCAGATCCTGCACTTCGGAATTGAGCTTGGCATTGCGCGCCTTGAGTTCCTCGTTCTTCTTCTGCGCAGCGGTCACCTGCTTGTCGAGGTCCCACACGCGCAGCCAGCCGCCCTTCCCCAGCCACAATGGCAACTGGATCAGGAATAGCAATGCAACAAGGCTGAGGGTTATTAGGCGCATGCCGACATTCTAGTGGTGTACTCAAAAAATTGGGGGCCTGAGCCCCCAATTTTTGCTGCGATGCGAAGCGGATGCTGCTTGCCTGCTACGTTGCTGGTTGAATTATCAACGCAGATTGTAGAAAGCGCCACGGCCCGGATAGCTGGCGATGTCGCCGAGGTCTTCCTCGATGCGCAGCAGCTGGTTGTACTTGGCCATCCGGTCTGAACGCGACATCGAACCGGTCTTGATCTGCAGCGCATTGGTGCCGACGGCGATGTCGGCGATCGTTGCATCTTCGGTTTCGCCAGAACGGTGCGAAATCACCGCGGTATAGCCGGCGCGCTTTGCCATTTCAATCGCGGCGAAGGTCTCGGTCAGCGTGCCGATCTGGTTGATCTTGATGAGGATCGAGTTGGCGATATTTTTCTGGATGCCTTCGCGCAGGATGCGGGTATTGGTGACGAACAGGTCGTCGCCGACCAGCTGCACCTTCTTGCCCAGCGCATTGGTAAGAGTCGCCCAGCCTTCCCAGTCGTTCTCGGCCATGCCGTCTTCGATCGAAATGATCGGGTACTTGTCGCACCAGGTGGCCAGCAGGTTGGTGAAGTCGGCCGACGACAACGCCAGGCCTTCGCCTTCGAGCTGGTACTTGCCGTCCTTGTAGAACTCGGAGGCGGCGCAGTCCAGGCCGAGCGCGATCTGGGTGCCGGGCTCGTAGCCGGCTTGCTCGATCGCTTGCAGGATCAGCTTGATCGCGGCTTCATGGTTGTCGACGGACGGCGCGAAGCCGCCTTCGTCGCCGACGGCCGTGGTCAGGCGCTTGTCGTGCAGGATTTTCTTCAAGGTGTGGAATACCTCGGCGCCGTAGCGGATCGCTTCGCGGAAGGACGGAGCGCCGACCGGGATGATCATGAATTCCTGCAGGTCGAGGTTGTTGTCGGCATGCGCACCGCCGTTGATGACATTCATCATCGGCACCGGCATCTGCATCGCGGCGGAGCCGCCGAAGTAGCGGTACAGCGGCAGGCCGGATTCCTCTGCAGCGGCTTTCGCGACGGCCATCGAGACGGCCAGCGTTGCGTTGGCGCCAAGACGGGCCTTGTTTTCGGTGCCATCGAGGTCGATCAGCGTGCGGTCCAGGAATGCCTGCTCATTGGCGTCGAGGCCCATGATGGCTTCCGAGATTTCGGTATTGATGTTTTCGCAGGCCTTGAGCACGCCCTTGCCGAAATAACGATTCTTGTCGCCGTCACGCAGCTCGATCGCTTCGCGGGAGCCGGTCGATGCGCCCGACGGCACGGCCGCACGGCCCATGACGCCGGATTCCAGCAGGACGTCGCACTCGACGGTCGGGTTGCCGCGCGAGTCGATGACTTCGCGACCGATGATATCTACGATGGCACTCATTCAATTCTCCCAAATAAAGAAAATTCATCAGGGCGCGGCGTACGCGCCTTCTTCATTACTGCACTTAACCTGTCACCGTGCCAATTTATCAGGCCGGATCGTACGCAGACGGTCCGACGGCTGCGGAGTCCATGCGGCGAGCACGGGTTCATTGCCAGGGATCGGACGGACGGCAGGCTTGTCCGTTGCGGACAAGCCTGCGCATGTGCTGCATGGATAGCGCTGCATGCGGATGCAATGCAGTCCGCGGCGACCGCATTCCGGTGAAATTTCCGGGATAGCAGCATTATTCATCGATGGGCGAGCGGCACCCCGGCAAATCGCAAATTCCGATCAAGAAAAGTCGGTTTCGATGAAGCCAGCCTTCTTGACCACGCGGTCCAGTTCCATCAACGTGGACAACAGGTCTTTCATCCTGTTGAGCGGCACGGCGTTCGGACCGTCGGACATGGCTTCGGCCGGATTCGGATGCGTTTCCATGAACAGGCCCGCGATGCCGGTGGCGACTGCGGCACGAGCCAGCACGGGAACGAACTCGCGCTGCCCCCCGGACGAAGTGCCCTGCCCGCCCGGCAACTGCACCGAATGGGTGGCATCGAAGACGACCGGGCAACCCGTTTCCCGCATGATCGCCAGTGAGCGCATGTCGGAAACCAGGTTGTTGTAGCCGAAGGAAACACCGCGTTCGCAAGCCATGAAGTTATCCTGCTCCAGTCCTGACTCCTTGGCGGCAGCCCGTGCCTTGTCGATGACATTCTTCATGTCGCCAGGCGCAAGGAACTGGCCCTTCTTGATATTGACCGGCTTGCCCGACTGCGCACAGGCGCGGATGAAATCGGTCTGGCGGCAGAGAAATGCCGGCGTCTGCAGGACATCGACCACTTCCGACACCGGCTTGATCTCGTCGACTTCATGAATGTCGGTCAGCACGGGAACGCCAAGCTGGCGCTTCACTTCCGCCAGGATTTCCAAACCCTTTTCCATGCCCAGGCCTCGGAACGAGGTGCCCGAAGACCGGTTTGCCTTGTCGAATGAAGACTTGTAGATGAAGGGAATGCCCAGTTCGGCCGTCAATTCCTTGAGGCGTCCTGCCGTGTCGATTGCCATCTGCTGCGATTCGATCACGCATGGACCGGCAATTAGAAAGAACGGCCGGTCCAGGCCGACCTCGAATCCGCATAGCTTCATGCTGCTTTCCTTTGCGCCGCTGACGCCTGCTTGCGGGCCAGCGCTGCCTTGATGTAGGAGATGAACAGGGGATGGCCGTCACGGGGAGTGGATTTGAACTCCGGGTGATACTGAACCCCGACATACCAGGGATGGCCATTCTCGCCGGCGCGCGGCAATTCCATGATCTCGCACAGGTTTTCCGTCGGCGTGCGGGCAGACACTACCAGGCCGGCCTCTTCCACGCGGCCGAGGTAATGGTTGTTGGCTTCGTAGCGATGACGATGGCGCTCGGTCACTTCGCGGCCATAGATTTCGGCGGCGATGGTTTCCGGCTTGACGGCGCAGGTCTGCGCGCCGAGGCGCATGGTGCCGCCGAGGTCGGAATTGGCATCCCGCTTCTCGACCTTGCCGTCATGGTTTTGCCATTCGGTGATCAGGGCCACGACGGGATGATCGGTGTTGGGATCGAATTCCGTCGAGTTCGAATTGGCGAGCCCGGCCTTGTTGCGAGCAAATTCGATCAGCGCGACCTGCATGCCGAGGCAGATGCCCAGATAAGGCACCTTGTTCTCGCGTGCATAGCGGGCGGCGGCAATCTTGCCTTCCACGCCGCGCTTGCCGAAACCGCCCGGCACCAGGATGGCGTCGTACTTTTCCAGCGCCGCGGTGCCGCGTTCCTCGATCTCTTCCGAGTCAATATATTCGATGTTGACGCGGCTTTCCGTATGGATGCCGGCATGGCGCAAGGCCTCGGTCAACGACTTGTAGGACTCGGTCAGATCCACGTATTTGCCGACCATGCCGATGGTGACTTCAGCCTTCGGATGCTCGAGCGCGAAGACGAGCTTGTTCCAGACCGACAAGTCGGCCGGCTTGGGATCGAGCGCGAGCTTTTCGCAGACGATGCGGTCAAGCCCCTGGTCATGCAGCATCTGGGGGATCTTGTAGATAGTGTCCGCGTCCCATACCGAAATGACCGCGTCTTCCTGCACATTGGAAAACAGGGAGATCTTGGACCGCTCGTCGTCAGGGATGCGGCGGTCGGCGCGGCAAAGCAGCGCATCGGGCGAAATGCCGATCTCGCGCAACTTTTGCACGCTGTGCTGGGTCGGCTTGGTCTTGAGTTCGCCGGCAGACGCTATGTAGGGAACCAGCGTCAGGTGCACGAACGCCGCTGCATTGCGGCCTGCGCGCAGGCTCAGCTGGCGGGCGGCTTCCAGGAAAGGCAGCGATTCGATGTCGCCGACGGTGCCGCCGATTTCCACGAGCGCCACATCGAAGCCTTCCGCGCCGCGATGGATGTAGTCCTGGATTTCATTGGTGATATGAGGAATCACCTGTACCGTCTTGCCCAGGTATTCGCCGCGCCGCTCCTTGCGGATGACGGATTCATAGATCTGGCCGGTGGTGAAATTGTTGAGCTTCCTCATCTTCGCGGTGATGAATCGCTCGTAGTGACCAAGGTCAAGGTCGGTTTCCGCTCCGTCGTCCGTGACGAATACTTCGCCATGCTGGAACGGGCTCATCGTTCCGGGATCGACGTTGATGTAGGGATCGAGCTTGATCAGGGTGACTTTGAGGCCGCGCGATTCGAGGATCGCAGCGAGAGAAGCGGCTGCAATCCCTTTACCGAGGGATGAAACAACGCCGCCAGTAACGAATACAAACTTGGTCATTGCTGGAGATGTGCCGAACGGCACGTGCGGGAAATTCAAATTATACCCCAATCCGGTTTTGCAATCCTGCTCTTTGCCGGATTTTATGTTTCCGGACCGGGCCACATTGGTCACCGCCATGGCATCGCCGCGGCAATGTCATGGCGAGTTACGGGGTGTAAGAGAATTGCAGCCGTAAAAAGTTTTGCGCGCCGGCCGAATCGGGCAGATCGCGGATTTCATTACTCCTGCGAACCAGTCCCAGCCTGGCACCGAAGCTCTGGCCGATCCAGACAAGCCCGGCCTCCATCTCCCCGACGATGCGCTTCGGATCCACGGTATGCGGATTGTTGTTCGAAAAAAGTCCGCCCTGCAGCGTGGCGTTGTAGCCGACCGCGCGTGCATCGGCGCGCAGGAATCCGTAAAGTGCCGGCTGCTGCGGCAGAACGTTCAGCCTTCCGGCGCGAGCAGTCAGGCCGATACCCAGATCGGTAAAGATATTGCCCAGGCGTCCTCGCAGCGTGGGCGCCAGATCGAAGGCATTTCCGGCCTGCCAGCGCACCGGCGTGATTTCACCATGCAAAACGACACCCGCCTCGTTTCTGACCTGCCTCGACCAGCCCTGCGGCAGCGGCTGGTCGATCACGCGGTGGAAATTGGTCTGTGTCCAGCGCCCGCCCGCGCAAGGGCCCAGGCAGCCGAGATCCAGGCCGTAGCCCATGGATGTGCCGTCGTTGCGGTTCATCTCCCTGAACACGCCTCCGTACAGCCAGCCGGCGTACGGATGATCGGGCGGCCGGACCTGGGCAGGCGGAAGCTTGATGTCCGAGGCGGTATAGAGTTCCTGGGCGACGCGCCAGCCATAAGTGACCGAGCCGTCCGCACCGCGCAAGGTCGAAGCTTGGCCGTAGCTCATGCCGCTGGAGTAGAAGCCGTCGTCGCGGTTCAGCAGCAGCGTGTCGTTGTCGATGCCGACCACATGCGAGGTTCGGCCTTCCGTCCGGGCTCTAGCGAAGTCATCGAAAAAGTCCGACAAAGCGCCGGCCTGTGCGAAACCGGCCGCAAGAAGTCCTGCCATTCCAACCAACCGCCTGATGTACTGGGTGCGCATAGTTCTCTCAGGATGAATGAAGTAGGGTTTTGATCATCTCATGCAAGGTACCAGCTGCCAGCGCGGGCGACTCCATGGGGAACAGGTGACCGCCGGGAATCTGGCGGAAATGCCGGCCCACCAGGCGGCGCGTCGCTTGCAAACCGGCTTGCCGGCACTCGACCGACTCTTTTCCTCCGATGAATCCGACCGGCACCGGAAAGCCCCGGCGAACCAGACGGCCGAGATGATGCGGCAGGCTGCGGTAGACCGCCGTTTCGGCCTCGCGGGTGAACCTGAGCGTGACTCCGCCCTCCGCATGAGGCTTGACACCGTGCGCAATATAGTCGCGCAGGACGGCTTCCGGCCATGCGGCGAACATCGGCTTTGAGGCGTAGTGCTCATAGGCGGCTTCCGCATCCGCCCAGCGGTTGCGCCGGTTTTCGGAAAATCTGGCGGGGGAAAATTTCTTGTCAACGCCAACCTTCTTGGCGACACGCAGCAACATTGCCCGCCAGCCGGCGACCACCGGGGAGTCGAGCAGCACAACGCAGCGCACCAGGTCCGGCCGCGCCTTGGCTGCCATCAGGCTCAGCATGCCGCCCAGGGAGTGGCCTGCCAGGATCACGGGCTCGTCGTAGCGGGACTGGAGTTCGTCGATCAGTTCCTCCACCAGCGCAGGCCAGCCATTGGTGACCGGATAGGACGGATTGTGAGCATGCATGTCGAGCGCCTGCACCTCGTAGTGCTGCTGCAGATGCTCGAAGAAGACGCGATAGGTACCTGCCGGATAACTGTTTGCGTGAGCGAAATGCAGGTAAGGTCGTTGTTTCATCGGCAAAATCAATATGGTAAATCCGGGAGTCGCAGTCCGAAAAGCCCGATGCGCCGGACGTCGGAAAAGACTTCGATTGTAATTCGGTTACGTCAATCCGTTTCACCGTCCTGCCTGGGGGCGCTCCCGAGCGTGCGGGATGCAATTCGGTTTGACACGGGTGCATCGTACCAGTAGCGGGTACGTACGCGACGGTACTCCTCCACCTGGATGCGATCGTCGATCACGACTCTGACCGCACCCGACTCATCGCTGCGCAGGCGCCGTATGCCATGTTCTCCGTAGCGTTCGTAGACTTCGGCCTTGGGATGGCGGTATCGGTTGCGGTAACCTACCTGAAACAAGGCAAGTTCCGGATCGACCGCTGCGAGGAATTGCGGCGTCGAGGATGTGCCGCTGCCATGATGCGGCGCCAGCAGGATCGATGCTCGAAGGCGTTCTGGATCGTGCCTGACCAGTGCAAGTTCCTGAGCAGCCTCGATATCGCCAGGCAGCAGCACCGCATGCTTGCCAAGGCTAATCTTGAGCGTGCAGCTGCGGGCATTCGGCTTGAGCTTGCTGAAGTTGTAGCTGGCTTCACCGGGGTGCAGCAATTCGAACCGGACACCGTCCCAGGTCCATGAGTCGCCCTGCTCGCAGCGGCTGTGACGGCCGCTGCGCAGCGCGATGGGATGATCGGCCGGCAGCGACGAGGAAACCCTATCGACAACGATTTCATCGAGTATGGATAGTGCGCCGCCGGAATGATCGTTGTCGCTGTGCGAGACCATCATCATGTCGAGGCGGCGGATGCCCCGGCTCGCCAGGTAGGGAAGCACGACCCGATTACCTCCGTCGGAGTCTGCGGAATAGCTTGGTCCGGTGTCATACAGCATGCGGTGGCGCGGGGTCTCGATGAGCACCGCAGTGCCCTGCCCGACATCGAATGCCGTGATCCACACCTGACCCTCGCGCGGGCGCGCGGGCACGGCCAGCAGCACCGGAAGCAGGCAGATCGCCCCCATCCAGCGCAGCGGCCAGCCACGCGGAGCGAGCAGCCAGAGGGTGCCCGCAAGCGCGATGGCAAACGCCCACCAGTGCGGCGAAGGCGTGCTCCATACGGCAAGGGAAGATGCACTGAACCATGTCAGGATTTCCGCCAGCCAGGCGATGCAGGCGTGCGCCACGATCAGCATCCAGTCGCCCGGCGCGGCGGGCACTATCGCGCCCGCCAGCGACAATGGCGTCACGACGAAACTGATGAGAGGAATCGCAATGGCATTGGCAAGCGGGCTCACCAGCGAGATCTGGCCGAACAGCAGCAAGGTAAACGGCACCAGTCCCAGTGTAACGACATATTGCAGCCGGCCCGCCGATTTCAATCCGCTTGCCAGCCGCGCGTGGATATCGCCGGCGGAGCCGGGGCTTGAAGCCGCTCTTCCGGTGGATGCGAACAACAGGATGGCCACGGCGCAGAACGACAGCCAGAATCCGGGCCAAAGCACAGCCCAGGGATCGAGCAGCACGACCACGCCGAGGGCCATGCACAGCACATGCGACACATCGGTGATGCGCCCCAACCATAGCGCCAGCGCCACGACCGCCAGCATGTACAGGGTGCGCTGCGCAGGCACGCCGAAGCCGGCAAGAAGCACGTACAGCAAGGCAACCACGAGCCCCGCCAGCGCGGCTGCCTTCTGCGCCGGAAGCAGCAACGGCAGCCGGTTTCCGATGAAGAAGGAGCGCCTCCAGAGCGCCGAGAACAGCGCGGCCGCCAGGCCGGAAATCATGGTGATGTGCAGGCCGGAGATCGAGATCAGGTGGCCGATGCCGGTGCGGTTGAACACCTGCCAGTCATCCTGGGCCACCGCCCGCTGGTCCCCGATCACAAGCGCGACGACCACGCCCGCGTATTCCCTGCCATCCAGTGCCGTCTCGATACGTGAACGCAGCCATGCCCGGCTGCGCTCGATGGCATTCCCGGCGCCGGGCACGAAACTATCAAGGCGCTGGTTTTTGACTAATGATTTCGCGTCATCCCTCACGTAACCTGTGGCGCGCAGGCCCTGCTCCAGCAGCCACGCTTCGTATTCAAATCCGTATGGATTCGCATTGCCATGCGGCCGGCGAAGACGCACAGTGAACTGCCAGCGCTCTCCTGGTTGCAATGGGGTCATCCGCCGTCCATCGTCCGCGCGATATGCCGCATACCAGGACAGCGCCAGGCGTTTCGGCACGGCACCCGCCGCGGCTTCGGGCTGCACCACCTTTTCCACGGCCAGGTTGAAGCGCACGCCCTGCGCAAATGCATAAGGCAGGCTGTCGACCGTGCCGACCACCGTCACATCCCGTCCCTCCCAATCTCTTGCGAGTTCGTCGGAAAGATGGTGATGCGCCAGCAGCCCGGCCCATGCGAATCCGATGGCAGCGCCGCATGCGAGTTTCAGTAGGCACCTGCCAGCGGCATTTATGCGGCCTGCGATGCGAACCAGGAAGAGAATGGCGACAGCCAAGGCAATGGCGAGGAGCAGCCATTGCGGCCGAACCAGCGATGCCTGGTGCTGAAGCAACGCAGCGCCGGCCGCGAACCCGAGGAGCGAACTGCGCATGCGGGCTCAGTGAATCGCCGACAACCTGGGCAGTGCGGCGTGCGCGTTCCTTGCGGTCACACCGGCGATGTGCCGCTCATCCACGCCGCGCAGCTCCGCCAGCACATGCCCGATCGCCGGCAACTGCTCGGGGCTGTTGCGCGCGGGATGCAGCCAGGCCGGCGAGATGTCCGGCGCGTCGGTTTCGAGCACCAGCGCATCTTCCGGAAGGTCGGCCGCCAGCCGTCGGATCTGCAGCGCACGGGTAAAGGTCATCGCACCTCCGAAGCCGAGCTTGAAGCCGCGCCGGATGAACTCTTCCGCTTGCTGGAAGCTGCCGTTGAAGGCGTGGGCGATACCGCCTTGCACGGCGATCCGCCGCAGGTACTTGAGCACGAGGTCCTGCGAGCGACGTACGTGAAGCAGCACCGGAAGATCGAAATCGCGCGCGATCTTCAGCTGTTCGCTGTAGAAATGCTCCTGCTTTTCGCGCAGCGGGCTTCGGGTCAGCGCGGGAATGAAGAGGTCCAGTCCAATCTCGCCTATCGCTACCAGGCGCGGATCATCCATCGCCGCCTCAACCGCATTGCGCAGTTTCAAAAGGTCGCCCTCCTCGGCCTGGGGCACGAAGATCGGATGGATGCCAAGCGCATAGCTGCAATTCGCGTTATCCGCCGCAAGTCTGCGCACCGTCTCGAAATTGTCGACGGCAATGGCGGGGATGACGATCATCGATACGTCCTGCGCACCTGCCCTCGAGGCAACACCGGCCGCATCGCCGGCGAATTCGGCAGCGTCGAGGTGGCAATGCGTGTCAATCCACATAGGGATGCAAGCCATCATCCGACAGGCGCAGCACGCGATCGCAATGGCGCGCGAGTTCGATGTCATGCGTGACGATCACGAACGCGGTTCCAAGCGTGCGCGATAGTTCCAGCATCAGGTCGAAGGTCTTGTGCGCGGTCGCGCGGTCGAGATTGCCGGTAGGTTCGTCGGCCAGCACGCAGGCCGGCTGGGTGACCAGTGCGCGCGCCAGCGCCACGCGCTGCCGCTCGCCGCCGGACAGTTCGCCGGGCACATGCGACACCCGCGCCGCCAGGCCGACGCGCGCCAGCACCTTCTGCGCTGCCTCGTGCGCATCGGCGCGGGCGGTACGCCGGATCATGAGCGGCATGCCGACATTGTCGAGCGCGGAGAATTCCGGCAACAGGTGGTGAAACTGGTAAACGAAACCGAGCGATGAGTTGCGAACTGCGCCGCGTGCGCTTTCGCTCATGCCGGCAAAATCCTTTCCGAGCAGCGTGACGCTGCCGCTGCTGGGCGTATCCAGTCCGCCCAGCAGGTGCAGCAGCGTCGACTTGCCCGAACCGGAGGCGCCGACGATGGCGACACGCTCTCCCCGGGAGACGCTGAAGTCGATATCCCTGAGCACGCTCACCGAGTACTTGCCCTGGGCATAGGTTTTCGAGAGGCCGCGGCAAGACAATACTGTTTGATCCATGTTCATTGCCCTATCGTCATTCGTAACGCAGCGCTTCGGCCGGGCGTACATTGGCCGCGCGCCAGCTTGGGTACAGGGTGGCAACGAAGGCAAGTACCACGGCGACGCCGCCGATGGTCCAGACGTCCGGCCAGCGCAGATCCGACGGCAGTTCGGTGATCAGGTAGATTTCCTTCGACAGGAACTGCACGCCGAGCAGGCGTTCGATGAACGGCACGATGACGTCGATATTGAGCGCTACCAGGACCCCGAGACCGACGCCGATCGCCGTGCCAAGCAGGCCGACCATCGCCCCCTGGATCATGAATATCTTCAGGATGGATGCGGGCGAGGCGCCGAGCGTGCGAAGGATGGCGATATCTGCCTGCTTGTCGGTCACGGTCATGACCAGGGTCGAAACCAGGTTGAAGGCGGCCACTGCAATGATCAGCGTCAGGATGATGAACATCATTCGCTTTTCGGTCTGCACCGCCGCGAACCAGGTACGGTTCTGCTTGGACCAGTCGAGGATATACAGATTGCCGTTGAGGACCTTCGACAACGTCAGCGCTACTTCCGGCGCGCGCTGCATGTCCTCGACGCGCAGGCGAAGGCCGGATGGCGCCTCCAGCTTGAACATGCGCATCGCATCGTCGATGTGGATGAAAGCCAGCCCGGAGTCGTACTCATGATGCCCGGCCTCGAAGATGCCGCCGACCGTGAACTGCTTGAGCCGCGGCAGTACGCCGGCCGGCGTGATCTGGCCCTGCGGCGCGATCATGGTCACCTTATCGCCGACATTGACGCGAAGGCCGCGCGCGAGTTCGCGGCCCAGCACGATGTTGAATTCGCCCGAACGCAGGTTGCCGAAACTGCCATCCTTCACCTGCGAGGCGACATCCGACACCTTCGGCTCTTCCTCCGGCAGCACGCCGCGGATGATCACGCCCCGCACGGTATCGTCGCGCGTCATCATGGCCTGCGCGGCGACATAGGGAGCCGATCCCTTCACCTCCGGCACCTGCATCGCTTCCGTCGCCGTCACCTGCCAGTCGGGCAGGCTGCCGGTGGCGTCGTAGACTTCGATATGCGACAGCACCGACAGCATGCGGTCCCGCACTTCCTTTTGAAAACCGTTCATCACCGATAGAACCACGATGAGCGCAGCGACGCCGAGCGCGATGCCCGCCATCGAGATCAGCGAAATGAAGGAAATGAAGCTGTTGCGGCCGCTGCGCCGCCCGGCCCGCGTGTAGCGCAGGCCGACCAACCATTCGAACGGCATATTCTTGACAATGCTCAAAAAATTACTCCCTGTTAGAAGTCGCTCATCGCGGGCTGCACGCCCGGCACCGCCGGAACGGTGTAGATGGAATGGCAACATCCGATGAAGTGCGCAGTTTGCCATACAATTCAGGCATGAGTCACCTCGATATCCTGATCCCCTTCGCCCTGCCGCCAGCCGAACTTGCCGCCGACCTGTTTCGTGAGATCGATGCACCCGCCCTCGCCATGCTGCTTGCGCGCTCGAAGTCGGAGCCGGCGGCAGTCCGGCATGAGCGCTTCGACGAGTACTCGCGCGCGCTGCCTCACGAAGTCTGGCTGGCGCACCGATTTGGGCTGCTCGACCGGCTGGAGCGCGGCGGCAGCCCGCCGGTTGGTGCCCAGATGCTCCGTGCAGCGGGTATAAAGGACGAGGCAGCCGGCACAGGCACCTGGTTCGTCATGCATCCAGTGCACATCCACATCGCGCGCGACCACCTTGTTCTCACCGACCCGCGCCGCTTAATGCTAACGGAAACGGAGTCACGCCACCTGTTTGAAATCGCAAAACCCTTGTTCGATGAAGACGGCCGCGATTTGCGATTTTGCAATGCAGGCACTTGGTTGCTGCGATCCGATGATTGGGCGGAGCTGAAAACCTCGTCTCCCGACGCTGCTGGCGGACACAATATCGATCTGTGGATGCCGCGCGGGCCGGGCGAACGCGACTGGCGCAAGGTGCAGAACGAAGTGCAGATGCACTGGTTCCAGCATCCTCTGAACGATGAACGCGAAGCACGCGGCCTCAATCCGATCAATTCCCTGTGGCTGTGGGGCGGTTCCGATGCCGCACCGTCCAACGGCGCATCGCCATACGGCGCCGTATTCAATCTTGGCGGATGGATGTCCGCCATCGCGGAAAGTGCGCCGCGGCATTTGAAGGCGGCGTCGGCGGCTGACCTGGCGGCAGGTCATGGTAACGAGCCGGCCCTGCTAGTGCTGGAAGACTTGGTGGAACCCGTGCTGTCGAATGACTGGGCGGCATGGATAACCGTCTTCAAGCGCCTGGAAAATGACTGGTTCGCACCATTGCAAGAGTGCCTCAAATCCGGAAAAATGGAGGCGCTGTCCTTGATACTTACCAATGACGCTCGCCTTTTCCGGTCTACCGCATCCCGATCGTCGCTGCGAAAATTCTGGATCAAACCCAATCTTGCCTTATTGAGCACATGACCCGCATCGCAGCCCGCAATTATTCCTTCCGCCACGCCGAAATGCTGCACCAGCAAGGCGTGCATCCGGTGCTTGCGCGCCTGTATGCAGCACGCGGCCTGCTCGACGCGCGAGAATTGTCGAGCGAGCTCGCTTCGCTCATCACGCCCTCCGGCCTGCTGCATATCGATGCGGCGGCAAGCTATCTGGCCGATGCCATCGGCGCAGGAAAGAAGATGGTGGTCGTCGCCGACTATGACTGCGATGGCGCCACCGCATGCGCAGTAGCGCTGCGCGGCCTGCGCTCGCTCGGAGCGCGCATCGATTACATCGTACCGAACCGTTTCGAATACGGTTACGGGCTGACGCCCGAGATCGTCGAACTTGCCATTCGAGAAAAATCGCCGGATGTCATCATCACCGTAGACAACGGCATCGCCAGCATCGACGGCGTCGAGGAAGCCAAGCGGCGCGGCATTGACGTCGTCGTCACCGATCACCACTTGCCCGGCGACCGCTTGCCGGATGCGCGCGTGATCGTCAATCCCAACCAGCCGTCCTGCGGTTTCCCGAGCAAGAACCTGGCGGGTGTCGGCGTGATGTTTTATGTATTGCTCGCCCTGCGCGCGGAAATGCGCAGGCGCGGCCTGTTCGATGCCCAGTCACAGCCCAAGCTCGACAGCCTGCTCGACCTCGTGGCGCTCGGCACGGTGGCCGACGTGGTCAAGCTGGACGCGAACAACCGCATCCTGGTGGCCCAGGGCCTCAAGCGCATGCGCGCCGGCCGCATGCAGCCGGGCATCGCCGCGCTGTTTCGCGCTGCCTCCCGCGAAGCCCGGCGGGCCACGCCCTTCGATCTCGGTTTCGCGCTGGGACCGCGCCTGAATGCCGCCGGCCGCCTGGCCGACATGTCGCTGGGCATCGAATGCCTGACCACCGACGACGAAGGGCGGGCATGGGCCATTGCGCAGCAGCTCGACAGCATCAACCGCGAGCGGCGCGATATCGAAGCCGGCATGCAGGATACCGCGCTGAGCCTGCTCGACACGTTCGAGCCGGCGAACAGCACGACCATCAGCGTGTTCGACGAATCCTGGCACCAGGGCGTGATCGGCATCGTCGCCTCGCGCCTCAAGGACAAGTTCTATCGGCCGACCATTACCTTCGCCCCGGGTGGCGAGGGTGTGATCAAGGGCTCCGGGCGTTCGATCGCCGGTTTCCACCTGCGCGACGCGCTGGATCTTGTATCCAAGCAAGCGCCCAGCCTGATCCAGAAATTCGGCGGCCATGCCATGGCGGCCGGCCTGACCATTCCGGCGGAAAGCTTTGACGCCTTTTCCCGCGCCTTCGAAGCGGTCGGGCGCGACTGGCTGACCGAACATCAGCTCGAACGCATTATCGAAACGGACGGCCCGCTGGAAGAAGCTTATTTCACGCCGCAGTTCATCGAACTCATTGACGACCAAGTATGGGGCCAGGGATTTGCGCCGCCGGTATTTTGCGACGAGTTCCGTATCATCAGCCAGCGTATCCTGAAAGAAAAACATCTCAAGCTGACGCTCGAGAAAGGCGGACAGCGCTATGACGCAATCTGGTTCGGACGCACCGACGACCTGCCGGAACGCGCAATTGTCGCCTATCGCCTCGATGCGAACGAATTCAATGGGATAACGCGGGTGCAACTGCTGGTCGAGCATGCCCAGGCAGCCTGAAGACAATTGAATGCAACTTAAAAATCAGGCTGCGTTTGCCTTGGGTGCCTTGCCGCTCGGGTATAATGTAAGGTTTGATTGCAAGAGATACTGCCATGGAAGCCGAACGCCTCAACTCCCTCTCCGCGCTGCTCGCGGACCTGTCCACCCGTGCAGCAGAACTTCGGAGGTATCTTTGACTTCGATGTGAAGTCGGAGAAACTCGAACAAGTCAATGCCGAACTCGAAGATCCCAGCGTCTGGAACGATCCCAAGCGCGCGCAGGATCTCGGCAAGGAAAAGAAGTCGCTGGAAGCCATCGTCCTCAACCTGACCAAGATCAACGCGGATCTCGCGGATGCGCGCGACCTGTTCGAGATGGCAAGGGAAGAGCAGGACGAAGACACCCTGCAAGCCATCGAGCAAGATGCGGATGAACTGCGCAAGCTGGTCGAAGGCATGGAGTTCCGCCGGATGTTTTCCAATCCGATGGATCCCAACAATTGCTTCATTGACATCCAGGCCGGCGCCGGCGGAACCGAAGCTCAGGACTGGGCATCGATGCTGCTGCGCCAGTACCTGCGCTATTGCGAACGCAAGGGCTTCAAGACCGAGCTTCTCGAAGAATCGGAGGGCGAAGTCGCCGGCATCAAGACCGCCACCATCAAGGTCGAGGGCGAGTATGCCTATGGCTTCCTGCGCACCGAAAGCGGCGTGCATCGCCTGGTGCGCAAGTCGCCGTTCGACTCGGCCAACGGGCGCCATACCTCGTTCTCGAGCGTCTTCGTCTATCCGGAAGTCGACGAGTCGATCGAGATCGACATCAATCCGGCCGACGTGCGCATCGACACCTTCCGCGCCTCAGGCGCGGGCGGCCAGCACATCAACAAGACCGACTCCGCGGTGCGGCTGACGCACGCTCCTTCAGGAATCGTCGTGCAGTGCCAGAACGACCGCAGCCAGCATCGCAACCGCGCCGAAGCATGGGCCATGCTGAAGTCGCGCCTGTACGAGCTCGAATTGCGAAAGCGCATGAGCGAGCAGCAGAAGATGGAAGAGTCCAAGACCGACATCGGCTGGGGGCACCAGATTCGCTCGTATGTGCTGGACCAGTCGCGCATCAAGGATCTGCGTACCAACCACGAGGTCGGCAATACCAAGGCCGTGCTCGACGGAGACCTGGACGATTTCATCGCTGCATCTCTGAAACAGGGTGTCTGAGGCCGCGCGTCCAATCCGTGCACCGAGTCCGAGCCACTTGTCCAAACACGCAAACTTCAAATGAACAATCAAATAGAAAACGCCGCGCCGGCACAGGATGAAAATTCCATCATCGCCGAGCGCCGCGCCAAGCTGGCCGCCTTGCGGGAACAAGGCGTTGCATTCCCGAACGACTTCCGCCCCGAACATAAGGCCGCCGCGCTGCATTTGCAGTATGGGGAAATGACCAACGAACAGCTCGAAGCCAATCCGGTCAGGGTCAGCGTTGCTGGACGCATGATGCTCAAGCGCGTCATGGGCAAGGCTTCGTTCGCGACGATCCAGGACGGCTCAGGCCGCCATGCCGAAGGCCGCATCCAGCTCTACATCACGAACGACAACGCTGGTGAAGCCTCGCATACGGCATTCAAGCACTATGACCTGGGCGATCTGCTTGGCGCCGAAGGCGTGCTGTTCAAGACCAAGACCGGCGAGTTGTCAGTCAAGGTGACGGCGCTGCGCCTGCTGACAAAATCGCTGCGCCCGCTGCCGGACAAGTTCCACGGCCTGTCGGACCAAGAAACTAAATATCGCCAGCGCTACGTCGATCTCATCACCAGCGAAGAGACGCGCCGCACTTTCAAGGCCCGTACCGCCGCGATGTCGTCGATCCGCCGCTTCATGTCCGAGCACGACTTCATGGAAGTCGAAACGCCGATGCTGCATCCGATCCCGGGCGGAGCCGCGGCCAAGCCTTTCATCACGCATCACAATGCACTCGACATGCAGATGTTCCTGCGCATTGCGCCCGAGCTCTACTTGAAACGACTGGTGGTGGGCGGCTTCGACCGCGTGTTCGAGGTCAACCGCAACTTCCGCAACGAAGGCGTGTCGCCGCGGCACAATCCCGAATTCACGATGATGGAGTTCTATGCCGCCTATGTCGATTACAAGTGGCTGATGGACTTTACCGAAGCAGTGATCCGCCAGGCGGCGATCGATGCGCACGGCACCGCCCAGCTCACCTACCAGGGAAAAGAGCTCGATCTCAGCAAGCCCTTCCACCGGATGACCATCGTCGAGGCCATCAACAAGTATGCGCCGCATTACACCAATGCACAGCTGCAGGATGCCGCCTTCGTCAAGGCCGAACTCAAGAAGTTCGGCGTGGAACCGCTCGCCACGGCAGGCCTGGGCGCGCTGCAACTGGCCCTCTTTGAAGAGACGGCCGAGTCGCAGTTATGGGAGCCGACCTACATCATCGACTATCCGATTGAAGTGTCTCCCCTGGCCCGCGCGTCCGATACCGTACCCGGCATCACCGAGCGTTTCGAGCTTTTCATCACCGGCCGCGAAATCGCCAACGGCTTTTCTGAGCTCAACGATCCGGAAGACCAGGCGGCGCGATTCCAGGCACAGGTGGCGGCAAAGGATGCAGGCGATGAAGAGGCCATGTATTACGACGCGGACTATATCCGCGCGCTCGAATACGGCCTGCCTCCCACCGGCGGCTGCGGCATCGGCATCGATCGCCTGATGATGCTGATCACCGACTCCCCGAATATCCGCGACGTCATTCTTTTCCCGCATCTCCGCAAGGAAGACTGAGCGTATTACGGATTGCCCGGCGCCGGGCAATCCGTTGCCCTGCCCAGGTAGATCACGGACGCCCTGCGTTCGCTTTTCCTGCGGATCCTGCCCATCAGGGCCACCAGACCACTCCCCTTTCTCCACGATCGTCGTTGGTTTTGCATCTATGACACACGCCAGGGACTTTATTCCCGCCCGCGATTGACCCATATCAATCGGCTTACAAAGCATTACAGCTTACACACACGCACTGTTTTATTTCCAACGTCCAATTCGGATAATGAATTGACGCTGCCGCCGCGTCCATCAGTGGATCGGGCAGCGCATTTCAAAGGAGGACAGCATGGAAAGCAACAAGACAGCAAACCGCATGCACCCGCTCGTCGCCGGAGCAGCCGTTTCCGTCATGGTGGTTAGTCTGACCGGTGTAGCGGCAATGACGGGAATGCTTCCCAACTCCCATGGTTCCATCACATCCCCATCGGGCAATAGCCTCGGCAGTTCGATTGGCGAGGCGGCGGCGGCCACGTCGCCCGCAGCATTGCTGCAAGGCGAACCGGACCGGGAACAGGCGGATAGCGTCCTTCCTCAGGCGCCTGGACGGCTCGTGGACGACAGCGATGCTCCGCCGTCCAGTGCGCTGGCTGGAACACGACGCCAGAATTCCGCTCAGCCCTCCACCGTCGCAAAGGCGCCAGCCGCCTGTAGAAGCTGCGGACACGTGGAATCGGTTCAGATTATCAAGCAAGCGGCTGAATCCAGCGGCATCGGCATGTTAGCCGGCGCCGTACTTGGCGGCGTACTCGGCAACCAGATTGGAGACGGCAGCGGCCGAAAGATTGCAACCGTCGCCGGTGCGGTCGGTGGAGGCTACGCTGGCAACGAAGTCGAAAAACGCACCCGGGCGAACACGTCGTACCACGTCAGGGTGCGGATGGAGAACGGTGCCGTACGCACCTTTCCGTTTACCAAACAGCCGTCATGGAGTGCGGGAGACCGGGTCCGCATCGTCAAGGGACGACTTGCTGCACGCGCGTGATGACCCGCACCGCTGTCACTGGTTTGCCGGGCGACAGGAGCATTGCCTCCGGGTAGACGATTCGGCTCGTTCGTCGGCGCAAGAATATGCTCGTTTTGGCGCAGGCGTTACCAAGCCGGCCAAGCAGGTTCCCGAAGCCGGCTCGCTTGCCAGCAGTTCTCTGTGACCGCACATTTGGCTTTCGGCATTTTCATTTGCTTTTCGACTCGCGGAGAGAACTGCTTGTGGAATACGGCAACGACAAACAACCCATGCAACGACCGCTGATGCGCCGCCGTAACGATCGGGCAAAATTAACGGATGAAACTCGCCTGGACTGTTACCTATCGGAAACCAACATCATAGGCCGCAGCTCTGACGCGTCTGCGCAATACCTCAACGAGAAGCGAACGGATACCCGAAAGAGCCTGTTTGCAGACCTATATGACTTGGCTCCGGTTGCCTACTTCCTGACGAACCAGAGCGGCGCCATTCAGGAAGTCAACCTGACCGGCGCGGGATTGCTGGGCATTTCACGTGACACGCTTCGCGGCAGAAGCCTGGTCGATTTCGTGTCGCTGGACATGCACGACGTCTTTCATGATTTTCTCAGGCAAGTCCTCCCTAGCAGCAACAAGATTACCTGCGAACTGACGTTCCTCGACGTCCGGAAAAAGCCGTTCTTCGCGCATGTGGAAGCCAATGCCGATGCCGACGGCAAATCCTGTCGCATCGTATTGTGCGACATCAGCGAACGCAAGCAGGCTGAACTGGCATTGATAGAAAGCGAAGAGCGATTCCGGCTGATGGCCGATTCCGCGCCGGTGCTCATCTGGATCACCGGTCCGGACCAGGAATATGTGTGGTTCAATAAAATGTGGCTGGAGTTCACCGGCCGGACCCTAGAACAGGAATTGGGACACGGCTGGACCGAAGGCATTCATGTCGAGGATCTGAAATCCTGCGTCGCGGAGCAGTCGTCGGCGTTTGCCGAGCGCCGTCCATTCACCGTGGAGTATCGGCTGCGCAGGCACGACGGACATCATCACTACATGCTGGCGCACGGGGTTCCGCGCAGCTCGCCCTCAGGCCGCTTTCTCGGTTATATCGGCAGCTGCACCGACATTTCCGAACGCAAAAAAACGGAAGAGCAGTTGCGCCATTCGCGGCAGATGCTGCGGCATCTGGTGTCTTACCAGGAACGAGTGCGGGAGGATGAGCGCAAGCGGATCGCGCGTGAGATCCATGATGATCTCGGCCAGAACCTGCTGGCGTTGCGAATCGACGTCTCCATGCTGCACACCCGCACCGGCTCAGCGCACCCCAAACTGAATGAACGCGTCAGCGTCGCGCTCAACCATATCGACGCAACCATGAAGGCAGTGCGCGCGGCCATCAATAACCTGCGGCCTACCGTCCTCGACCTGGGACTGTCAGCGGCAATCGAATGGCAGGTGCAGGATTTCCAGCGCCGCAGCAGCATTGCCTGCGAGCTGGCGATGGAAGACGATATCAGCCTGGACGACAGCCGCGCGACAGCGCTGTTTCGCATCCTGCAGGAGTCGCTGAACAATGTGATCCGACATGCGCAGGCAAGTCAGGTCGAGATCGAACTGTACAAGGAGTCAGGGCAGCTGATCATGCGCGTCGCGGACAATGGCATCGGCATTTATCCGGATTGCAGGAGAAAGGCAAATTCTTTCGGACTTGTCGGCATTGAAGAAAGAATTAACGCGCTCGGCGGCGAGATGACCATCGATAGCAGACCGGATCGCGGCACGACCCTGATCGTGTCGCTGCCGCTCAATGCGGTATGAACGCTGCATGAACGCGCGGTGTAAGCGACGCTGTCACAAAAGCCTGTTCAGGAATTGCCCAATGGGGAAGCTACTGGGCTTCCTCGATCCACGCCATCTGGATCGCTTCCAGGATCTTTTCTCCCGAGCGTTGCGGATCGTCATCGAAACCGTCCAGCTCGCACACCCATTTGTGCAGGTCGGTGAATCGCACCGTCAGCGGATCCACATCGGGGAATTTGTCGTACAGCTCTTCGGCGATGCGGGTCGTATCAGTCCACTTCATGTCTGCGCTTCCGTTCAGTGATTTTCGCTCGCATGGTTGATCGTGTATTTTGGTATTTCGACCACCACATTCTCTTCCGCCAAAATAGCCTGGCATGAAAGGCGGGACGTGGCTTCAAGGCCCCAGGCGCGGTCTAGCAGATCTTCTTCCTTCTCCTCCAGCTCGTTCAGCGACTGGAAACCTTCACGCACCACGACATGGCAGGTGGTGCAGGCACACGATTTTTCGCAGGCATGCTCGATGTCGATGTCGTGTTCGAGCAAGGCATCGCAGATGGACTTGCCTGCCGGTGCTTCGATGACTGCGCCCTCCGGGCACAAGCTTGCGTGAGGGAGTACAACGATTTGGGGCACTTGGGATTCCTTGCAAAAATATGAATTCAATACGATGAAAAACGCCTATGCGATCTGGTCGAGCTTTTTGCCGGCGAGCGCGGCACGAACGCTGCGATCCATGCGCCGGGCCGCGAATTCTTCAGTGCCCCTGGCAAGCGCATCGACGGCGGCCTTGATGGCAGCATGATCGTCGCCCTGCAGGCACTCCTGCACCGTCGCCATCAGGCCGGCGATGTCCGCGCGCTCCTGCTCCGACAGCAATGAGGCATCCGCATCCAGCGCGGAGCCGGTTGCCAGCAGGATGCGCTCCGCCTCCACCTGCTCTTCCCGCAATGCCCGCAGCTTCATGTCGATGTCGGCAGAACTGTAGGAATCCTGCAGCATCTTCGCGATGTCCTCATCGCCGAGACCATAGGATGGCTTGACTGCAATCGACGCCTCCACGCCGGAATGCTGCTCTCTCGCTGAAACCGACAGCAAGCCGTCGGCATCGACCTGATAGGTGACGCGGATACGCGCGGCGCCGGCCGCCATGGGTGGAATGCCGCGCAGTTCGAAGCGCGCGAGCGACCTGCAGTCCGCAACCAGTTCGCGCTCGCCCTGCACTACGTGAATGGCCATCGCCGTCTGGCCATCCTTGAATGTCGTGAATTCCTGTGCGCGTGCGCAAGGAATCGTGGAGTTGCGCGGGATAACCTTCTCGACCAGTCCTCCCATGGTCTCGATGCCCAGCGACAGCGGGATCACATCGAGCAGGAGCCAGTCATCTCCCGGCGCGCGGTTGCCGGCCAGCAGATTGGCCTGGATGGCGGCACCCAGCGCGACCACCTTGTCGGGATCGATGTTGGCCAGCGGCGTCGTCTGGAAAAACTCACCAACCGCTTTCCGTACGTGCGGCATGCGGGTTGCGCCGCCGACCAGCACGACACCGTCGACGTCATCCACGGCAAGGCCGGCATCGCGCAGGGCCTTGCGGCACGGCGTAATGGTCTTGGCGACGAGATGCTGGGTAATCTGAGTAAAGGTTTCCGCCGAGAGGGTCAGATGCACTTCCTCCCCGGAATTGAGAACGGCATCGATATGCGTTTCCGCCTGGGTCGACAGTAGCTCCTTGGCTTCGCGCGCCTTGACCATCAGGATGCGCATATCCTTGTCGGACAGGGGCGCAAGATTGCCGTGCTCGACAATCCAGCAAAGGATGCGATGATCGAAGTCGTCGCCGCCAAGAGCGGAGTCGCCGCCGGTGGCGAGCACTTCGAACACGCCCTTCGTCAGCTTCAGTATCGAGATGTCGAACGTGCCGCCGCCGAGGTCGTACACCGCATATACCCCTTCAGAACTGTTGTCGAGACCGTACGCGATCGCCGCGGCCGTCGGCTCGTTGAGCAGGCGAAGCACGTTAAGGCCGGCCAGCTTGGCCGCATCCTTGGTAGCCTGGCGCTGCGCATCGTCGAAATAGGCCGGCACCGTGATCACTGCGCCGACCAGTTCGTCGCCGAGCGCGTCTTCGGCGCGCTGGCGCAGCGTCGCAAGAATCTGCGCCGACGTCTCGACCGGACTTTTAATGCCGGCAACGGTCTTCAGCTGCACCATGCCGGGCGCATCGACGAAGTCGTAAGGCAGGTTTTCGGCGTAAGCGATATCCTTGAGTCCGCGGCCCATGAACCGCTTGACGGAGACGATCGTATTTTTCGGATCCGTGGTTTGCGCGGCCTGCGCCTTGTATCCGATGTGGGCATGGCCATTGGGCAGATAGCGCACGATGGAAGGCAGGAGGGTATGCCCTTCTTCATCGCTGAGCACTTCGGGAATGCTGCTGCGCACCGTTGCGACCAGCGAATTGGTGGTGCCGAGATCGATTCCCACAGCCAGCCTGTGCTGGTGCGGCGCGGTGGACATGCCCGGTTCAGAGATTTGAAGTAAAGCCATAGTAGATTTTCGGTATCGGCACGGTCACGTCCGCAATGCGGTCACTATCGATCGTCAGCCTTCAAGTTGTTCAAAAACTGCCTGTACTTCTTCCGCAAACTTCTCGAGAAACATCAACTGCCGCACGCGCTGCGCAGCCTCCGCGAAATTCTTCGCCTCCAGGATCACCCCGATATCCGAGAGCTCTTCCTTGCGTGCAGCGCGCAATTCCTGGTCCAGGCGATCGAGCGCGGCCAGATCTTTCCCTGCCCTCGCGTCTTCCAGCGCTTCCCGCCATTCCATCTGCTGCATCAGGAACGCCGTCGGCATTGCCGTATTGGATTCGATCTGCAGATCGACGCCATTCAATTCGCACAGATACGCAGCGCGCTTAAATGGATTCTTCAAGGTCTGATACGCCTCATTGGCGCGCGTTGCCCATTGCATCGCCACCCGCTTCTCGGACCCGCTCGCATTGGAAAACTTGTCCGGATGCACGCGATTCTGCACTTCGCGATACGCGGCATCGAGGGCCGCGCTGTCTATCGCGAAGCGCTGCGGCAGCTGGAAAAGCTCAAAGTGATTTTGCATGACCGCCTAAAAGAAAAGCCTGTTTGTACTTCAACAGGCTTGGACAGGGCTATTCTCCATGACGGGAGAAGTTATCCGGTTCGATCAAATACGGAAGCTTTCGCCGCAACCGCACTCGTCCTTCACATTCGGATTATTGAACTTGAAGCCTTCGTTCAAGCCCTCGCGTGCGAAATCCAGTTCGGTGCCGTCGATGTACGGCAGGCTCTTGGGATCGACGAAAACCTTCACGCCATGCGATTCGAACACGCTGTCTTCCGGCGCGTTTTCGTCCACATACTCCAGCTTGTACGCAAGACCGGAGCAGCCGGTCGTGCGTACGCCGAAGCGCAAACCAATGCCCTTGCCGCGCCGTTCAATATAGCGATTGATGTGCTTTGCAGCTTTTTCGGTCAATGTGATTGCCATAACGCTTCAGTTTCCTTCTCGTATCCGTTATCGAGACAGCGGCACCGGATCAGGCCGCTTCCTTGGCATCGCTGCCATGCTTGGTCTTGTAATCCAGCACAGCCGCCTTGATTGCATCTTCGGCAAGGATCGAGCAGTGGATCTTCACCGGCGGCAGCGCCAGTTCTTCCGCAATCTGCGTATTCTTGATGGACATTGCCTCGTCCAGCGTTTTGCCCTTGACCCATTCGGTCACCAGCGACGACGAAGCGATCGCCGAACCGCAGCCGTAGGTCTTGAATTTCGCATCTTCAATGACGCCGTCAGCACCCACCTTGATCTGGAGCTTCATGACGTCGCCGCAGGCGGGCGCGCCAACCATGCCGGTGCCGACCGAGTCATCGCCCTTGTCGAATGCGCCGACATTGCGCGGGTTTTCATAATGATCGAGAACTTTTTCCGAGTAAGACATTTTCTTGCTCCTTGTATCTTTTAAAGGTCAGTGCGCAGCCCATTGGATCGTGCTGAGGTCGATCCCGTCCTTGTACATATCCCACAGCGGCGACAGCTCGCGCAGTTTCGCTACCTTGGTCTTGATCAGATTGATCGTGAAATCAATATCTTCTTCCGTGGTGAAACGGCCGATCGTGAAGCGGATCGAGCTGTGCGCCAGTTCATCGCTGCGGCCGAGCGCCCGCAATACATAAGATGGTTCCAGACTGGCTGAAGTACAAGCGGAACCGGAGGAAACAGCGATGTCCTTGATCGCCATGATCAGGGATTCGCCTTCGACATAGTTGAAGCTGACGTTGAGGTTGTGCGGCACACGATGTTCCATGTCGCCGTTGATATACACCTCTTCGATTTCGGTCAGTCCCTTTGCCAGGCGGTCGCGCAAGGACTTGATCCGTGCAATTTCCTGAGCCATCTCTTCCTTGGCAATACGGAATGCTTCACCCATGCCGACGATCTGGTGCGTGGGCAGCGTGCCGGAGCGCAGGCCGCGCTCATGGCCACCGCCGTGCATTTGCGCTTCGATACGCACGCGCGGCTTGCGGCGGACATACAGGGCGCCAATACCCTTCGGTCCATAAGTCTTGTGGGCAGTAAAGGTCATCAGATCGACCTTCCACTTCTCGAGGTCGATCTCCATCTTCCCTGTCGCCTGGGCGGCATCGCAATGGAAGATGATGCCCTTGGAGCGGCAGAATTCACCGATTTCCGGAATCGGCTGGACCACGCCGATTTCATTGTTCACCAGCATCACCGAGACAAGGATGGTGTCGGGACGGATCGCTTCCTGCAGTTGCTCCAGCGTGACCAAGCCGTTGTCCTGCGGCTGCAGGTAAGTCGCGTCGAATCCCTGGCGCTCCAGCTCGCGCACGGTATCCAGCACGGCCTTGTGTTCGGTCTTGACGGTGATGATGTGCTTGCCCTTGGTCTTGTAGAAATGCGCGGCGCCCTTGAGCGCAAGGTTGTTGCCCTCGGTCGCGCCGGAAGTCCAGACAATTTCACGCGGATCTGCATTGACCAGTGCCGCCACATGGGCACGCGCCTCTTCAACCGCCTTCTCGGCAGTCCAGCCGTACATGTGGCTGCGCGATGCCGGATTGCCGAACTGCTCGCGCAGGTAGGGAATCATTTTTTCGGCAACGCGGGGATCGATCGGCGTCGTCGCCGAGTAATCCATGTAGATCGGAAAGTGCGGTGCCTTGATGGTTTCGATCAGGCTTTTTTCCAAAGGGGCGTTCATACTGGCTAACTCCAATCAGGCGGCTATATGGGGGCGCGGCATCAGCACCACGTTATGTTCGGCATTCTTCTGGCGCTGCTGGTCGACCAGATCCTTCAGCGACACGGAATCCAGGTATTCGACCATCTTGGCATTGAGCGTCGCCCAAAGATCATGTGTCATGCAGCGGCTACCGTGTTCGTGACCAGGGCTGTGGCAATTCTCCTTGCCGCCGCACTGTGTCGCATCGATGGGTTCATCGACCGCGATGATGATGTCGGCAACGGTGACGTCTTCCGGCTTGCGGGCCAGTGTGTAACCGCCGCCCGGACCGCGCACCGATTCGACAATCTCATGACGGCGCAGCTTGCCGAACAGCTGCTCAAGATAGGACAGCGAAATTTCTTGCCGCTGGCTAATTGCGGACAATGTCACCGGCCCTTTGTCGTCGCGCAACGCGAGATCGATCATTGCAGTTACTGCAAAACGGCCTTTAGTAGTCAGACGCATATCCCTCAACTCCAGAGCAGAACTTCGAACCTGTTAAACCGAATAACTTAGTACCCGAAGAATTTAGTCAAGTATATCAAAGTTGAGTAAATTTGTCAGGTATTGAGGACGATGGGATCAGCTGGTATTCGCTGCTCCGTATTTATCTTTACCGGAGCCGTGCGAAAGACAAGAAAAGACAATCAGGCAAGAGCAACAGCTTCCAGAGGGGAGGTTTCAGGCAAGGAATTATTTCACAAATTGCATGGACGTGCTGACAGCCCATGCGGTTCCGGCATGGGCGTTAAGGAAACCACCTGAAGATGGGTCGAAGCCGGAATGACCGGTTACTGCAGCTTCAGCCGGACGAACATCATGTAAGCAGTAGGATCCTTGCCATAGGAAGGCATCATGTCCGAGGGCACAAGATGGCGGCTGACGAAAGCGCCCACCTCCACTCCAAATGGACCATTGATGCGGAGGTCCTGGTAATAGCCGAGAGTGACCCGATTCAAGGTGAACAATTGGCGCGGCAGGGCTTCGTTCGCCCGCATCAGGCTGTCGCTGCCGATCTGCTCGATGCGGCCGAACATTGAATGGACGCCGGCGAACCGCAGCGTCGATTCGAGCAGGTACCCGGAATGACTTTCCCGATTCTTGCGCGCGTTGCGTCCCCAGGCGAAAGTGGTTTCCCAGCCCCCTGTTGAAAATGGACGGCTGTACGTCGCGGCAAGGGCCGTACGCCGCACCTGCTCGCCGGGAACCAGATTGTCGAGATTGCTGACGGCTCCCCTGCTCAGCTTGATAAGCCAGTTTTCCGCCGGGCTGAAAGACAAGCGGGTCGACCGCCAGTTAGCGCGCAATTCGCTGCCTTGCTGTCGAGCTGCATTCTCATAAGACTGTCTTGAAGGCTGCAGCGCGGTGCCTTCGATACTCAAGCGCTTCCATCGATATCCCAGCATGAATCGCTGGCCACTGGCATAGAGATCATCCACCGGGGACATCAGTCGCAACGGTTCGCTATCGGGCCAGAGAGTACGATCGTCAATCGTACCCGACATGACCGGCCTCTTCACATCAACATAAAATCCTTGTGGGGCAGGCGTATGTGGTGGTTTTATACCGGCGCCCTGATCAGCCGACAAAGATTGCAGATTCGGAGATTGACCGCCGCCAGGTCGATCATGCATTGCCGTTATTAATACCTGATCCTGCGAGGAGAAATTATGCAAGCCTTGCTCGTCTTCCCGTTCGGCCACCGCGGCGTGGGCAGTCACCGCGCTTGATACAAGGCACCCCATCGAAATCAATACCGGCAGGAAGATTTTCATGATGTCATGTCATTGCTGAAGGTACTTTAACCCTAGCAATCTTTATACCAGTTTATTGCATTAATCATAACTTCCTTAAAACTGGAAAGGCTGGTAATTACAGGAGCCGAATTGCAATACCAGACTGACAAACTTGCTCTGCATTGAAGTTTTTACACGCTGCTATACTCTTTATGAAATTGTCAAATTTGCATTTAGGTTGGTAATACCTATCCTATTCCGATGCGCATTTGCTACGCGAATGCTCGGACGCAATGCTTCAGCTTTAGCAGGAAGTGACCCGAAGTTTATAAATGTCCCGAAATGTGCCGGGTCGATTCAATCCCATTCGGATATGTCTTTGCGCTGCCGCCCTGCAGGATTGATTTAAGCAAGCCACGGCAACCATCTTCAATGTAATCGAGCACAAGTTCGAAGTCCTTTGCGCTTCGATAGTAAGGATCATGCACGATCGACGCTGCATGCTCCTCCGCATACGACATCAGCAGCTTTATTTTGTGGTGATGTTCGGGGTCGCATTGGCTCTGCAAGATTTCCAGGTTGTTGAAATCCATGCCCAAAATTAAATCAAAGCGGGAGAAGTCGCGGACCTCGATCTTTCTTGCCCTCAGCCGGCTCAGGTCGTAACCGCGCTTGCGGGCGGCAACCTGGGCGCGCGGATCAGGCGCTTCGCCGACATGGTAGCCATGCGTGCCGGCGGAATCGATCAGGACGTACTGATGCAAGCCCGCAGCGAATGCCATTTGGCGCAATACGCCTTCCGCAGTCGGCGAGCGGCAGATATTGCCCATGCAAACGAAGAGAACGCGCGTCGTATCCATATTTCTGCCCCCACCAATGGCTGCGCCTGACTTGGCGAACATGACCGAACGAAAAGATGAATCCAATCTTGGCGAATTGGATTTGCCACGCCATGATTTTGGACAAAATTTTTCTACCGGCGTCAGGGCAGGCGACCAAGCTCTGATGGAAATCACAATAATTCTGCTCGGCAAAAGCAGGCCGCGCCGGGACAGCTACTTTTGCTGTTGCAGCAATCGCATGGGAGCGAACAAGTGCTGCATCGTTTTGTTATTGATAAAGGAAAGGTTGTAAGGATGCTCCGAAACGGCGCGGGGAAAAAGCGGGGTGGCCTCAAGCGCACCCAGTTGCTCGGCTATCTTCCCCCAGAGAACAAGGGTTGGCGGAGACAGGTTCCGGTCCTTGAAATGTGCCAGCAGGGCATTGAGGACCACTTCGAGGAACGGCCGCCAAGCCCTTGCGTCGCGCAGTGGAGGAACCTCCGACCGGAAGACCAGGCTTGCGTTCAGCAGCAGGAAACCGTGCCGCATCAGATTGGCCTGCAATTCGGTCAGCGTCTGTATGAATGGGGATCCGATCGCACGCGCCTTCGCCGATATTTCGGCAACGGCCTCGCCCGACGTGTTTTCCGCGACAAGCAAGCCATCCGCGACCAGCAGCATTTTCACGAAGTTCCGCAGCGAAGTGGCGCGATTGACCGGCTTGGACAAGCCTTTCTCCGACCAAAGCGATTCCACGGCGCCGTCCATGAAACACACGCCGGTGGCACTCTCCTCGCGCGGATACGGCCCTTCCCCGACCAGCACGAACCGGACCTCGTCAAGCGGCTTGGCAAAGGCGGCGAATATGCGTCCCTGCGTAGGCAGATAATTGTTTTCGGCCAGCGATGGAAGGTAGGCCGGGTCCGCAGCAGCAACCGCTTGCAAACCTTCGGTCAGAATCGGCTGCCATGATGCATGCGCAAGCTGCAAGGCTTGGCTCAGGGAAGCTGGCAGAAATGAAGGCATAGGCAAAAATCGTCAGGAATTGAAGACCATTGCTCCCGCCACCATCAACAGCCCAAAGCTGAAATGGCGGAGGCATACGCCACCGCCGGCAAGCTTACTTGCTGATTAAAGGGATGACGTTATCCATGCCGGGAGCACCGAACAGCTGCTCTTTCAAAAGATGCAACTGGTCCCGAATTTTAGCGGCCTTTTCAAACTCGAGATTCTTCGCGTGGTCCACCATGAGTTTTTCGAGGCGCTTGATTTCCTTGCTCACCTGCTTTTCGCTCATGGACTCGTACTTGGCCTGCTCCTGCGCGACCAGCAATTCGCCACGCGCCTCCTGCGGGCTGTAGACTCCGTCGATCAGGTCGCGGATTTCCTTCCTGACGCCGGCCGGTGTTATGTTGTTCGCGGTATTGAAAGCGATCTGCTTGGTCCGGCGCCGGTCCGTTTCGTCGATGGCGCGGCGCATGGAATCCGTGATCTTGTCACCATACAGAATCGCCGTGCCGTTCAGATTGCGGGCGGCCCGTCCTATCGTCTGGATCAGGCTGCGCTCCGAACGCAGGAAGCCTTCCTTGTCCGCATCCAGAATGGCAACCAGCGACACTTCGGGAATGTCCAGTCCTTCACGCAGCAGGTTGATGCCGACGAGGACGTCAAACGTGCCAAGGCGGAGATCGCGAATGATCTCGACGCGCTCCACCGTATCGATATCGCTATGCAGATATCGGACCTTGATCCCGTTGTCGCCCAGGAATTCCGTCAGCTGCTCGGCCATGCGTTTGGTCAGCGTAGTGACCAGCACGCGCTCGTTCTTCTTGATGCGCTCCGAGATTTCGGACATCAGGTCGTCGACCTGGGTGCTTGCAGGACGCACGGAAATCTGCGGATCGACCAGTCCGGTCGGCCGCACCACCTGCTCGACGACTTGCCCGGAATGCTGGCCTTCATACTCGGCGGGAGTTGCAGATACGAAGACCGTCTGCCGCATCTTCGCCTCGAATTCCAGGAACTTGAGCGGACGGTTGTCAAGCGCGGACGGCAGGCGGAAGCCGTAGTCCACCAGGTTGGTCTTGCGAGCGCGGTCGCCGTTGTACATGCCGTTAAGCTGTCCGAGCAGCACATGCGATTCGTCGAGGAACATCAGGGCGTCCTGCGGCAGATAATCCACCAGGGTCGGCGGCGGCTCACCCGGTTTCGCGCCGCTCAAATGACGCGAATAGTTTTCGATACCCTTGGTAAATCCGATTTCCTGCATCATTTCCAGGTCGAAGCGGGTGCGCTGCTCGAGCCTCTGCTCCTCGATCAGCTTGTTCTCCTTGCGGAAGAAGTCGAGGCGCTCGCGAAGCTCTTCCTTGATGCTTTCTATCGCACGCAGGACTGTGGAACGAGGGGTCACGTAATGCGAACCGGGGTAGATGGTGAAACGCGGAATTTTCTGCCTGACGCGCCCGGTGAGCGGATCGAACAACTGCAGGCTGTCGATTTCGTCATCGAAGGTTTCGATACGCAAGGCCAGCTCCGCATGTTCGGCGGGGAAGACATCGATCGTATCGCCACGCACGCGGAACGTACCGCGGCCGAAGTCGACTTCGTTGCGCGAATATTGCATCTGGATGAGGCGCGCGATCACGTCGCGCTGACTGACCTTGTCCTTGGCGCGCAAGGTCAGGATCATCTTATGGTATTCGTTCGGGTTACCGATACCGTAAATCGCGGATACGGTTGCCACGATCACCACGTCCCGGCGCTCCATCAGAGATTTCGTGCACGACAGCCGCATCTGCTCAATGTGCTCGTTGATCGAGGAATCCTTTTCGATGAACAGGTCCCGCTGCGGGACGTAGGCTTCCGGCTGATAGTAATCGTAGTAGCTGACGAAGTATTCCACCGCGTTCTGCGGGAAGAATTCGCGGAATTCGCTGTAAAGCTGCGCCGCCAGAGTCTTGTTGGGTGCGAAAATGATTGCCGGCCGTCCAAGCCGGGCAATCACGTTGGCCATCGTGTACGTTTTTCCCGAACCGGTTACGCCAAGGAGGGTCTGAAACGACAATCCGTCCTCGATACCTTCCACCAGTTTGGCAATTGCCGCTGGCTGATCGCCGGCGGGAGGAAAGGGCTGAAAGAGCCTGTATGGCGAATCGGGAAAAGTGACGATTTTCGATTCGTCAACGGGACTAGAAACCTGGGATAAATCTGCCATCTCAGTTCGACCTTTGGTAAAATATTAAGTTGCACCCTGATTCGAGGCCTTGCCCGAAATGACTACAACCCGGTTGCATCATGCTTACTTCTGCAGCCAATTTTTCATGTTATCACGATGAGCCAATCCCATCCCGCATCTCTGTTCAGCGCTATCGAAATGGCACCGCGAGACCCGATTCTCGGCATTACCGAAGCTTTCAACGCTGACAAAAACCCGAATAAAGTCAATCTCGGTGTCGGCGTTTATTACGATGACAACGGCAAGGTTCCGCTGCTCGATTGCGTTCGCAAGGCAGAAGCACAACTGATGGAAAAGCCCACGCCGCGCAGCTATCTGCCGATCGACGGTCTCGCCGCATACGACAAGGCGGTGCAAGAACTCGTATTTGGGGCCGACAGCGCGGTAGTTCAAGAAAAACGTGCAGTGACCGTGCAGGCACTCGGTGGCACAGGCGCACTGAAGATCGGCGCCGATTTCCTCAAGCGTTTCTCCCCGAACTCGCAGGTATGGATCAGCGATCCCAGCTGGGAAAATCATCGTGCGCTGTTCGAGGCCGCCGGTTTCGTGGTCAACAACTATCCGTACTACGATGCGGCGACCCGCGGCGTCAACTTCAGCGGCATGCTCAATGCGCTCAAGGAAATGCCGGCCGGCTCCATCGTGCTGCTTCACGCTTGCTGCCACAATCCGACCGGTGCCGACCTGACGCAGGAGCAGTGGACGGAGGTCATCAGCGTCGTATCCCAGCGCGGACTTGTTCCTTTCCTCGACATGGCCTATCAGGGCTTTGGCGACGGCATCGAGGAAGACGGCAAGGTCGTGCGCCGATTCGCTGAGGCAGGCGGCCCGCTGCTGGTTTCCAATTCATTCTCCAAGTCATTTTCGCTGTACGGTGAACGCGTAGGCGCGCTGAGCATTGCCGCTGTCAGCGCCGAGGAAGCCGGTCGCGTACTCTCTCAACTGAAACGCGTGGTTCGGACAAACTACTCGAACCCGCCGATTCATGGCGGCCAAGTGGTTGCCTCCACCCTTTCCAGCCCGGAATTGCGCAAGCTTTGGGAAGATGAACTGGCAGGCATGCGCGTACGCATCCGCGAAATGCGCCAGGCCCTGGTGGAGAAACTGAAGGACAAGGCGCCGGGTCAGGATTTCGATTTCGTCATCAAGCAGCGTGGCATGTTTTCCTATTCCGGCCTTACCAAGGAGCAGGTGGCACGTTTGCGGGACGAGTATTCGATTTATGCAGTTGATACCGGTCGCATCTGCGTAGCCGCGCTCAATTCGAAGAATATTGACGCCGTCGTCGATGCGATAGCGAAGGTGCTGTAAAGACCTTCTTGCTATGGGCGGGTGGATGCGCATGGAAGCAGGACAGTCCATCTGCGCGAAGCCCGCTCAAGTCTTTGACATCTGTGGAAAGATCGGCCTATAATAGCTGNGTGGATGCGCATGGAAGCAGGACAGTCCATCTGCGCGAAGCCCGCTCAAGTCTTTGACATCTGTGGAAAGATCGGCCTATAATAGCTGCTCTGTTCCCTGATAGCTCAGTCGGTAGAGCGACGGACTGTTAATCCGCAGGTCCCTGGTTCGAGTCCAGGTCGGGGAGCCAAAATTCAAAAGCCAGATAAGTCTTCACAGCCTTATCTGGCTTTTCCCGTTTTTGAGCCTTCCCTTCACTACCCTGAGCATGTAACTAGCGCCACAAGCAAATTCTTGCGGCTAGAGCGTTTTCGGCTTGACTGGATTAGGCGAGGCCGAGAACACTTGCCCGCAGGACAAGGCGTGATGACGCGACATGGCGGGGCCAAGGCAAGGAGACATAACGCAGTACTGCGGGCAAATATTCCGACATCGTCAGTACAGTCAAGCCGAAAACGCTCTAGGTCTTCGGAACCGTATGTAGGCGCATTCCACTCATTCAAAGTTAATTCAAAGTTAATTCAAAGAATTGGATGAGAAATGACTAACAAGGCACTGGATCGTATCGATATCGTTTACTCGACCTTTTTCGCCAAGCTCTTTCCACGTCATTCTGCACATGGAGCCTTCCATCGATCATCAGTGACTTGGTCGAGCAGACCCGTCGGCGCCAGGACGATGTTCTTGAGCTACGACTGATCCTTCGCGTGCTAAAGGATTTCGGGGTCCATTATTGCTGTCCGGCACCTTTTCTTATTGCTTTTCCCAGGATCATTCCAGCGCAAAGCATGGCGAAGAAACTTTTGTTTAGTTAAATCCGAACAGCAGTACTCGCCCTGGTCCCTGCTTCAAACTCGCAACAAAGATTCCTATGCGCAATGTAGTTTGAGTAATATCAATTTCCACAAAGAATCGTCTGCTAGATTGGAATCATTGCAATTAGGAAAATAAAGGTCGGAGTCAGGCGAACCTGTATGGCAGGCAGCATTCAAGTTACCTGAATTCAATGATCCTAATGCTAAGATGTAATTTCCGAAAGGAGCAGACATGGGTAAAGTTTCTGCACAGGTGTTTTCACTTCGGAGGGCATCGGAGCCAGTAACAGAAAGGCTTGAGCTGGCATGCCCGGCATATAACTTAACGAGTTTGAAGGCGGCAGTCGAAAACGGGGCCAATTCAATTTATATCGAATATCGCCCCGCCGGTTTGCATCCTCATTTGCGGTCGTTACTCGCTCATGATGCAGCGCTACGAAAAGGCATCCGCTATGCACATGCCCATAAAGCCAAAGTTGTACTTTCACTGTCTCAACCCCATGTGGATGCAGACCCCTGGACAGCCTCGATCGCGATGATAAGAGATGCGTCGAAACTGGGTATTGACGCAATTACGCTGTCGGATCCGGCACTTATGCTGTACACCGCAGCGCATTACCCTGGACTCGCCATGCACTACATGGCGCCCCAGTCGATGCTTGAGGCGAACGCAATCAGGCATTTGAAACGTAATATTCCATTTACTCGCGTAATCTTGCCGCGCGTAGTCTCCGTGGCCCAGATCGAGGAAATTTCCAGGATACCGGGCATCGGCGTCGAACTTGTCGGGTTCGGTAAAGGCTGCACCATCCTTACGCCTCGGGTCGCGCCACATGACACTCCGGACACTCCGACCCTGCCGGGGTGTCCTGCCGCGATTGAAAGGATTTCTCAACGTTCCTTCCATTCCGCCACGCCGCTCGATGGTGGCACTGAAGCTTGCGGTTTGCCCGGACCGGCGATGAACGATCAGCTTTTCCACCTCGAGCATTCCGACGAATGGCACGCGCTGAACGTCCTGCCGCAATTGGCGGCCATCCACGTACGGGCTTTGAGAATCGAACTGCAGGAGCATTCCTCTTCCAAGCTCGCTCGGCTTACACGTGTTTGGCGGGAAGCTATCGATGAATGCCTGCATGATACGCAGCACTTCAATGTGCGTCCTGCATGGCTGGCCGAACTCAGAAATCTTTCATCCTCGCATTGAGCCTGAAGGACTTGCCTGATAGAGGCTGCTTTTTTGCAGGCTACGTCTTTTTTGCAATACGCGTATTGCGAATGGAGATGGTTCTGGTTGCGATGAAAATTTCACGCAGAAGATAAACGAAGCTGCCGATCAAGGCAAACATTCCGAGCACGAAACAGAAACCGATAAAACCTGCAAGGCCCAGATTGAGCGCATCGCCGATAAACAGTGAAGCCACCACGATACAGACGAGCAAGCCGCAGGAAGTACTCAGCGTGATGGCACGATTGATCAGGTGCGCCCTACGGTACAGATAGTCGAGTTCCACGTAGGCATCCGCATGATCGGCCGCCGTCGTGGCATTGATCCTATCTTCAAGAATTCGCGACCGGTCGATAATGCGCGCCAGGCGGCTGGTAAGCACCGACAGCTTCGTGCCGACGCCAGTCAGGAGAAAAACAGGCGCAATGGCCAGTTGAATGATATGGCTGATCTCGCCCAGTTGAATATCAACGTTCATGGTGTTGGTCGAAAGAAAACCTTAGCTCCGCAGCCTTGATCCGTACAGAACGGATTGAGCGATCGCAAACGGGTTGGTACCTCGCGGAACCGTTGAAGGATGACGCTTACTATATAGCAACCGCGGGATTGTGCGTCCTCAACCTCATGTGATTTTAATCAGTCGATCCGTTTTTTTCGCGGTCCGACCCTGCGTATCCTAGACCCCACCGTTCGAGGATATTGTTTTCATCAAACCTTTGAATCTTCCACTCGATATGATCGATTTGAATGTTAGGAAGAGATCTCCCGATTTGTCGTGCCGTAACTTGGGCAGAAGCGCCGATCGATCGGATGGGCAATTCAGCGCGGCTAGCCTGTCCCTATCACGTAGTCTTTCGTCCGGCATCTACTGCTGACATCGAAAGTTGGCAAACATTTACTAGGCAATAGAGAAATTGTGATGACAACTTACTTGGAATCCAATCCCGGGCAACTACCGAATTTCATAACCACTCTTGCCCGCTTCCCCGCAAATAAAGTCGATCCATCGCTATTGTCAATCATCGAATCAGCCATGGACGGAGTCATCGTCGTCGATGCACAGCGCCATATCGTATTGGTGAATCAAAAAGCGGAACGCATCTTTGGCTATAGCGCAGACAACCTAATGGACAAATCCCTTGACATCCTGCTGCCGCACAGACTCGGCAACGAGCAGAAGCGTCGCATTGATCGCCTGTCGTCTGCACGATTCAACGAGCGACGTGCCAGGGTGGAGCTCAAGGGCGTGCATGCGAATGGCGAGCAGCTGGTCATGGATACCAGCATTACGCGAGTGGCCGTGCATGGAGAAGTGTACCTTGCGCTGATCCTGCACACCGCAACTGCCCGGCGCCCGCCGAATGAACTCAACCAGCGCCCCGTCGGCCAAGCAGACTTGAGGAAATGGGCGGCTTCGAGCCAGCAAGCGACGGAGGTGGAAAAGCGCCGGTTCTCGAAGAAACTCTATGATGATATCGGTCAGCGCCTGAGCGTACTCAAGCTCGATCTCGACTGGCTGGAAAACAGTCTTCCGGATACCGATGGCGGCTTGCCCGCCCGGGTAGCCCAAATGCAAGGATTGCTGGACAACGTCATTACGATGACAAAGAGCATGGCGTCTGCGTTGCGCCCTCCTCTTCTTGACGACTTCGGTCTACTTGCAGCGGCCGAATGGATGGCAGATAGTTTTCAGAAAAGAAGCGGGATTACTTGCACTGTGGAAACCACAGGCAAGTTTCAGAAACTTGATGATGCAATCGAATCCGCTGTTTTCCGTGTTATCCAGGAAAGCCTGTCGAATATCGAAAGGCATTCCCATGCGGGGACGGCAAAAATTGCTTTTGCACATACAGACCACCAACTCAATGTTATGATTCAGGATGATGGAATTGGCATGGAGCCTGGAAACGAACATAAACCAGATTGCTATGGCTTGATTGCGATGCAAGAACGCATCTTTGTGTTGGGAGGTACAATCAGCATACGTAATGCCGAGCCACATGGGGTAATAATCCAAGCTTCAATACCCATTGAACCTATTTTTCCCATAGAACAACCGAATACACCACCCGCAAGCAGCCTATGATTCGAATTGTAATCGCCGACGACCACACTATTATGCGTGAAGGACTGAAGCGCATTCTCGATGGAGCTGACGACATTGAGGTAGTCGGTGAAGCCGTCGACGGTTTCGAAGCACTGGCACATGTGCGCAAAGGCGGGTTCGACTTGCTGATGCTGGACCTGTCAATGCCAGGACGCAGCGGAGTCGAATTGATTCGGCAGATCAAGGATGAAGTTCCTAAACTCCCTATCCTGATTCTGACCATGCATGAAGAAGAGCAATACGCAGTCCGCGCCATCCGTGCGGGCGCACGCGGCTACCTCACCAAAGAGAGTGCCGGTACGCAGTTGGTCAGCGCAATCCGCAAAGTCGCTTCTGGACGTCCCTATATCAGCCTTGAAGTTGCAGAGCAGTTGGCGATGGACGTCATGCCGGCCAATGAAGGGACGTGTCAGGATTTCTGTGTGCGAGGTCGGTTTAGTTGATGGCGTTGGTAAAGCGCTCACCGAACATGATGGCGAA